>CAYREA010000017.1:0-45885 GCA_964423075.1 uncultured Rubrivivax sp. | reverse complement strand
CCAGCGGGTGGCCCTTGAGCGAGTCCATGATCTGGTCGCGCGACAGCACGCGGCCGGGGCTGCGCGCCAGCACGGTGAGCAGCTCGAACTGGTGGCTGGTGAGGTCGCACACCGCGCCGGCCAGGCGTGCCTGGCGCGCGCCCAGGTCCACTTCCAGGCGGCCGAAGGCCAGCACTTCGTCGTCGCCGGCATCGGGCGCGGCGCGGCGCAGCAGCGCCTTCACGCGCGCCAGCAGTTCGCGCGGCTCGAAGGGCTTGGGCAGGTAGTCGTCGGCGCCGATCTCCAGGCCGACGATGCGGTCCATCGGCTCGCCGCGTGCGGTGAGCATCAGGAGTGGCATGCGCCGTGTGCGCGGCTGGCTGCGCAGTTCGCGCGTGAAGTCCAGGCCGTCGCCGTCGGGCAGCATCAGGTCGAGCAGCAGCGCGTCGTAGCTGGCGTGCTTGAGCTGTTCGCGGCCGGCCGCCAGCGAGCCGGCGGTGTCCACCTCGAAGCCGTTGTGGCGCAGGTAGCCGCCCACCATGTCGGTGAGGCGGGCGTCGTCGTCTATGAGCAGCAGGCGGCTCGTCACGGGCGGTTTCCCATCGTGGAAAGGCCCCGACGGTGGCGCCGGGCGGCGCCGCCGTCGGGGCGGGCAGGTTGATGCGGCAGGATAGCGCGGCTCAGCGGGCCGGCTTGTCCAGCGTGTCGCGCTCGGAGCGGTGGCGCTCCATCATCGAGCGGCGCTGCGCCATGCGCTCGGCCAGCGTCTTGCGCTGCTCAGGCGTGAGCACGCGGCTGGCTTCGACCATGGCCTGCATCATGCGCTTGCTGGCCTGGTCGTGGCGGGCCAGCATCTGCTGTCGCAGGGCCTCGGCGGCGTTGGCGTCCACGGTGGGCTGGGTGAACAGGGCCCGCATGTCCTCGTGCAGCTTGCGGCCGGCCTCGCGCTGGCCGCGCAGGTCGCCCATCGCGGCCTGCATGATCTGGCGGATCTGGCTGCGCTGCTCGTCGGTGGCGTTCACGGCGTCGAGCATGCGGCCCATCTGGCGCATCTGGCGGGGGCCGTCCATGCCGCCGCCCATGCCCATGCCGTGGCCCATGCGGTGCATGCCGGGTTCGCCGGCGCCGGGCTGGGCGTGGGCGGTCTGTACGAAACCTGCGGCCAACGCCAGGGCCAGGGTGGCCGTGAGCAGGCGCAAGGGGTGGCGGGTGGGAGCGATCTGCATGGTCTTCATCACGACGTCCTTATGAGGAGAAACCTCTTGTGATGAGGATGCTGCGCGGCAGGGGTATCGGCGCCGTGCCGGGCCGGTAAAGATCTGTGTCAGCGCGGGGCCGCTTCCACCCGCATCAGGCGGCGCTGCAGCGCAAAGGGCGGCTGCGCACTCTGCAGGTCCAGCCGCAGCAGCACGCCGCTGGCGCGGTCGACCACGATGACACCTTCCACGCGCGTGGCGTCGGCGCCGCGCGGTGCATCGCCGAAGAGTTCGACCACCGCCACGTCGAAGCGCCGGCCGGCCACCTGCTGCGGCCCCACCGCCACCACCTGCCCGCGCATGCGGGCGCGGGCCAGCGGGTCGCCGCTGACGATGATGTCGCCAGCCGTCACCGCGCCCAGCAGCAGTTCACCCCGCAGCAGGCGCGGCCAGGCCAGCGCACCCGCCGGGGCGAGCAGCACGTTGCCGGCGCGGTCCTGGCGCAGCAGGCCGTCGTTGTCGACGCTGCGGTATTCGATCTCGCCGCGGCGCAGGGCGCTGATGCTCAGGCTCCACTCGGTGCTGCGGCTGCTGCCCGGCACGCGGTCTTCGTAGACCAGGCGCTCGTTCAGCGCCACCGGGTAGGCCGCGGCGCGCGCGGCAGGCAGCATGTCGCCGGGCGGCGGACAACCGTGCCCGCGCGCGGCTTCCTGCAGGGCCTCGAAGCGGCCCTTCAGGCGCGCCAGTTCGGCTGCCTCCAGGCCGTCGGGCCGCATCGCCAGGATGGCCGGCCAGAACACCGCCAGGCCCACGCCCAGCGCGACGATGTTGCCGCCGGCACGCTGGTCGACGCTGTAGGCCACATCGGCCGCGCGCTGCTGCACGGCGTCGAGTTCATCGTCGATGCGCGCGCAGTCCCAGGTGGCGAACTCGGCCGGGTTGGCAGCCAGCGGCGCCACGTCGTCGGAGCGCGTGGCGCAGCCGGCCAGGGCCAGGCAGACGGTGATGGCAGCCAGGTGAGCGCGCATGCAGGCCGCATTGTGCGGCCAAGTGCGCCGTGCTCAGGGCGCTGCCGGCAGGCGGGGCAGGCTGCGGATCAACAGGCTGGCGCTTCCGATGCGCGCCTCGGGCCCTGCCAGCGCCTGTTCGATCGCCGCCAGCAGCGGGCTGGACAGCGCCAGGCTGCCGCGCTGCGGCAGCTGGTTCCAGAACGGCGGCGGCCGCTCGAAGGCCAGGGCCAGCAGTTCGTCGGTGCCAAAAGGCGGCGTCACGACGATGGGGCTGGACGGCGGTGGCGTCAGCACCAGGGCGCTGGCCGCATGCGGCTGCTTCTCGTCGGCGTTGATCGGGTAGAGCACCTGCACCATGCCCTGCGGGTCCACCGCCAGCAGCAGCACCGAAGCCCTGTGCTGCGAGCGCAGCGCCAGGCTGAAACGTTCGCCTTCGATGAAGGAGCCGCCGCGTGTGGATGGCAGGGCCTGCAGCTCCAGCGTGAAGCTCGGGCGGGCTGCCGCGGCCTGCTGCAGCCGGCGCAGCCACAGCGCGGCCTGCAGGCGCCGCCGCACCTCGGGCAGCGTGCCCTGCAGCACCAGGTCGGCGGCCGGGCTGCGCAGCTGCCACGTGCCGGCCTCGGCGCGCAGGCTGAACTCGGCGCTGATCTCGCCCACCAGCTGCAGGCCGGGCAGGCCCTGCAGCGCCTCGCGCGCGCCGAGGCTTTCGCCGTCGAGGCGCACGCGCAGACCGGCAGGCACGGCCGGCTCAGGCGGCGGCACCGGAGCCGAAACGCCGCTGGCAGCCGGCGCCGGCAAGGGCGCAAACTCGCCGCCTGCCGGGCGTGTGCCGAACAGCGGCGCGTGGGCCAGCAAGGCACCGTCTTCCGCGGCCGAGGGCAGCGATTGCGGCGTGTGCGGGTAGCCGCGTATGGCCATGAAGCGGCCGATGGCGGCGAAGGCCTCGGCGTGGTCGACGGCGCCGTCGCGGTTGCGGTCGGCGGGCAGGCTGCCGACGAGCACACGCAGCAGGGCGTCGGTGAGCGCGCCGTGAGGCCGGTTGTCCACGGTGGGCAGGGCGCGCAGGTCCTTGCTGCCGATGTCCATGGCGGTCTCGCTGTCGCTGGCCGCGGCCATGTAGTACACGTGCCGGTACGGATAGGGCGCGGGCTCGGGCCTTGGCGCGGGCGCCGCTGCGCCGACGGGTGCGGCCAGGGCCTTCAGCGGCACGGCGCGTGGCACCAGGCGCGCGCCGTCGGCGCGGGGCACCAGCGCACGCACGGCCTGGCCCGAGTAGCAGCTGTCAGACACCACGAGCACGCGGCGCCCGCCTTCGTCCAGCTGCAACAGCAGCGGCCGCAGGTCGCGCTGGCCCACCAGCAGTTGCTCGACCATGGCCCGCGGCGACACGTCGGTGCGCAGGTCATGGGGGATGAAGGCGCCCGAGGTGTGCGGCAGCGGCAGCCCGGTGTTGCGGTCGTTCGCACTCGTGCCGTGGCCCGAGAAGTAGATGAAGACCTCGTCGCCGGCGGCGCTGCGCACCAGCAGGCGCTGCAGCCCGGCCAGGATGCCGGCGCGCGACGCGGCGGCGTCGAGCAGCACCTCGACGTCGGCCGGCCGAAAGCCCCAGTGCGCCTGCAGGGCCGCCTGCACCGCGGCGATGTCGTGCGCCGGGCCTTCGAGGGCGGGCACCACGGCATCGGCGTACTGGCCCACGCCCACCAGCAGGGCCACGCGGCGCGGTTCGGCCGCCTGTGCCGAACCGACGCACAAGCACAGCAGCCCCAGCAGGCGCAAGAGCCCAAGGGGTGCAGGAAGTCGCAAGCACAGGGCTCTAGTCATTGGGAATCGTGCCGATATAAATGCGGGCCATTTGCGTCACTGATTCGAGCATCCGCTTCGGTGCCCGGGGTTTGAATACCTTCATCGGCACGGAATAGTCGCCCAGACACGCCAACCCGCTCGTGCAAAAAATGACAAAACACATGCCCGTGGTGCCGAGCTTCATGGTCCTGCTGAGCCAGCCCGCCTCATGCTGAAGCGTGCCCTGCTGCGGTGGGCCTGGCTCCTGCTGCTGGCCGCGCCGCAGCTTCCCTGCGCCGCACAAGCGCGCCAGGCCCTGGTCATCGGCAACGCCGCCTACCAGCACACCGACCCGCTGCGCAACTCGGTGAACGACGCCGAACTGCTGGCCGCTTCGCTGAAGCAGATCGGATTCAAGGTGACCCTGCTGCGCGACGCCACGCTGCAGCAAATGGCCGTCGCCACCACCGAATTCGGGCGTGCGCTGGGCCGCGGAGATATTGCATTCGTCTATTTCGCCGGCCATGGCGTGCAACATGGCGGGGAAAACTACCTGATTCCCACCGACGCCCGCGTCGAACAGCCCGAGGAATTGCGCAGCCACGCATTTCCCATCAGCCAGTTATTTGCCGCATTACCCGCCGATGGGCGTTCGTCGAACATCGTGGTGCTCGATGCCTGCCGCAACAACCCCTTTGCCGGTCGCAGCCCCGCCTACACGCGCGCCCTGAACACCGGCAAGACCGATGAACGCGGGCTGGCGCGGGTGGAGGTTCCGGCCGGGCTGTCGCAGCTGGAGAACGTGCCGGGCAATACCCTGATCGCCTACGCCACCTCGCCCGGCAAGGTGGCGCTCGACGGCGACGGCCGCAACAGCCCCTACGCCGAAGCCCTGGCCAGCGTGATGCTGGACGAAGGGCTCGAGGTCACGGCCGTGTTCCAGGAAGCCACGCTGATCGTCAAGCGCGCCACGCGCTTCCAGCAGGAGCCCTGGATGAACTGGTCCCTCAACGACAAGGTCTTCTTCAAGAAGCGCAAGAGCAACAACGTCATCTTCTGAGTTCTCCCGTCCCCTCTCCAACCCACTAGAAGCAACACCGAAAGCATGACCTTCACACACCGCCACGCCATGGCCGCCGCCGCCCTGTTCGCCTTCAGCGCCAGCGCATCGGCCGTCGACTTCCTGCCGCGCCTGGGCGTGCAGCTCGGCAACTACTCCGTGGAAGGCGCCGGCACCTCGGACACCTTCACCGGCGGCCCGACCATGGGCCTGACCGTCTCGGGCGACTGGCTGTTTGCCGACGTGAACTTCGAAGCGCTGCCGGTCGACGTCATCGGCCCGGGCCCGAAGTACGTGAGTGGCTGGCGCTCGGAGGTCTCGGGCACGGTGGGTTTCCGTGTCTACGAAGGCGTGGCGCTGATCGCGGGCTACCGCAACTCGTCCTATGGCGAATCCTTCGGCAACGGCAAGTTCGGCAAGAACGCCGGGCCCTTCTTCGGCGTCAACTTCCCCGAACTGCGCCTGGGTTCGTCGAACCGCGACATCCTGTCGCTGTCGGTGGCCATCCAGCGCACCACCTACACCGACAAGAGCACCCAGACCGAACTCGAGGGCGACACTGGCGTCAACATCCGCATCGGCTACCGCCGCGCGGGCAGCGTGCATTCCTACGGTGTGCGCTACCAAAGCTTCGGTTCGCCGAACTACCAGGAGTACCTGACGACGCTGCAGTACTCCTACGTCTTCAGCAGCTTCTGAAGCGCAACAAGGCGCGTTTCAGCGCGCCTTGCTCAACTGGACGCGCGTCACCTGGCCTTCCACCACGGTGACGGTGGCGTCGTAGTCGCGGAAGGCCTGGCGCTGGCGCGCGTCCATGAACGCATCCACCAGCGCGGGCAGCATGCCAAGCAGGCTGAGCAGCGCGCGGTCGGTACCGCCGCCGCCACGACTGCCGGACTGCACGCTGACCTTGCCACCGGCCTCCTGCACCGTGCTCAGCACCTTCGACAGGCGCGGCGGCAGGCTGTTCACCGAGGCCGGCGCCATCATCGCGATGTCCACGGCTTCGGCGCCTGCACCCACCGCGCCCTGCACCTGGCGGTCGAAACCGTCGCTGTCGATGAAGGTGATGCGCTGCGGCGCGCCCGCTACACCTCCAGGGGCCGTGGCGCAGGCGGACAGGGCCATGGCGGCGCAGACGGCCAGCATGCGGCGGCGCAGGAACATCGACATCGGGAATCCCTCGGGGAGTGGCTCGTCCCAGGCATATCGGCGCCACGGCGCCGCGCCTGAGCCTGATCGCGCAGCCCGCGCCGCGTTCAGTCGTCCCCGCTCTGATCGATCACCAGCCGCATGGTGGTGCCGTCGGGGCCGTTGCGCTGCAGTTCAACGCGGCCGCCGTGCAGTTCCATCACCCGGCGCACGATGTACAGGCCCAGGCCCTGGCGGCGCGCGCCGGCGGCCACGGGCCGGCGGTCACCGCGGTCGAAGAGGTGTTCGAGCAGATCACCTTCGATGCCCTTGCCGACATCGATGACGTCGATCAGCAGCGCCAGCGGATGGTCGGAATCGGACACACGCACCACCACCGGCGTACCGCGCGGGCTGTACTTCAGCGCGTTGGACAGCAGGTTGCGCAGCGCCAGGCGCATCAGGCTCGCGTCCATGGACGCAGTGCGCGTGCTGGTGGCGCGCTCCACCTGCACACGGTCGGCCTCGGCGGGCGGCAGGTCGGCGATGGCCACGGCCACCAGCGCGTCGATGTCGGAGTCCTCGCGCGCCAGGCCCTGCCCCACCAGCAACGCGGCCACGGCCAGCGTGTTGTCGATGCTGGACTGCACCTCGCTCAGCACCGCGCCGGCGCGCTGCAGCGGCTCGGCGGCCACGCTGTCGCCGCCACGCCTGAACACCAGGGCCGCGGCCTGCAGCGCGGCCGAGGCGTTGTTGAGCGGCTGGCGCACCTCGTGCGCCAGCACGTCGAGCATCTCGCTGCGCTCGCTCAGGCGCGCCACCACCTCTTCGCGCGCGCCCAGCAGCTCGCCGGACGCACGTTCGGCCGTGGCCTGCGCCTGCGTGAGTGCTTCGGACAGCTGGGCCACTTCGCGGATCGAACTCGGCGGCGGCACGGCGCCGGCCCGGCGCCCGGCGTGGGCCCTCACCACGGCGTCGAGCTGGCGCCCCATCAAGCGGGCCAGCACCAGGGCACCACCCACCGCCACCATCGCGCACAGCACGCCGGCCAGCACGATGGACAGCATCGAGCCGCGCACCTGCGCGTTCAACGCCGAAACCGGCCGCCCGACCACCACCAGCCAGCCGGCGCGAGACACGGGAGACGTGCTCACCACGACCTCGATGCCGTCCTTGGTGCCGGCGCTGAAGATCGGCTGGCCACCGCGCAGCCCTTCCAGCAGCGTGGCCGTGGCAGGCTGGCCGACAAACTGTGCGGCGTCGCGCGAGCGGGCCAGGATGATCCTGTCGGCGTCGAGCACGGCGGCCGTCCAGTCCTCGGGCCAGGCCTGCTCGTTCAGTCGCGCATTGATGGCCGCCAGGCGCACGCGCGCCACGATGCCCTGCCCCGCGGGCGGTGCCGACGACGGCAGCGGCGCCACCAGGTTGACCCCCGGCGGCAGACCGTCGCGGGCCGGCAGCAGCCCCGACACCGGTGGTGTGCCCGCGGCCAGGGGGCCGACCTGGATGTCGTCGATGCGTGGGTCGACCGCCGCCACGCGCCGCGCCAGCGCCAGGGTGGCCGCCGGGTCGCCCAGGCGCAGCTCATCGGCCTGCGAGATGACCGTGAGGCCGCCTATCACGCTGTCCAGCTCGTGGCTGATGGCCGCCGCCGCCACCTGCGCGCGGCGCTGCAGCGCCACCATCGCCTGGCGCTGCTGCTCGTCGGTCTGCCGGTACACCACGTAGGCCGAGAAGGCCATCATCGGCATCAGCGCCAGCAGGCTGACCCCGGCCATCCAGGTAGCGATGCCGGGGCGCAGGGTGCGGAGCAAGACAGGCTTGGCCATGGCGCCATTGTGCAGACTGTGGCTCTGCGGGCCCCCTAGAGCGAAGGGCCGCAGCGGGCGCGGACGGGGCCCGCGCACACGGGGCGCGCCCTATGATGAATTGCTGTCAGCCCAAGAAGGAGGCCCCGCATGAAGCGTTTCCTTGCCGGCGCCTGCGCCGCCCTGCTGATGGCCGCAGAGGCCGGCGGCCAGGGTTTCGGCACGGCAGTGCCCGAACTCTTCACGCATGACGACGTGCCGGCCGGGCCTTCGGTCAACACGCGGCTGCCGGTGGTGGCCCGGCTGGTCACGCCGAACGGGCAACTGGAGTTCGTGCTGCATCGCGACGGCACGGTAGGCATTGCGGCCACCGGAGCGAGCCTGCTGCGCACGGTGGACGCGCTGGACCAGGTGTTTCGCGCCAGCGCGCTGGAGATGCACATGGCGCTGGCCCCTGCCGGGACGCCGGCGCCCACCGCCCTGCTGCAGGACCATGCCCTGCGTGCCCAGCGCGAACCGCGCCTGGTACCGGCGCAGCCGCGGCGCCTGCCGCGCGGCAACCAGCTGGCGGCCGTGGTGGGCGTGGCGCACAGCAACGGGCCCGAGTACGGCGACCCGCTATGCCTGAACAACTGGCTGCCGCTGTGGGAACACTACGTCAACCCCGTCGACGGCGGGGGCTGGTCCTCATACTGGGACCACCACGCCTGGGGCGCCGGTTCGTGGACTCAGGGCGACGCCAACGTCAGCCTGGGCTCCAGCACGGCAGGGCGCCTGATGTTCTGCACGCCGCCCGACACCGAGCCGCAACAGATGCCGCCACTGGACCAGATCGATGTGCACAAGCCCATCAGGCTCACCGTGCAGGAGTACGTGCCGCTGGAGGGCTGGTTCACCGTGGTGTCCTACGAAAGCGTGATCTGGGGCCTGGACTATGGCTACCACTACCGCGGCTTCAGCCTGCGCAAGCTGCGCATGACCATCCGCCAGTTCAACGGCACGTTCTGGTGGGGAGCGGCCTACTGAATGAAAACGGGCCCGCAAGGGGCCCGTTGTTCCTGGCTGTCTGGCGGAGAGAGAGGGATTCGAACCCTCGGTACAGGAGGACCTGTACGCCGGATTTCGAATCCGGTGCATTCGACCACTCTGCCATCTCTCCGTGTCGATCTCCGGGTCGAGCGGAGCCCGGCATTCTAGCCCAGCGTTTCAGGGCTTCAGGACTTCCAGCCCGCCCAGGTACGGGCGCAGCGCGGCAGGAATGCGCACCGAGCCATCGGCCTGCTGGTGGTTCTCGAGCACCGCCACCAGCGTGCGGCCCACGGCCAGGCCCGAGCCGTTGAGCGTGTGCACGAACTCGGTCTTGCCGGCCGCGTTGCGGAAGCGCGCCTGCATGCGCCGCGCCTGGTAGGCGCCGCAGTTGCTGCACGAGCTGATCTCGCGGAAGGTGTCCTGCGCCGGCAGCCACACCTCCAGGTCGTAGGTCTTCTCGGCGCCGTGGCCCATGTCGCCGGTGCACAGCGTGATCACGCGGTAGGGCAGCTCCAGCTTCTGCAGGATGGCCTCGGCATGGCCCACCATCTGCTCCAGCGCGGCGTCGCTCTGCTCGGGGTGCACCACCTGCACCATCTCCACCTTGTCGAACTGGTGCTGGCGGATCATGCCGCGCGTGTCGCGCCCGGCGCTGCCGGCTTCCGAGCGGAAGCAGGGGCTGTGCGCCGTCAGCTTGATGGGCAGCGCTGCGGCGTCCAGGATGCTCTCGCGAACGCTGTTGGTCAGGCTGATCTCGCTGGTGCTGATGAGGTACTGCTCGGGCTGCGATTCGTCACCGCCGCGCGTCACCCAGAACATGTCCTCCTTGAACTTGGGCAGCTGCCCCGTGCCTTCCAGCACCTCGCGGTTGACGATGTAGGGCGTGTAGCACTCGGTGTAGCCGTGCTGGGTGGTGTGGGTATCCAGCATGAACTGCGCCAGCGCCCGGTGCAGGCGCGCCGCCGGGCCGCGCAGCAGCGTGAAACGCGCGCCGCTGAGCTTGGCGCCGGTCTCGAAGTCCAGGCCGAGGGCGGCACCCAGGTCGACGTGGTCGCGCGGCTTGAAGCCGTAGCTGGCGGGTGTGCCCCAGCGCCGCACCTCGACGTTGCCGGTTTCGTCGGCGCCGTCGGGCACACCCGGCTGCGGCAGGTTGGGCAGGCCCATCAGCATGTCCTGCAGTTCGGCCTGCACGAGCTCCAGCCGCTCCGCGCCGGCCTTCATCTCATCGGCGATGCCGTTCACTTCGGCCATCAGGGCGCTGGTGTCCTCGCCCTTGCCCTTGGCCTGGCCGATCTGCTTGCTCAGGGCGTTGCGGCGCGCCTGTCGCTGTTCGGTCAGGGTCTGGATCTGCTTGCGTTCGCCTTCCAACGCGCTGTAGCGCGCCACGTCCAGGTAGGGCTGCGGGTTCTTGCGGCGCTGCAGTTGCGCGACCACGGCGTCCAGGTCGCGGCGCAGCAGGTTGATGTCGAGCATGGTGGTTCCTGAGAAGGGAGATGTCAGATGGCGTCAGATGCCAAAACGGGCGCCGGGTGAGGGGCGCCGCTGTCGGTTCGGTGGGAAGCCGGCGCGGCGTCAGGATCGGGAGGACACGATCTCGCTCATGCTGCGGTCGCCCAGGCCGCGCGGCAGCGGGAAGCGCACGTTCTCGACCACGCCGTCGATGCTGCGGATGCTGGTGGCACCCAGCTCGCGCAGGCGCTCGATGACCTGGCGCACCAGGATGTCGGGCGCCGACGCGCCGGCCGTCACGCCCACACGCGGGCGGCCTTCGAACCACGCCGGCTCCAGCGCCTGTGCGCCCTCGATCATGTAGGCCGGCGTGCCCAGGCGCTCGGCCAGTTCGCGCAGGCGGTTGCTGTTGCTGCTGGTGGGGCTGCCGACGACGATGACCACGTCCACCGCCGGCGCCATCACCTTCACCGCGTCCTGGCGGTTCTGGGTGGCGTAGCAGATGTCCTGCTTCTTGGGTTCGCGCACGTGCGGGAAGCAGCGCTTCACCTCGCGCAGGATCTCGGCAGCGTCGTCCACGCTCAGCGTGGTCTGCGTCACCACCGCCAGCTTGGCGCCGCGCGGTTGCACGGCGGCCACGTCGGCCACCTCTTCCACCAGGTAGATGCCGGCGGACAGCTGGCCCATGGTGCCTTCCACCTCGGGGTGCCCCTTGTGGCCGATCATGATGAACTCGTAGCCTTCCTTGGCCAGCTTGGCCACTTCCACGTGCACCTTGGTCACCAGCGGGCAGGTGGCGTCGAAGACCTGGAAGCCGCGCTGCGAGGCTTCAACCCGCACCGCCTTGCTCACGCCATGGGCGCTGAACACCAGCGTCGCGCCGGGCGGTACCTCGGCCAGGTCTTCGATGAAGATGGCGCCCTTGGCCTTGAGGTCGTTCACCACATACGTGTTGTGCACGATCTCGTGGCGCACGTAGATGGGCCGGCCGTGTTTGGCCAGCGCGCGCTCGACGATCTCGATGGCGCGGTCAACCCCGGCACAGAAGCCGCGCGGTTCGGCCAGCAGCACGTCGGTCACTTCGGCCGTCATCACAGCACCCCCAGCAGCTTGACTTCGAAATGCACGGAGTGGCCCGCCAGCGGATGGTTGAAGTCGAACAACAGCCAGTCGTCGCCGGCCTCGCGCACCACGCCGGCATAGCTGCCCTGCCCGTCGGGCGTGGGGAACTGCACCACGTCACCCACGCCGTACTCGGCATCGGGGTCGCCCAGCTGGTGCAGCAGGGCCAGCTTCACGCGCTGCAGCAGTTCGGGGTTGCGCTGGCCGAAGGCGGCACCGGGCGGCAGGTCAAACGAAGCCTCGGCGCCTTCGGGCAGGCCGATCAGGTGCTCTTCGATGGCCGGGGCCAGCTGGCCCGTGCCCAGCGACAGCGTGGCTGGCTTGTCGCTGAAGGTGTTGACCACGTCGGCACCGTCCGGCCCCGCCAGGCGGTAGTGCAGGGTCAGGAACGAGCCTGGCTGGACGTGGTTCACGGGGTGCATCGAAGGGCTTGTGGGCGTCGCATAGACTGAACCCGATTCTACGAGGCCCCCATGAAGCACCTGCCCGCCGACCAGCGCCCGCGCGAGAAGCTGCTGGCCCGCGGCGCCGCCGCCCTGGCCGACGCGGAGCTGCTGGCCCTGCTGCTGCGCACCGGCTTCAAGGGCCGCGGCGTGCTGGAACTGGCTGACGACGTGCTGGCCCACTGCGGCGGCTACGCCGGCCTGTTGAACGCGGCGCCCGAACTGCTGCAGGGCGTGAAAGGCCTGGGCCCGGCCAAACGCGCCGAGCTGCTGGCGGTGATGGAGATGGCGCGCCGCGCGCTGGCCCAGCAGCTGCAGCAGGCGCCGGTGTTCGACAGCCCCGCCAAGGTGAAGGACTACCTGGCGCTGCAGCTGGGCGGGCGGCCGCAGGAGGTGTTCGCCGTGCTCTTCCTCGACGCCCAGCATCGGCTGCTGAAGCTGGAGGCGCTGTTCCACGGCAGCCTCTCGCAGACCAGCGTGTACCCGCGCGAGGTGGTCAAGCGCGCCCTGGCGCTGAATGCCGGCGCGGTGGTGCTGGCGCACAACCACCCGTCCGGCCTGGCCGAGCCTTCGCGCGCCGACGAGTACCTGACGCAGACGCTGAAGGCCGCGCTGAAGCTGGTGGACGTGCGTGTGCTCGACCACGTCGTCGTCGGCCAGGGCCAGGTGGTGTCGCTGGCCGAACGCGGGCTGCTCTGACCATGAAGCTGCGTACCCTGGCCGAGCTGGCAAACCTGCGCGAGACGCTGGCGCGCCGTGCACGCGAGGCGGCGGAGCTGGCCGTGCGCGAACGCGCCGCGCTCGCCGCCGCCGAACGCCTGCGGCGCGCCTTTGCCGACGCCGTGGGCCCGGTGACGCCGCTGCCGCCCCACGGCCGCCGCCACGGAACGCATGCACGCCCCTCGCCCGAACCGCGCCAGCGCCAGCTCGACGAACAGGCGGCGCTGAAGGAAGCGCTGTCCGACGAAGTCGACATCGAATCGCTGCTGCTCACCGACGACCACCTCAGCTTCCGCCGCCCCGGCGTGGGCGCCGACGTGGTGACGCGGCTGCGCCGCGGGCACTGGTCGATCCAGGCCGAGATCGACCTGCACGGCCTGCGCCGCGACGAAGCGCGCGACGAACTCGCCGCCTTCGTGCGCCACGCCGCGCAGCGCGGCCAGCGCTGCCTGCGCGTGGTGCACGGCAAGGGGCATGGTTCACCGGGCAAGCAGCCGGTGCTGAAGGGCAAGGTGCAGCGCTGGCTAGGGCAGAGCGCCGCCGTCATCGCCTTCACGCAGGCCAGCGGGCCGCAGGGCGGCGCCGGGGCGCTGATCGTGCTGCTGGCCGGCAGCGTCGGGCAGAACGCCGGGCGGGGCTAGCCGCCCTTGTTGCGCATCCAGTCGGCGGTGCCGAAGAAGGCCTGGCCCAGGCGGGCGGCCAGTTCGGTGTCGACGCCCTGGTCTTCCATGGCCATCGACATGCAGGCCATCCACTGGTCGCGCTCGGCGATGCCGATGGCATACGGCATGTGCCGCGCGCGCAGCATCGGGTGGCCGAAACGCTCGATGTAGTGGTTGGGCCCACCGAGCCAGCCGCACAGGAACCAGTACAGCTTGTCGCGCGAGCCGGCCATGTCCTGCGGGTGCAGCGCACGCAGCTGGGTGAACTGCGGCTCCAGGTCCATCAGGTCGTAGAAACGGTCGACCAGCGCGCGCACCGGGGCCTCGCCGCCCAGGCGTACGAAGGGCGTGGGGCCCGCGGGCTGCTCCTCGCCGGCCATCAGGCGCCGACGATCTTGGTGGCGATGTTGCCGATGGCCACCGAAGCCGGCGCGCCGGGCTGCAGTTCCAGCAGCAGCTGGCGTCGCAGCACCGAGTCGCGCACCGCGCTGTCGGACGGCACTTCGCCCAGCAGTTCCAGCCGCACCGGGCTGTCGAGCCCCGGGTTGACGTAGCGGTCCACCACCTGCTGCAGCTGCTGGCGCACGGCGCGGCCTTCGCCCAGCTTGCGCGTCTGGTTCACCAGCAGGTTGAACTTGCGCCGGCCCTGCGTGGTGGCCAGCACCTTCATGGTGGCGTAGGCGTCGGTCAGCGAGGTGGGCTCGGGTGTCACCACCACCAGGATCTCGCCCGCCAGCGACACGGTGTAGAGCACCACGTCGGAGATGCCGGCGCCGGTGTCGAGCAGCACATGGTCGAAGCGGGGCTCGACTTTGAGGATGACCTGCTGCAGCTGCTCGCGGATCTCGGCCGTCATGCGTGAGTACTCGACCATGCCCGAGCCCGCCAGCAGCACCGAGAAGCCGCCGGCCACCGGCACGATGGCGTCGTTGAGGCTGCTCTTGCCGGTGAACACGTCGTGCAGCGTGATCTTGGGGAACAGGTTCAGCAGCACGTCGAGGTTGGCCAGGCCGAGGTCGGCGTCCAGCACCAGCACGCGCCGGCCCTGGCGTGCCAGGGCGGCGGCCAGGTTGGCGGAGACGAAGGTCTTGCCCACGCCGCCCTTGCCGCTGGTGACGGCCATGATGCGCGGCGAAGGTGCGGCGCTGGGGTTCGGCGGGGCTGTCATTCGTAGTCCAGGAACTGAGAGGTTTCGAACAGCAGGCGACGTTCTTCGGTGCTGACCACCGACACCGCGGTGGGCTCCAGCCGCACCAGGTTGCGGCCATGCGCCTTGCTCAGGTAGAGCTGCTGGTCGGCACGCTCCACCCACAGGGCCGGGGTGGAACGCACCCACTGCGGCGCGAACGCACCACCGATGCTGATGGTGCAGCTGATCTGCTGCCCCGGCCCCACGGCCACCGGCATGCGCTCGACACGCCGGCGCACACGCTCGGCCACCGTCTCGCCGAAGGCGCTGGCGCAGTTGGGCAGGATGATGGCGAACTCTTCGCCGCCGATGCGCGCCACCAGGTCCATGGGCCGCACGCTGTCGATGAGCGCGTTGGCCACGGCGCGGATGACCTGGTCGCCGGCGCTGTGGCCGTGTTTGTCGTTGATGCGCTTGAAATGGTCGATGTCCACCGCCAGCAGCAGGGCGGGCTCGCCGCTGCGGGCCACGCGGTCGATCTCGCGCGCCAGCGACAGGTCGAAGGCACGGCGGTTGGCCAGGCCCGTGAGTGCATCGCGGCTGGACAGCTCGACCAGCGCGTCCACCAGGCCCTGCAGCCAGCCGGGGCTGGTGGGGTCACCCGGCGGCAGCGGCTGGCCCGAGTGCCCAAGCAGCTGCAGCGCCTGCTCCAGGTGCAAGGCCTGCGCGTCGGGTGGGGTCGGCGTGGCCGGGGCGGGCGGGGACACGGGTGGGTCCAAACGACTCTTGTTGGCGCGTGGTCCAGGCCGGACCCGCGAAGTGGAAGGCAGTCTAGCAGCGGCAACCCCAGCGGCGACGCGGGGAATTGGCAGATTGCAACGCCGCATTTCCGGCCACGTTGGCGGCAGGCGCCCGACACACTGCTGGCATGTCTACGTCCACCTTGCCCCAGCCCGCCAACGCCACCGAGCAGGAGTTCACGCTCACGCCGGCCGACTTCGAGCGGGTGCGCCAGCTCATCTACCAGCGCGCCGGCATCAGCCTGCATGCGGGCAAGCAGGCCATGGTCTACAGCCGGCTGTCGCGCCGCCTGCGCGAAACCGGCCAGGGCTCGTTCGCCAGCTACCTGCAGTGGCTGGAACGTGTCAGCGGTGCGGAAGGCGAAGCCGAGTGGCAGGAGTTCGTGAACTGCCTCACCACCAACCTGACGGCCTTCTTCCGCGAGGAACATCACTTCCACGCCCTGGTGGAAGACCTGCGCGCGCGCGCGGCCAAGCCGCTGCGCATCTGGTGCAACGCCGCCTCGACCGGCGAGGAACCCTATTCGCTGGCGATGACGGTGGTGGAGACGCTGGGCATCTCGGCCCAGGTCAAGCTGGTGTGCAGCGACATCGATACCAAAGTGCTGGCCACCGCGCAGCGCGGCGTGTATTCGGCCGACGCACGCGGGCTCAGCGCCGAGCGCCTGAAGCGCCACTTCATGCGCGGCACCGGGGCCAATTCGGGCCACATCCGCGTCAAGCCCGAGCTGGCCCGCTTCATCGAGTTCCGCTCGTTCAACCTGATGAGCCCCAGCTGGGCCGCCCTGGGCGAGCCTTTCGACCTGGTGTTCTGCCGCAACGTGATGATCTACTTCGACGCACCCACCCAGCGCAAGGTACTGGAACACATGCACGCGGCCATGAAGCCGGGCGGCCTGCTGTACGTGGGCCATTCCGAGAACTTCACCGATTCGCGCGACCTCTTCCGCCTGCGCGGCAAGACCATCTACGAACGTGTCTGACGGCAACGCCAGACCCCGCCACGCTCAAGCCGCCCGCGGCAACCGCCGATAAGCATCGAATGGCCTCTCCGCTTGCATCTGCCCCTGCGCCCGCGCTTTCTCAAGCCCGGCCTGCCGCACCCAGCCGGCTCGAGCGCCTGAAGGCCGCGCCACGCAAGGCCGGCGAGGCCTCGTTCTTCTTCTACGACGCCCACTTCCGCAACGAGGCGGTGAAGGTGCTGCCGGGCGAGTTCTTCGTCGCCGACGAAGACCTGCTGGTGCTGACCACGCTGGGCTCGTGCATCGCTGCCTGCCTGTGGGACCGCGAGAAGCGCGTCGGCGGCATGAACCACTTCCTGCTGCCCGAAAACGGCGGCAAGGACGGCGACAGCGGCCGCTACGGCAGCTTCGCGATGGACCTGCTGATCGGCGAGATGGTCAAGCGCGGCGCCACCCGTTCCACCATGGAAGCCAAGGTCTTCGGCGGCGGCTCGGTGATCAGCGGCATGAACACCATCAACGTCGGCGAACGCAACACCGCCTTCGTGCTCGACTACCTGCGCACCGAGCGCATCACGGTGGTCAGCAAGGACGTGCTGGACATCTACCCGCGCAAGGTCTGCTTCCTGCCGGCCAGCGGCAAGGCCATGGTCAAGCGCCTGGCCTCGGCCAACACCGAAGCGCTGGCGGCGCAGGAACGCGCCGCCGCCACGCGCGCCGCACCTGCCGTGACCGGCGGCTCGGTGGACCTGTTCTAGAACTAGCGAGACAAGCATGACGACCAAGACCCGCGTGATCGTGGTGGACGATTCAGCCCTGGTGCGCGGCCTGCTCGCCGAGATCATCGACCGCCAGCCCGACATGTGCTGCATCGGCGCCGCCGCCGACCCGCTGGTGGCGCGCGAGATGATCCGCAACCTCAACCCCGACGTGATCACGCTCGACGTGGAAATGCCGCGCATGGACGGCATCGACTTCCTGTCGCGCCTGATGCGCCTGCGCCCGATGCCGGTGGTGATGGTGTCCACGCTGACCGAGCGCGGCGCGGATGTGACGCTCAAGGCGCTGGAACTGGGCGCGGTGGATTTCGTCGCCAAGCCCAAGATCGGCGTGGCCGACGGCCTGCGCCAGCTGGGCGCCGACATCACCGAGAAGATCCGCACCGCGGCGCGCGCCCGTGTGCACCGCCTGGCCCCGGCGCCGGCCGCCGGTGCAGCCGATGCCGCACCGGCCAAGCCCGTCAGCATGGCCTCGCTGGGCCGGCTGTCGACCGAGAAGCTGATCTTCATCGGCGCTTCCACCGGCGGCACCGAAGCCACGCGCGAGGTGCTGGTGAACCTGCCGGCCGACTGCCCCGCGGTGATGATCACGCAGCACATGCCGCCCGGCTTCACCAAGAGTTATGCCGCGCGCCTGAACGGCCTGTGCCGCATCCGTGTGGCCGAGGCCGTGGACGGCGAGCGCGTGCTGCCGGGCCATGCCTACATCGCGCCGGGCGGCTTCCACCTGTCGGTGGAGCGCTCGGGCGCCAACTACATCGCCCGCGTCGTCGACGGCGAGCCCGTCAACCGCCACAAGCCCAGCGTCGAGGTGCTGTTCGAGAGCGCCGCGCGCGTGGTGGGCCGCAACGCCCTGGGCGTGATGCTCACCGGCATGGGCGCCGACGGCGCCAAGGCCATGAAGACCATGCGCGACGCCGGCAGCTGGAACGTGGTGCAGGACGAGGCGAGCTGCGTCGTCTTCGGCATGCCGCGCGAGGCCATCGCCCACGGCGCGGCCAACGAGGTGCTGCCGTTGACGCAGATCGCCCCGCGCCTGGTGGAGTGGCTGCGCGCCAACGCCGGTGCCGTGACCTCGCGGGTCTGAGCCCGGCACCACGCGGCCTTCACAAGCCGCGCAGGAAGTTCGACGCTGCCACCGTCGGCGAGCGGATCCCGGTGCACTCGGCCATGCCGATGTCGCGCAGCGTGTGCTCACTGAGCCCTTCCAGCGCCCGCAGACGCCGGCGCTGGGCGCGCGCCTGACGCAGGCTCTGCCAGCCGAGCAGCAGGTCGTCGGCCAGCCGCTGCCACACCGCGCGGCGCGTGGGGATCGGGGTTCCGGGGTAAAGGGTGACGCTCATGCTGGCTCTCCTTGATGCAACGCTGGAAAGAATAGTCACGGGTCGATCCCAAGAAAATCAATCGATTCATCGTCTATTGGTCAGCTATGCTTACCAGCATGGCCCATCTGCCGCTCAACACCCTGCCCGCCTTTCGCGCCGCCGCGCGCCTGCAGAACCTGCGCGCCGCGGCCGATGAACTGCACCTGACGCACAGCGCCGTCAGCCAGCAGATCAAGCTGCTGGAAGAGCAGCTGGGCTTCAGCCTCTTCGACCGCCGCGGCCGCAGCCTGGTGCTGAACGCTGCCGGCGCCGCGCTGCAGCGCGCCGTGGAGCCGGCGCTGGACCGCCTGGCCGAGGGCGTGCGCTCGGCGCAGTCGGCCGCTGCGGGTGTCTCGCAGCTGGTGCGGCTGGCGGTGCTGCCCTCTTTCGCCCAGCGCTGGCTGCTGCCGCGCATGGGCCGCTGGCGTGAGCTGCACCCGGACATCACGCTGGAAGTGCACGCCTCGGGCCAGCTGGTCGACCTGCAGCGCGAGGGCTTCCACGCGGCGCTGCGCTCAGGCAATGGGCGCTGGCGCGGGCTGCAGGCCGAGCCGCTGGTGGAGTCGCCGCTGATCGTGCTCGGCGCGCCGCAGCGGGCGGCCCGGCTTGGCCCCAGCCCCAGCGTCGAGACGCTGGCCCTGGAGCCGCTGCTGGGTGACGCCGACTACTGGGAGCGCTGGTTCCGCCTGGCCGGCGGCCGCATGTGCTGCAAGCCGGTGGCCGACTTCAACGACTTCGGCCTGATGCTGCAGGCCACCGAGCAGGACCTGGGCATCGCCCTGGCGCGTGAGCTGCTCGCCGCCGACGCGCTGCAGTCGGGCCGGCTGGTGCGGCTGGCGCCCTGGTCGCTGGAAGACCGCGAGTACGCGACCTACTGGTTCGCGCACCCCGAGGAACTGGCCGACTGGCCCCCGGTGGCGGCCTTGCGCGAGTGGCTGCACGCCGAGATGGCGCTGTCGCGCGCCGCGCTGGCCGCAGGCCGCCCCGCCTGAAGCAGCGGGGCGGCCCGTAGCGCCGTCAGCGCCGTCAGCGCCAGGGCGCGTTCTGCAGCGCCGGGTCGTCGGTCAGGCCCAGCAGCGGCGCGTTGCGCTTGCCGATGCTGCCGGGTGACGCCAAAGGCGCCGCACCGCAGTTGCCCGAAGCCGTCTTCAGGATCGACCACAACATCGCGCCGTCACGCGGGTTGCGGTTGGGTTCGGTGCCGGCGGCCACCGCGCCCACGTAGCGCTGCACCGAGTACGGCTGGTTGATGTTCACGCCGTACGAGTTCTGCAGGATCACCGAGCCCGCACACTGCGCGTCGCCGTTGTTCACCACCAGCTGCCCGCCCTGCCAGCCTTCGGGCGCCGTCTCCAGGCCGATGGACACCACCGTGCCGGCCGGGAACAGCGCGCGGTACTGCTTCCACGCGGTGACGCCGTCGTAGTGCTCGTAGCGCGCGTCGTAGCTCATCACGTTGACGATGTTGAAGGCGCCGGCCAGCGCCGGGTAGCTGCGCACCAGCTGCCGCTCCAGGCCGGCCTTGCCGCCCCAGTAGGACACGCCGGTCGTCAGGCACTGCGGGTCGTTGGCGGTGGCCGCGGTGCAGTCGGCCCCGGTGGACCAGGCGGCCACCGTCAGCACGCGGCCGCCGCCGGCCAGGTCCACGGCCTTGCGCAGCGCCTTCACGGCGCCGGCGTAGCCGTCCAGGCCTTCGATCTCGAAGTCCACGTCCAGGCCGTCGAAGTTCATGTCGCGCAGGAACTGGGCGAAGGCGTTGATGGTGGCGCCGCCGCCCGCATGCCCTTCGGCCGCCAGCTGGGCCCAGCTGTTGTAGGTGGCGCCACCGACGGCCAGCACCACCTTCATGTTGCGGGCGTGCAGCACGTCCACCGCGGCCTTGATGTCCGAAGGCCGGCCGTTGAAGTTGATGCCCGTGCCCGACCAGTTGTTGGCCGCCATGCCGCCCCAGCTGAAGTTGGGCTGCGCGAAGGCCACCATCACGTGCGTGTAGTTGGCCGGGATGCGTGCGAACTGGCTGGCGCGGAACACCTCGTTGAGCGACTTGCCGGTGGCGTCGAACCAGGTGTCGCTCCAGCTCGGGTAGTAGCCGCTGTAGACGCGGCCGGCCTGGTTGGCCGAGCGGGCGTCGGGGTCGCTCAGGCCGCCGCCGGGTGGCGGCGGGGGCGGGGGCGGGGGAGGAGGCGGCGGTGGCGGCGGAGGCGGGGGTGGCGGCGGAGGAGGAGGCGGCGGGGGAGCCGTTCCGACCACCGTCCACGGCTTGCCCGAACCGACCGGGCCATTGTTGGTGGCCGGGTTCTGGCCCTGGGTCCACCAGTTCGCGCGGTAGGTGACACCCTGGTAGCTGGCCGTCTCGCCGCCCAGGTAGGCGCGGTTCGGGTCCCAGGTGCCGGAAGCCGGCGGGGGTGGTGGCGGCGGCGGGGGTGGTGGCGGCAGCGGTGGCGTGGTGCCGCCATCGGCCGGGCCGATGTCAGTCCACAGCGAGGCCACGGTCGGGTTCCAGCCGGTGCTGCTGTAGTCGGTCTGCGAGACCAGCGCGCGGTACAGGCGGCCGTTGTAAGCGACCACCGTGCCGGCCGCGTAGTAGGTGTCCGGCGCCCAGGCCGGGTAGGTGGCGGCCAGGCTGTGGCTGGCGGCGAAAGTGAGTGCCGTCCAGGCAGACAGCACCAGCAGGCGGGCAAGACGAGGGTTCCGGCTCATGCGCAACTCCGAAGCAAGGGATCGTTGGGTGGAAGGCTCGGCAGCAGCGGGCATCTGGGCGCCAACTGGTATTGTCAGATTGGCGCACACAAAGTACCTGTGCATAACCACTTTAGGCCACATCAAGCAAACCGATCTACGGGTTTGCGATAAGTAACCACGCGGTCACAGCAAGAGCTGTAACCGCTGGTCGCGGGTTAGGTTCGGAACGTGTGGGCCGAGACTGGTGTCGTACCAGTCCAGGCCGAGGCGCTAGCTCGCGGGCAGGAACAGCGCCTGCAGGTCGTTCAGGAAGTCGAAGCCGCGCGCGCTGGCACGCACGGTGTCGCCGGCCGCATCGCGTTCGATCAGGCCGCGCTCGGCGGCGGTGTCCAGCGCCTGGGCGATGCTCGACAGTGGCAGGCCGGTGCGCTCGGTGTAACGCGACAGCGGAAAACCTTCGCGCAGGCGCAGCGCATTGAGCATGAACTCGAAGGGCAGCTCGCGCCGCGCCACGTCGTTCTGGTTGCTGACCGCGTTGCCGGCCAGCGCCTGCTGCATGTAGGCCGCCGGCTCGCGCCAGCGCACCTGGCGCAGCACGCGGTGCGGAAAGCTCAGCTTGCCGTGGGCACCGGCGCCCAGGCCCAGGTAGTCGCCGAACTGCCAGTAGTTCTGGTTGTGCACGCAGCGGTGGCCGTCGCGGGCGAAGGCGCTGACCTCGTAGCGCGCCAGGCCGGTGGCGGCCGTTCGTTCGACGATCAGGTCCAGCATGTCGCTGGCCAGGTCGGCGTCGGGCAGCACGGGCGGGCGGCTGGCGAACACCGTGTTGGGTTCGATGCTCAGGTGGTAGATCGACAAGTGCGGCGGCGCAAAGGAAAGCGCGATGTCCAGGTCGCGCTGCAGCGCCGCCAGGTCCTGCCCGGGCAGCGCGTACATCAGGTCGATGTTGAAGGTGTCGAAGGCGGCGGCCGCCTCGGTGAGTGCGGCGCGGGCCTGGGCGCTGTCGTGCACGCGGCCCAGGGCCTTCAAGGCGCCGTCGTCGAAGCTCTGCACACCCACCGACAGCCGCGTGACGCCGGCCGCGCGGAAGGCCTTGAAGCGTTCGCGCTCGAAGGTGCCGGGGTTGGCTTCGAGCGTGATCTCCAGGCCCGGCTCCAGCGGCAGGCGGGCGCGGATGTCGGCCAGCATGCGGTCTATGCCGGCGGGCGAGAACAGGCTGGGGGTGCCGCCGCCGATGAAGATGCTGTGCACCTTGCGGCCCCACACCAGCGGCAGGCTGGCTTCGAGGTCGGCGATGACGGCGTCGAGGTAGCGCGCTTCGGGCAGTTCACCCTTCGACTCGTGCGAGTTGAAATCGCAGTACGGGCACTTCTTCAGGCACCAGGGCAGGTGCACGTACAGCGACAGCGGCGGCAAGGCGCCGAGTTGCAGCGTGCCGGGGCGCAGGTAGTGTTCGACGCCGGGCGCCGCGTTCACAGGTGCCAGACCTCGCGCAGCAGGGCGAGCATCTGCGCCATCGCACGCGCGCGGTGGCTGTGGCGGTTCTTGGTCTCGGTGTCGAGTTCGGCCACGGTGCGGCCGAGGTCTGGAATGAACATCAGCGGGTCGTAGCCGAAGCCCAGGCTGCCGCGCGGCGCCGCCAACACCTCGCCCGGCCAGCGGCCCACGGCCACCAGCGGCTGCGGGTCTTGCGCGTGGCGCACAGCCACCAGGGTGCTGATGAAGAAGGCGCGGCGATCGGCCTGGCCCTGCAGTTCGGCGAGCAGCTTCGCGTTGTTCTCGGCGTCCTGCGCGCGGCGCACTGCTTCGCGCTCGCCTGCGGCCGTGGTGTAGCCGGCGTAGTGCGCCGAGATCACGCCCGGCGCGCCGCCCAGCGCATCGACGCAGACCCCCGAGTCATCGGCCATGGCCGCGCCACCCGCGGCCGCGGCCGCATGGCGCGCCTTGGCCAGCGCGTTCTCGATGAAGGTGACGTGCGGCTCTTCGGCTTCGGCAATGCCGAGTTCGCCCTGTGGCACCAGCTGCACCGGCAGAACGCCCAGCAGCGCCTTCATCTCCGACAGCTTCTTGGCGTTGTTCGACGCCAGCACCAGCCGCATCACTTCACCCCGAGCGCCTGCTTCTGCAAGGCGTTGAGGTCGGCAATGCCGCTCGCCGCCAGGCCGAGCAGCTTGTCCATCTCGGCGCGCGAAAACGGCGCACCTTCGGCCGTGCCCTGCACTTCCACGAAACCGCCGGCGCACGTCATCACCACGTTCATGTCGGTGTCGCAGGCCGAGTCTTCGACGTACTCCAGATCCAGCAGCGGCGTGCCCTGCACCACGCCCACCGAGACGGCAGCGACGAAATCGCGGATCGGGCTGGCGGTGAGCTTGCCCTGCGCCATCAGCCAGCTCACCGCGTCGTGCGCGGCCACGAAGGCGCCGGTGATGGCCGCGGTGCGCGTGCCGCCGTCGGCCTGGATCACGTCGCAGTCGAGCGAAATGGTGCGCTCGCCCAGCGCCTTCAGGTCGAACACCGCGCGCAGGCTGCGCCCGATGAGGCGCTGGATCTCCTGCGTGCGGCCGCTCTGCTTGCCCTTGGCCGCCTCGCGGTCGCTGCGCGTGTGGGTGGCGCGCGGCAGCATGCCGTACTCGGCCGTCAGCCAGCCCTCGCCGCCGCCGCGCTTGAAGGGCGGCACCTTCTCTTCCACCGAGGCGGTGCACAGCACCTTGGTGTCGCCGAAGCTGACCAGCACCGACCCTTCGGCATGGCGGGTGTAGTGGCGCTGCAGCGTGATGGGGCGCAGCGCGTCGGCACGGCGGCCGGCGGATCGTTCGAAGCTCATGGGGATTCCTGAGGAAAGGAGCCGGCGCGGAATCGCGCGCGGCGTGGAGAGATCAGCGGCGCTTTTGCGAGCTGCGCTGGATGGCTTCGTTGATCTCGCGGATGCTGCGCTCGATCTCGGCCTCGTCCAGTTCGTCGGTGCTGCCCTCGGCAGAGATGCTGGCCTGGATGGTGGACGCGAAGACCTCTTCGCCCAGCGAACGGGTGGAGATGCCGCTCTTGCTGTCCAGGTCTTCCGCGGCTTCCCATTCGACCGCCAGCACGGTGACGTTGTCGCTGCGCTCGCCGGCCACACGCAGCGCGCGTTCCACCAGTTCGGGCACGGCGTCGCTGATGGCGTGTTTGGTGAGGATCTCGGTGATCGTGGGGTCGGGCAGCGTGCCCCACAGGCCGTCGCTGCAGAGCATCACCCGGTCACCCGGGTTCACCAGCAGCGGGCCGGCGGTGTCCACCACCGGCTTGCCCGGGCTGCCCAGGCAGGTGAAAAGCACGTTGCGGTTGACGCGGTCGCCCATCGGCACCACCTGCGACAGCGTCTCCTGCAGTTCGGAATAGGAATGGTCGCGCGTGCGCGCCACCAGCTTGTCGCCGCGCACCAGGTACAGGCGCGAGTCGCCGCAATGGGCCCAGTAGGCCGCGTTGCCCTGAATGACGCAGGCCACGATGGTGGTGCGCGGCGTGTCCATCAGGCCGCGCTCGGTGGCATAGCGCAGCAGCTGGTGGTGGCCGGCGACGATGGCCTCGTGCAGGAAGCGCAGCGGCTCGGCCAGCTTGGGCTTGGCCTCGCGCTGGAACATCGCGGCCAGGGTCTGCAGCGCCAGCTGGCTGGCGACCTCGCCTTCCGGATGGCCACCCATGCCGTCGGCCAGCGCGAAGAGGCCGGCGTCCCGCGTGTAGCAGTAGCCCATGCGGTCTTCGTTCTTTTCGCGGCCACCTTTGCGGCTGACCTGGTAGACGCTGAACTGCATGCTCAGGCTTTCTGCCCGGTCTTCAGGGTCTCGATCTGCAGCTTCAGGCGTTCGCCGAAGCTGAGCTTGGTGTAGCGGCGCTCGGTCTCGCGCGCCAGCTCCTTCTGCAGGGCGAACACGCTCTGCGGGCGGCTCAGCGGGTCGAGCGACATGCACCATTCCGTCACCTCGATGAGGTTGTCGGAATAGATGTTGCGCAGGCGGCTCAGGCTCAGCGCCAGGCGGTCTTTCTCGATGCGCTGCGGCGCGTCGTTGGGCGGGTAGCCCTGCATGCAGGCGTAGATGCAGGCGCCGATGGCGTAGATGTCGGTCCAGGGGCCGAGCGTGCCGTCGCGGCGGTACATCTCGGGCGCCGCGAAGCCCGGCGTGTACATCGGGCGGATGAAGTTGCCTTCCTTGGACAGCACCTCGCGCGCCGCGCCGAAGTCCAGCATCACCGCCTTGTTGTCGTTGGTGACGAAGATGTTGGCCGGCTTGATGTCCAGGTGCAGCATCTTGTGCTGGTGCACGATGCGCAGGCCGCGCAGGATCTCGTCGAACAGCGAGCGGATGGTCGACTCGCGGAACACCTTGTCGCGCTTGAGGTCGCGCGCGGTGACGATGAAGTCCTGCAGGGTGTCGCCCTGCAGGTAGTTCATCACCATGTAGACGGTTTCGTTCTCGCGGAAGAAGTTCAGCACCGAGACGACGCTCGGGTGGCTGATCTGCGCGAGCGAACGGCCTTCTTCGAAGAAGCTCTTCAGGCCCAGCCGGTACAGCGGCTGCTTGTCGGGCTTGACGCGGGGCGTCAGCTCACCGGGCGAGCGTTCGGCCAGCGAAGCCGGCAGGTATTCCTTGATGGCGACGAGCTGCTGCTTCTCGCCTTCAGCGAGGTATACCACGCCGAAACCGCCGGCTGCCAGCTTCTTGACGATCGTGTAGCCGCCCACCACGGTGCCCGAAGGCAACGGCGCTGGTTTGGGCTTCGACATAATCGGGCTGGCTTTTTGGAAGGCGGGGAATGGCGGTTTATAGCATGACGGGTTATGCCAACGCGGCGTCGGAAGCGGCGGAAACGGCCACTTCGGTGACCGTGGAAGCACGCTCGGTGAACGGCCGATTCCTCGATCTGGCGCTGCGCCTGCCGGACGAGCTGCGCGGCCTGGAGCCGGCGCTGCGCGAGTTGCTCACCGCCACCTTCAAGCGCGGCAAGATCGAGCTGCGCGTGGCCACCAGCCGCGAAAGCGAGGGCGCGCTGGCGATGCCCACGTCGGAGCAGCTGAACCGGCTGGCGCACCACCAGTCCTCCATCCAGGGCTGGCTGCCGCAGGCGCGCGATCTCTCGGTCAACGAGATCCTGCACTGGTGCAAGGGCGGCTCGGCCACGGTGAAGCTGGACGAGCCGGCGCTGGAAGCCGCCCGGCGCTGCGTCGAAGGCCTGCGCGAGGCGCGCGCCCGCGAAGGGGAGCGCCTGGCGGCCATCCTGATGGAACGGGTGACGCGGCTGCGCGAGCTGGCCGCCCAGGCCAAGCCGTTGGTACCGGCGGTGGTGGAACGCCAGCAGGCGCGTTTCATCGAGCGCTGGAACGAGGCGCTGGCCACCGTGCAGGCCGGCTCCAGCATCCCGGCGCAGACACTGAACGAACGCGCCCTGGGCGAAGCCGCCAGCTTCGCCATCCGCATCGACGTGGCCGAGGAACTGGGCCGCCTGGCCTCGCACCTGGACGAGATCACCCGGCTGCTGAAGGCCGGCGGTGAACTTGGCAAGCGGCTCGAGTTCCTGATCCAGGAGCTTCAGCGCGAGGCCAACACACTCGGCAGCAAGTCGGCGGCGCTGGAGCTGACCAACATCTCGGTGGAGATGAAGGTGGCCATCGAGCAGATGCGCGAGCAGGTGCAGAACGTCGAGTAGGCCTTGGAACCGGGTCAGACCCGGGCCTTGAAGAACCCGTTCAGCGTCAGCCGGCCCATGCCCGCGCCGTAGCCCGCCGTGGGCGACCACTGGATGTCGCCGGAATGGAAGATGCCGCCGTCGTAGAACACGGCGCGGTTCCAGCGCGCCGGCACGCGCCCGATCACCTCGAAGTACCGGTTGCTCTGGGTCATGTAGCCAGCCGGAATGCCGTAGCGGGCTTCGAAGGCCGCGCCGTCGAGGGTGTTGGCGTCATGCCGGAACTGCCGGGTCTCGGCTTCGGGCATGAGCGGGCGGAAGAAGACGGTGCCGCCGAGCTGCTCGTCGCGGAACAGGTAGTGCACGAGCGCACTGATGGCGTGCCCTGGCTCCAGGCCGCTGTCGTCGCGGTGGCAGATGCGCTGGCGCGGGTCGAGCGTGGCGGCGTCCTGCGTCACGCGTGAGAAGCGTGCGTACATGCCGGCGGGCTGGCCGGCACCCAGCAGGGCCCGGCAATGCTGCTGGAAGTAGGCATCGAGCTGGACGTTCAGCGCCTCGGGCAGCGGCAGCTGCGGGCCGGGGTAAGGGTGGCCGGCCTGCACCTGGAAATGCGGCGCGGCGGCGGCCACCAGGCCCACCAACTCGTCGGCGTTGCCCAGGAAGTCATCGATCACGAAGACCACCTGGCCGTCGCTCAGCGGCACGGCCTGGATCCTGGGCTCGGGGTTCAGGCGCAGCACCAGGCCGGCGGGCTTGGGTGCGGCGTCCACGGGCTTGGCGGCCGGGCAGAACTGGTTGATGAAACTCTGGTGCTTGGGCAGCTTCATCAGGGTGCGTGCCACGTCCTTGCGCACCTCGCCCAGGAAGTCGGCCAGGGCGCGGTCTTCCATCTGGCGCGTGATGGGATGGTGGGCCGTGGGCGTGATGCCCTGGCCCATCATGACCTGGACCCAGGAGTTCTCGGCGAACAGCTCGTCGGCGCTCAGCATCACCCGCGCGGTGTCGCGGAACTGCTGGATGCGGTGCTTCAGCTGGGGCGGCACGTCCATCTCGCGGCAGTCGCGCCAGAACTGCACGTCGGTGCGATTGGTCACGTGGTAGTGCAGGATGATGAAGTCGCGGATGTTCTCGATGGCCACGCGCGACTGGTTGTTGTACTCGTCGATGTCGCTCTGGCTGATGCCGTCGCTCGGGAAGATCTGGATCAGGCGCGTCAGGCCCTTCTGGATCAGGTGGATGCTGGTGGACTCCAGCGGCTCCAGGAAACCGCTGGACAGCCCGATGGCGACGCAGTTGTGTTTCCATACCACCTCGCGCTGGCCGGGCATGAAGCGGATGAGCCGCGGCTGGCGCAGCACCTCGCCCTCGACGTTGGCCAGCAGCGCGGCGCGGGCCTCGTCGTGGCCGATGTGGCGGCTGCTGTAGACCAGGCCGTTGCCCACGCGGTGCTGCAGCCCGATGCGCCACTGCCAGCCCCAGGGGTGGGCGATGGACCGCGTGTAGGGGTTGGCGTCGCGCACCGACGCCGTCTGCACCGCCACGGCGCTGTCGCAGGGCAGCCAGTGCGACCAGCTCTCGTAGGGCACACCCAGGGTCTCGCCCAGCAGGATGGAGCGCATGCCGGTGCAGTCGATGAAGAACTCGGCCTCCAGGTGCTCGCCGCGGTCGAGCGTCAGCGCGGTGATGTAGCCGCTGGCCGGGTCGGTGTGGACCTTGGCGATCTTGCCCTCGATGCGCTGCACGCCCAGGGCTTCCGAGTAGCGGCGCAGGTAGCCGCCGTAGAGCGTGGCGTCGAAGTGGTAGGCGTAGTTGATGCCGTTGTCGGGCAGGGTCGAGAAACGATGGTCCAGGGCCGCGCGCAGTTCGAGGCAGTAGTCGCCGTAGTCGCTGGCCAGGCCGCGCTTGCGCCCTTCCAGCCAGAAGTGCTGGAAACCCGCCGTCCAGTGCGGCTTGCCGGTCTTGCCGAAGGAGTGGAAGTAGTTCTCGCCGACGTTGCGCCAGTTCTCGAAGCTGATGCCCAGCTTGAAGGTGGCCTGCGTGGCCTGCATGAACTCCTTCTCGTCGAGATCGAGGATCTCGTGCATGAAGTGCAGCGTGGGGATGGTGGCCTCACCCACCCCCACGGTGCCGATCTCCTCGGATTCGACGAGCCGGATGTCGTACTGCTGGCCCAGGCACTTCGAGAGCCCGGCGGCCACCATCCAGCCGGCGGTGCCGCCACCGGCGATGACGATGCGGCGGATGGGTCTTGCCGACAGCGGGCTGCTTGGGTTCATGGTCTGGATGGGTTAACGGTTGAGTCGGTTCAGCAGCAGCGAGCGCAGCTGGCGCGCGCTGTTTTCGCTCATGGGACCGAGCACGCCACGCGCCGCGGCGGGGATGTGCGCCGCGGTCTGGGCGTCGGCATCGAAGACGTAGTGGTCGAACAGGGCGCGCCAGGCCTCGCGCTGCGCGGACGGCAGGTCGCGCAGGCTCAGCAGCGCCAGCATCAGCGTGTTCAGCGGCGTGTCCATGTAGGCCGGGGACTGGCGCCACCAGAAGTTCACCAGCGCGTTGACGGGCGCCAGCCCTTCAACGCCGTGCCACCACTGGCTCGGGATGAAGATCGCGTCGCCCGGCTCCAGCACGGCCACCTGGGCCTGTTCCAGCGCCTGCGCATAACGCGGGAAGCGAACGAGGTCCGGCTGCGCCAGGTCCACCAGGCTGATGGCCTGGCCGGCGGGCGTGAGGTCGAGCGGGCCGACGTACAGGTTGGCCACCTGCTCGGGCGGAAAGAGCGTGAACCGGCGCCGGCCGGCCACCACGCAGGCCAGGTTGTCGGGCAGGTCGAAGTGCGGGGCCACGCGGGTGCGGTTGCCCAGCCACAGGCTGACCAGCGGGTCGTGCGCCTGCAGGCCCGGCAGCGGGTTGTCCTGCCGCAGGCCGGGGAAGGAGCCGTCGAGTTCGGTCGAGCCCAGGTAGAGCGCCGGCGGCAGGGGTGCCTGGGCCTGGGCCAGCAGTTCATCCAGCAAGGCGCCGAAGTGGCCGATCTCACGCTGGTAGTTGAAGCCGGTGAAATCGGCGTTGTAGAAGAAGCGCCCTTCGATCTCAGGCCCGCCGCGCCACAGGCCCACGCGCGTGCCCGCGCCGAAGCGGCGCAGGTAGGCGCAGAACCCGGCGTCGGAGTCTTGCGCCGCCTGCACCAGGGGCCAGTGCCGCACCAGGCCGCGCAGCAGCACCGGCTGGGTCGACTGCAGCAGCTCGGCGGGCAGCGCATCGACGCTCAGGCCCTGGCGCTCCAGCATCGCTTCAGGCCTCGCGCGCGAGGTGGCGGCGGATCAGCTGCGACAGCCGGGACAGCGAGGCCACGGCCATGTAGATCGGCTGCAGGTAGTCGGCCTGGTGCAGCAGGGCCACGGTGCTCGCGTCCAGCGCGGCCAGGCGCTCTTCGTGGATCGTGTAGAAGCCCACCAGCTGGCCGTGCGAGCCGTCCGGGCGTTCCACGTCCAGCACGAAGGATTCCAGCAGCTCGTTGTCCACCAGGGCCTGCACGAACTCGGGCGTGGCCTGCAGGCCTTCGTGCAGCGTGCGCAGCACCGAGTTCGCGGTCTCCAGCAGTTCGGAATTGCCGCCGTGCGGCAGGAACACGGCCTCGCCCTCGGCGCCGCGGGCGATGCGCGGGCTGGCCATGTCCACCATCATGCGCAGCTCGTCCTGCGCCACGCCGATGGAAAAGGGCATGCGCCGCATCGCCAGCGGCAGGTAGTCGGCATCCCAGCCCGTCTCGTTCAGGAACAGGTTCTGGCCTTCCTGCAGGCCGAACAGCACCACCGGCAGGAAGCTGCCCTGCCCGTCGGGCTGGAACAGGATGGGGTAGTGCGCCTGCAGGTTGCGGAACTCGTCCGGCGTGACGGGGCAGGACATCACCTCGTCGCCCCAGCGCGCGCCGCGTTGGGTGAAGACGCGCAGGTCCTTGTGGGTGATGTTGTTGAGCAGTTCGAGCATCGGGTGTTCAGGCCAATTGCGCGGCGGCCATGCCGTGCGCGCGGATGTGGTGGATGAGCTCGCGGTGGCGAGGCAGGGCGCCCAGCAGGCGCCGGGTGATTGTCGCGGCCTCGCGCAGGCGGGCCTGTGCTGCGGCCAGGCGCTCGCGCGGCAGCGGGCCGGCGGGCTCGGGCCTGAACTGCATGCCGTAGAGCACGTACTGGTAGCTGGCCGCCGGGAACACTTCTTCGAGCCGGTTGAAGTCGTTGCGGTTGGGCGGGCGGTGGCGCCACAGGCGCAGCAGTTCCTGCAGGCGTTCGGGCTGGCTGCGGCTTTGGCGGTGCTCGCGCCAGTAGTCGGCGTCGTCACGGCGGCTCAGCACGTAGTGCAGCTTCAGGAAATCGATGATGCGGGCCCAGCGGTAGGTGAAGGCCTCGTTGAAACGCGCGGCAACGATGTCCATGTCGGCGCGTGTGGCCGGCAGCTCGTCGCGGATCATGGCCGCGGAGAGTTCCACCAGCGCCAGCGCCGAGGCTTCAAGCGGCTCGATGAAACCGGCCGCTAGGCCCACCGCCACGCAGTTGCGGTGCCAGAAATGCTCGCGGTGGCCGGGGTCGAAGCGGATGCGCCGCGGCGTGGGCAGCTCAGGCGGCGCGCCGCTTCGCTGCAGGTGGGCCCGCAGGGCCTGCTCGGCGGCGTCGTCGCTGGTGTGGGCGCTGGAATAGACCAGGCCGACACCGCGCCGCGTGGGCAGGCCGATGTCCCAGGTCCAGCCCTCGGCATGGGCGGTGGCGATGGTGGCAGAAGCCAGCGGCGCGTCCGCCTGCGCATAGGGCACCTGCACGGCCAGCGCGGTGTCGTTGAACAACACCGGCCGCTGCGAGCGGAAGGCCACGCCGTAGTGCTGCCCCAGCAGCCGGCACGCCAGACCCGAGCAGTCGATGAAGAGATCGCCCTCGACATCACCGTGCGCGCGCGTCACCAGGGCGGCGATGTCGCCGTTGTCGTGCGAACGCACCGCCACCATTTCGTCGGTAATGTGGCGCACGCCGAGCCTTTCCACTGCATGGCGGCGCAGCAGCAGGCCGATCTTCACGGCGTCGAAGTGGTAGCCGTAGTTGACGGCCGCGCCGAACTCGGGCGTGGTGGCCTGCTTGGGCGCCAGGCTGGCGTCGCACAGCAGCGGCTGCGGCCCCACGCATTCGGCGTAGGGGCGCGCGGGCTCGCCTTCCAGCCAGCCACCCACCAGATCGGCTTCGCCGAAGCCCTGGGGCAGCGAGAAGGGGTGGTAGTAGCGGTCCGCCGCGCTGCCGTCCACCCAGCCGTCGAAACGCGAACCCTGCTTGAAGGCGGCGTCGCACTCGCGCACCAGCTCGGCCTCGCTCAGGCCGGCGGCATGCAGGGTGGCGCGCATGCTGGGCCAGGTGCCTTCGCCCACGCCGATGGCGGGCAGATCGGGCGCCTCGACCACGGTGACCCGCGTGCCGGGCCGCGAGGCGCGGAACTCGGCAGCGAGCGTGGCCGCGGTGATCCAGCCCGCCGAGCCCCCGCCCAGAATCACCACTTCCCTCACCGCTTTGATCACGTCGATTCCTGCGCCAGACACTGCGGCCAAGAATAGCCGCCCCCGGCAAAAAAACAGCCCCGCGCCATCCCGGAGATGGCGCGGGGCGTCAGGCCACGCAGGCTGCTCCTAGAAGCGGTAGCGCGCGCCGAACAGGTAGCGGCGGCCGGTCTGCGTCACCGACACCAACTGCTCCGGAGCGCGGCCGTGCTGGCGGATGTAGCCGTCGTTCAGGTTGATCAGGTCGGCCTGCAGCGTGAGGCTCTTGCCGATCTTGTAGCCGATGGACAAGTCGATCTGGCCATACGCCTCGGTGTAGATCGGGTTGTTGCCGGCGCCGTCGGTCTTGGAAGCCAGGAACTCACCGCGCCAGTTGTAGGCCGCCCGCACCGAGAGCGAATCGTCTTCGTAGAAACCCACCAGGTTGGCCGAGTTGCTGACACCCACCAGCGCCGACTGGGTGGCCAGGCTCGCGTTGTCGTACTTCAACCCCGTGGTCACCCAGGTGTAGTTGCCCGACACCCCGAAGCCGCTGTTGCCCAGCATGTGCTGCGCGTTCAGCTCCAGGCCCTTGATGTTGTCGCCCTTCTCGTTGGACGGCGTGGTGACGTTGAAGCTGAGCAGCGGGTCGCCCGGCACGCCCGCGATGCGGCCCGGGATTTCGCCGTTGACGGCCGGGCCGGTGACGGTGACACCGGGCTGGCCCGCAAAGTTGGTGAAGATGTGGTTGCGGATGCACAGCGGCTGGTTGGCCTGCCCCGCGCACGCCGCCTGGCCGGCACGGTAGTAGGCGCCGCCGATGGGTGTGGTCAGGCCGGCCTGGGTGGTTGCCACCTGCGCGGTGCCGATGAAGTTGCTGACCTGCTTGTAGAAGGCGCCCACCGCCACATAGCTCGACCTGGCGTAGTAGTACTCCGCCGAGAGGTCGAAGTTCTTTGCGTGCAGCGGCTTCAGCGCCGGGTTGCCGGTGGTGCCGGCGCCGCCGCCGGCATTGGCCACGCCGTTGAAGTTCACGCCGCCGACCAGGTTGTCCCAGCCGGGCCGGCCGATGTTCTCGCCGTAGCTGGCCCGCACCTTCACCTTGTCGGTGAGGTCGGCGTCCCAGTCGATGCTCGGCAGCACGTACGAGTACTTGCCACTGGCCGAGCCGAAGGTGACGGGGCCGCTGTTGAGGTTGACCTCGTTCTGCGAGTCCCACGAAGTGCTGCTGCGCGAAACCACCTGCGAAGCCGATTCGACCTTGGTGCTTTCATAGCGCACGCCGACCGACACGTTCATCGGCACGCCGGCGTCGAAGCCACGGTCCCACTGCACGAAGGCGCTGGTCGACTTCTCGGTGGTGCGCCAGTCGTTGCCGCGCGTGTAGTCCGGCGAGGCCGCGAAATAGGCCTCGGCCTGTGCGCGGGTGAGCCCGCGCGCGGCCATGAGCACCTCGATCGAGCGTGCGCGCAGGCTGTTGAAGTCGGCGGTATAGAAGTTCTGGAACTGCCGCGGATCGTCGTGGCCCGGGATGCGCGTGAAGAAGCTGCCCAGGTTCTCGTTGCGCGTGCTGACGTTGGCGTAGTCGCCCTGCGCGCCCACACCACCCCAGTCGTTGTTCTGGTTGTTGTAGCTGGCGGCGCGGTTCTTGGTCTTCGTGAAGCCCAGGCCCGCGTTGAGCCTGCTGTCGGCATCGAGCTTGTACGTGCCCTTGGTCTGGAACTGGTCGACCGTCTGGTCGCTGAGGTTGTTGACGAACTGCGAGCCCGTCAGCATCAGCTTGCTGGCGTCGAACTGCGTCGTCGGCAGCGACAGGATCGGGAACTTCTTGTCGTAGTACGCGATGGCGTCGCCCTGCGCGAACAGGCCGAAGTCCATCGTCGAATAGGTGCCGTACGGGCTGTTCGGCTTGGTGGTCGAGTTCGAGTGGTGCGCGTCCAGCTCGATCTTCAGGTCGTTGGTGGCCTTCCACTCGGCGTTGAAGCCGGTCGAGTTCAGCTTCGTCTTCTCGCCGTAGAGGCCGCCGTTGATGGCCAGGTCGTGGTCGATGCCGGGGAACTGCACCGTCTGGATGATCGGCGACGCCACCGGGGCGCCGGTGGTGAAGGTGGTCCGTGTATTTCCCACGGGGCCGAACGCGAAGTTGAACCAGCTCGACAGCTCGGCGTTCTTCTTGTTGACGGTGTTGTTGGCCAGCGTGTGGTCGAGCGTGAACTTGAGGTCCTTGCTCGGCGCGTACTGCAGCGTGATCTGGCCATTGACGCGCTCGCGCTCGATGGCGGTGAGCGAATAGCGCATGTCCACCGAGGTGGAGTACAGCCCCGTCGGCCGGTTGATCACCGTGTCCGGGCCGGTTGCGGGCGCCGCGGGAATGCTGCCCCAGTCACCCGAGTTCGCGGTGAAGGTGCGCCAGCCGCCCTGCGTGTAGGCCTTGTTCGAGCCCGAGTTGCGCTTGGAGTAGCTGCCGCTGATGGCGATGCCCAGCGTGCCGTCGGCAAAGGTCTCGCTGTAGATGCCCGACAGCTCCGGCGTGACCTTGCTGCCCTGGAAGGACTCGGGCAGGCGGTTGTTGGAAGCGTCGTAGCTGAGCTTGCCGCCGATCGCCGCGACCCGCTCCTTGGTGTCCAGCGGGCGCGCGGTCTTGATGTTGATGGTGGCGCCGATGCCGCCCGTCGGTGACGACGAGCGTGCGGTCTTGAAGACCTCCAGCGCCGCGATGGAGTCGGACGACAGATTGGCGAAGTCGAAGGCACGCGAGCCGTTGGCGCCGCCGTTCTCGTTGCTGATGATGCCGGTGGGCATCTGGCGGCCGTTCAGCAGGATCAGGTTGAAGTCGGGGCCGACGCCGCGCACCGTGACCTTGGAGCCTTCGCCGCTGGGCGAACGGTCGATCGACACGCCCGAGATGCGCTGCATCGACTCGGCCAGGTTGGTGTCGGGGAACTTGCCGATGTCCTCGGCCACGATGCCGTCGACCACACCGCTGGACTGGCGCTTGATGTTGAGCGAAGAGTCGAGCGACTTGCGGATGCCGGTGACGGTGATCGTGCCCATCGGCTGCGCGGCCGATGCCGCGGGTGCCGGCGGGGCCACGGTCTGCGCGCCAGCGGCCGTGGCGCACAACAGCGCGGCGGCGTAGGCGGTTGCGGCCAGCGGACTGACGGGAATCTGTCTACGCACGCGGCGAGCGGCGGGGCGCCTCGAATCTTTCATTTGTCTCCTTTGACTATTTATTGACGCGGACAAACCGGCCACCCACATCACACGGATGTACTCGTGCGGGGCCAAGAACGCAGGCCGAACATTACTTAATCTATTGCCCGAACTAATGAGGACTTACCCGCGACCGCTGGGGCGAGCGTTGCGCCGGCGCTCATGGTGACGTTGCTCCTCGCAGGAGCGGGCTTTGCGGCGCGCGCCGGCCCCGGGCAGACCCTGATGCGCCACGGCGCGCTTGCCTATTTAATCCACGGTCCAAACAAATTGACTGCCACCCGCCGTTGAGCGTGATTCCATGAGTGCCTACTTCGACGCCTTCGGCCCCATCCGCTACGAAGGCCCCACCAGCACCAACCCGCTGGCCTACCGCTGGTACGACGAGAACCGCGTCGTGCTGGGCAAGACCATGAGGGAGCAGCTGCGCTTCGCGGTCTGCTACTGGCACAACTTCTGCTGGAACGGTTTTGATCCTTTCAGCCACAGCGGCACGCTGGAGCGGCCATGGTGGGCGATCCAGGACCCGATGGCTTCCGCCATGGCCAAGGCCGACGATGCCTTCGCCTTCATGAGCAAGCTGGGCCTGCCCTACTACTGCTTCCATGACCGCGACGTGGCGCCCGAGGGCGCGACGCCGCGCGAGACGGTCGAGAACCTGAAGCGCATGGTCGACGTGCTGGGCCGCAAGCAGGCCGACACCGGCATCCAGCTCTTGTGGGGCACAGCCAATGCCTTCAGCCACCGCCGCTACATGAGCGGCGCGGCCACGAACCCCGACGCCGAGACCTACGCGATGGCCGCTCTGCAGGTGCGCGAAGCGATGAACGCCACGCGGGCTCTGGGCGGCATCAACTACGTGCTGTGGGGCGGCCGCGAAGGTTACGAGACCCTGCTCAACACCGACATGAAGCGCGAGGCCCTGCAGTTCGGGCGCTTCCTGCAGATGGTGGTGGAGTACAAGCACAAGATCGGCCTGCCGGGCTTCGTGATGATCGAGCCCAAGCCGCGCGAGCCCAGCAAGCACCAGTACGACTACGACGTCGCCACCGTCTTCGGCATGCTGCAGCAGTGGGGCCTGGAAGCTGAGGTAAAGGTCAACATCGAGGCCAACCACGCCACGCTGGCCGGCCACAGCTTCGAGCACGAGATCGCTCTGGCCCAGGCCACGGGCCTGTTCGGTTCCATCGACATGAACCGCGGCGACATGCAGTGCGGCTGGGACACCGACCAGTTCCCCAACAGCATCCCCGAGACCGCGCTGGCGCTTTACTACATCCTGCAGGGTGGCGGCTTCACGCATGGCGGCCTGAACTTCGACGCCAAGGCACGGCGCCAGTCGCTCGACGCCGAGGACATGTTCCACGCCCACATCGGCGGCGTGGATGTCTGCGCCAAGGCCTTGCTGATGGCCGAGGCCATGCTCAAGGACGGCACGATGAGCCGCTTCGTCGAGCAGCGCTACGACAGCTGGTCGGCCGGCTGGGCGCAGGACGTGCTGGCCGGCAACAGCACGCTCGACGCGGTGGCCCAGCACGCCTGGAGCCGCAACATCGACCCGCCGCCGGTGTCGGGCCGTCAGGAGTTCCTGGAGAACTGGTGCAACCGGTTCGTCGGCTGATCCTCGCGGTTCTGTGCGCCGGCCTGGCCCTGTTCGGGCCCGCGTGCGCATGGGCGCAGACCGAACTGGTGGTGGCCTCGTACCCCAGCTTCGACCAGGCCGTGAAGGTTGCCATTCCGCTCTACAAGAAGCACAGGCCCGACATCACGATCAAGCTGATGAGCCTGAGCTACGACGACCACCACAACGCGCTCGTGTTCGCGCTGGCCACGCGTGTCGGGCTGCCCGACGTGCTGGGCATCGAGGTCGACTACCTGGGCAAGTTCGTGGGTTCGGCCGGCCTGGAAGACCTGGCCCAGCCGCCCTACAACGCGCTCGAACTGAAGCCGCAGCTGGTGTCGTACACCTTCGGCCAGGCCAGCACACCCGGCGGCGTGCTGAGCGGCCTGCCCGCCGACATCGGCCCCGGTTCGATGTTCTATCGCAAGGACGTGCTCGACCAGGCCGGCGTCACCGAGGCCGAACTCACCGCCAGCTGGGACAGCTACATCGAAGCCGGCAAGCGCATCAAGGCGCGCACCGGCCGGCTGCTGGTGCCCAATGCGCTGACGGTGGTGGACGCCTACATCCGCAGCGAGGCCAAGCCCGGCGAGGGCCTGTTCTTCGACAGCCAGGGCCGCGTGATCATCGACACGCCGCGCTTCCGGCGTGCCTTCGAGCTGGCCAAGGCGGTGCGCGCCAACGGGCTGGACGGCAACTTCGAGCGCTGGACCAACGACTGGTTCGAATCGCTGCGGCGCGCCACCGCCACCGAGATCTACGGCGCCTGGCTGGGCGGCCAGCTGAAGGACTACATCGCGCCCGATGCCGCCGGCAAGTGGCGCGCCGCGGCGCTGCCGGGCGGGGCCGCCGCTTCGTGGGGCGGCTCGTTCTACGCCATTCCTGCCAGCAACACGCCCGAGCGCAAGCAGCTGGCCTGGGACTTCATCCGCTTCATGGCCACCAACCGCGAGATGCAGATCGCCATCTTCAAGGTGGGCGACGCCTTCCCGGTGCTGATCGACGCGGCCAACGACCCCTTCCTCGAAGAGCCCCTGCCCTACCTGGGCGGGCAGCGGGCGCGGCTGCTCTGGCGCGACATCGCCCGGCAGGTGCCGGTGCAGCAGGTGCACCGGCTGGACATGTCGGTGACGCTGATGATGCGGGCCGAGCTGGACAACGTGCTGCGGCACGGCAAGCCGATTCCCAAGGCCCTGGCCGATCTGCAGCGCCTGGTCGAGCGCCGCATGCGATGACATGAAGCCCGCAAGCTCGCATTCGCTCGCTGCGCGACCGCGCAGCCCACGCACCTGGCTGCCGCGCCGCTGGGCGCCCTACGTCTTCATCAGCCCCTTCTTCCTGCTGTTCGCGGTGTTCGGGCTGTACCCGCTGCTGTTCTCGGCCTGGGTGTCGTTCTTCCGCTGGGACGGCATCGGGGCCATGACCTTCACGGGCCTGGGCAACTACCTGTGGGTGCTCGACCTCACCCAGCTGAACTGGGCCGGCTTCTTCAGCACCGAGTTCTGGGCCGAGATGGGCCGGCGCGACTTCTGGCGCGCGCTCTACAACACGGTGTGGATCGGCCTGGTGGCCGGCGTCTCGCAGCACCTGGTGGCGATACCGCTGGCCTACTTCATCCACACCAAGCTGAAGCGGCTGAGCCACCCGGTGCTGGCGCTGTACTTCCTGCCCTTCATCACCAACGCGGTGGCCATCGCCCTGGTGTTCCAGGCCCTGTTCTCGACCGAGTTCGGCCTCGTCAACCTGGTGCTCACCACGCTGGGCAACTGGCAGCTGGGCGGCGTGGCGCCGCTGGCGTGGCTGTTCCCGCAGGCCAACATCGACTGGTCAGGCCCCGAGTACGTGCGCTGGCTGGTGGCCTTCGTGGTGTGGTGGCGCTACGTGGGCTGGAACACCGTGCTCTACCTGGCGGCGCTGCAGACCATCCCGGCCGACCTGTACGAAGCGGCGCGCATCGACGGCGCCTCGTCGTGGCATCGCTTCCGCTACATCACGCTGCCGATGCTGCGGCCGATGATGTTCTTCGCGGTGACGCTCACCATCATCGGCAGCCTGCAGATGTTCGAGGAGTCGTACATCCTCACCCGCAGTACCGGCGGCACCGGACGCGCCGCCGAGACCTCGGCGATGTTCATGTTGCGCACGGCCATGATCGACGGCGACTTCGGCGCGGCCTCGGCGGTGGCCTGGCTGCTGTTCATGTTCATCGCCGCGATCACCTTCGTCAACAAGCGCTGGTTCAAGCCCAAGGACTGAGCCATGACGATCCGCTCGCGCGCCGCGCGCCGCTTCAGCAGCCACTTCACCGCCTACACCGTGCTGGCGCTGGGTGCCTTCGTGATGCTGCTGCCGTTCTATTACATGGCGGTGTTCGCGACCCACACCAACACCGACATCCTCTCGGTGCCGGCGCCGTCCTGGTTCGGCAGCCATCTGATGGCCAACATCGACGACCTGCTGGCGCGCCGGCCGCGCTTCTGGCATTCGATGGGCCTGTCGCTGTGGATCGCCGTCGCCGTCACCGTGCTGAACCTGTTCTTCGGCTCGCTGGCCGGCTACGCCTTCGCGATGTTCGAGTTCAAGGGCAAGGAGCAATGCTTCAACTTCATCATGGTCACGATGCTGCTGCCGGCCTTCGTGTACATGATTCCCACGGTGCTGCTGATGTCGCAGCTGGGCTGGATCAACCAGAGCCGTGCGCTCATCGTGCCGGCCGCCTGCGGGGCGGTGGGTGTGTTCATGATGCGCCAGTACATCGCCTCGGCCATTCCGCGCGAACTCGTCGAGGCCGCGCGCATGGACGGCTGCAGCGAGTTCGGCATCTACTGGCGCGTGGTGGTGCCGCTGCTGGGCCCGGCGCTGGGCACGCTGGCGCTGGTGACCTTCATCGGCACCTACAACAACTTCATGGGCGCGCTGCTGGTCATGCGCGACCAGGACGCCTACACCATGCCCCTGGTGCTGCGCTCGCTGCAGGGCACCAGCGGCATCACCTGGGGTGCCTTGAGCGTGGGTGCGGCCATCACGGTGCTGCCGCTGCTCGTGCTCTTCGTCATCTACTCGCGCCAGCTCATCGCCGGCCTCACCGCCGGCGCCGTGAAGGGCTGAGCCATGTCCAAGAAGGAGTCACCCCCCATGAGCCACAGGCAGCTGCCTGAGTCGGCCCTGCGCGCGCTGCGCGGCACCGAGACCTCGCCACCGTTCATCTGGGGCGTGGCCACCTCGGCTTTCCAGATCGAGGGCGCGAACACCGAAGACGGCCGCGGCGAGAGCATCTGGGACCGCTTCTGCGCCACGCCCGGCAAGGTGCACCAGGGCGACAACGGCGCCGTGGCCTGCGACCACTACCACCGCATGCCCGAGGACGTGGCCCTGATGAAGAGGCTGGGCGTCGACGCCTACCGCTTCTCCATCGCCTGGCCGCGTGTGCAGCCCGCGGGTGCCGGCGCCTTCAACCCCGCCGGGCTGGGCTTCTACGACCGCCTGGTCGACGAGTTGCTGGCCGCCGGCATCCAGCCCCACGCCACGCTGTACCACTGGGACCTGCCGCAGGCGCTGCAGGAAGGCGGTGGCTGGCTGGCGCGCAGCACGGCCGAGCGCTTCGCCGACTACGCCGTGCACATGGGGCAGCGCCTGGGCGACCGCCTGGCCACCCTGTCCACCCACAACGAGCCCTGGTGCAGCATGGTGCTGGGCCACGCCACCGGGCAGTTCGCGCCCGGCCTGCGCGACCCGGCCGCCGCGGTGGTGGCGGGCCACCACCTGCTGCTGTCGCACGGCCTGGCCCTGCAGGCGATGCGCGCGGCCGGCGTGGCCTGCCCGCTGGGCATCGTGCTGAACCAGTCCAGCTCCAGCGCCGCCACGGCTTCCGCGGCCGACCGCCTGCTGGCCGACCAGCAGTACGCCTCGCTGGTGCGCTGGTTCCTCGATCCCGTGCTGCTGGGCCGTTACCCGGAGGTGGAAGGTGTGGCCATCCCGCAGGCGCCGCTGCTGCACGACGGCGACCTCGCGCTGATCAGCGCGCCGCTGGACTTCCTGGGCATCAACTACTACACGCGCCTGTGGGCCAGCGCCGACAAGACACCGCCGCCCCGCGAGATGGGCGTCACCGACATGGGCTGGGAGGTCTACCCCGACGGCCTGCGCGAGCTGCTCACCGGCTTGCACGCAGGTTATGCGCTGCCGCCGATCTACATCACCGAAAACGGCTGCGCCTGCGCCGATGAGCTGGAGGGTGGCGCGGTGCAGGACACGGCCCGCATCGACTACCTGTGCAGCCACCTCGAAGCCCTGGCCCAGGCCCGCGCCGCCGGTGTCGACGTGCGCGGCTACTTCGCCTGGAGCCTGATGGACAACTTCGAGTGGGACTCGGGTTATGCCAAACGCTTCGGCATCGTTCATGTCGACTACAACACGCAGGTTCGCACACCCAAGGCCAGCGCGCTCTGGTACCGCGACCTGATCGCGCGCTTCAAGCAGGCGCTGCCGCAGGCCCGGCGCAGCGCCGCGCCCGGCGATACTGTTGCCGCACCTGCAGCCTACCGCCCACCTCCATGAACCGCAGCGGCCCTTCCGCGACCCCTGCCGAGCGCGCGCCCCAGCCCACGGCGCCCATCACCGGCGACCACCGGCTGGTCAAGGCGATCAACCGCACGGCCTTGCTGCGCCTGCTGCGCGGCGAACAAGGCCTGTCGCGTGCCGACCTGGCCGACCGCAGCGGCCTCACGCGTTCCACGGTCAGCCTGATCACCAAGGAACTCATCGCCGAGGGCTGGATCGCCGAAGACGACGTGCTCGCCACCGGGGCCCTGGGGCGCCGGCCGACACCGCTGCGGCTGGACGGCGGCCGCCTGAGCCTGATCGGCGCCGAACTCACGCCCGACGCGCTGCGCGTGGTGGCCACCACCATCCACGGCGAGGTGCAGCTGGCCAACCAGGCGGCGCTGCGGCAACTCGACGCCGACGGCGCCTGCCGCCAGCTGGCCGAGATGGTGATCGACCTGGTACGGCGCACGGTGGCGCAGGGCCACGAGGTGCTGGGCGTGGGCGTGGGCCTGCCTGGCGCCGTGGAGCACAGCACGGGTGTGCTGCTGGTGGCCCCCAACCTCGGCTGGCGCCAGGTGGCGGTGGCAGCGCAACTGCGCCAGGAGCTGCAGGCCGCGAACCTGGGCCAGGTGCCCGTGTACTGCCAGAACGAAGCCGACCTGGCGGCCATCGGCGAGACCGAGTTCGGCCCGCATCCGGCGGACGACCCGCTGGTCTACATCAGCTGCGGCATGGGCCTGGGCTCGGGCATCGTGCTGGCCGACACCCTCTTCACCGGCGCCACCGGCGCGGGCGGCGAGATCGGCCACACCACGCTGCACATCGGCGGCCGCGCCTGCTCTTGCGGCCGCCTGGGTTGCGCCGAGGCCTACGTGGGGCTGCGTGCCGTGGCCGAGACGGCCGGCCGCCTGCGCGGCGGCAGCGTCGACGTGACGGAACTCAAGCGGCTCATCACCGCGCGCGACCCGGTGGCGCGGCTGGCCTTCGAGGAGGCCGGGCGCAGCCTCGGGGTGCTGCTGCAGAACGTCTGGACCACCTTCGACCCGCGCGCCATCGTGCTCGGCGGCGAAGGGGTGGCGCTGGGTGGCCAGCCCTTCGTCGACGCCGCGCTGGCGGTGCTGGACGGCTACGCCCAACAGGCCGGTGTCGCTGCGCCGGCCGTGCGCCTTTCGCGCTTCGCCGAACTGGCCACCGCGGTGGGCGGCGCGGCCTATGCGCTGTACTGCCTGATGCGCCCCTACCAGGCGATGCAGGCGCAGGGCTGAGCCGCGGGGGCGCAAACCCTTTTCAGGCCACCGCCAGCGTGAACCCGACGCGGGTGAGGCCGGCGCTCGACTCGGCCAGCGTGCGCCCGGCATGCATGCGCGCGATGGCCGCCACGATGGCCAGGCCCAGGCCGTGGTGCTGCTCGTTGGGGCAGCAGCGCGACTCGTCGCCGCGGAAGAAGCGGTCGAACAGGCGCGGCAGTTCCTGCGCGGCGATGGCCTGGCCCTGGTTCTGCACCACCACCTCGATCTCGCCCGGCCCGGCTTGCGGCGCGATGCGCACCAGCACGGTGGAGCCGCGGTCGGCAAAACGCGTGGCGTTGCCCAGCAGGTTCGACAACGCGCGCTTGAAGAGGGGCTCGTCCACCGGCACGGTGGCGTCGCCCTCGACGCGCAGCGCCAGGCCGGCGTCTTCCAGCGGCGCCTCGTGGAACTCCACCACCTGCTGCGCCAGCGTGGCCAGGCTCACCGGCACGCCGCGCCGCGCCACGGCACCCCGGTCGGCGTGCGACAGGAACAGCATGTCGTTGACCAGGGCCGACAGGCGCTGCATCTCTTCCAGGTTCGACACCAGGGTCTCGCGCAGCGAATCGGCCGAACGCTCCCGCGACAGCGCCACCTCGGTCTCGCCGATCAGCGTGGCCAGCGGCGTGCGCAGCTCGTGCGCCACGTCGGCGTTGAAACCTTCCAGCTGGGTGTAGGCGCGCTCCAGCCGGCCCATCAGGCCGTTGAACTGCTCGATCAGCGGCTGCAGTTCCTCGGCCGGACGGTCGAGCTGCAGGCGCTGGTCCAGGCGCTGGGGCGAGATGCTGCGCGTCTGCGCCGCCAGCAGGGCCAGTGGCCGCAGGTCGCGCCGCACCAGCCAGTGCATGGCCAGGCCGGTGAGCGCCGCGCCGACCAGCGTGGTGATGAGCAGCGTGATGGCCAGCCCGCCGAGCATGCGTTCGTCGTGGCTCACGTCGATGGCCAGCACGCCGCTGACCGAACCACCGGCGATGCCCGGTGCCGGCACCTGGAACGTGGCCGTGAGTGGGTGGCGGAAGTTGTCGATGATCTGGTCGCGGAACAGCAGGCTGCCGTCGCCGCGTTTCAGCTCCAGCCGCGTGCCGCCGCGCACCGGCTCGAACAGCGTCAGCTTGTGCTGCAGCTCGGCCTCGCCCTTGGTGCAGGCCAGGCGCACGAACTCCGACAGGGTCTTTCGCTTGTCCTCCAGCGTGTCCTGCTGCGCGGCGCGCAGGCGCATCGCGGTGGCCGAGTAGATCACCGTGCTCACCACGCCCAGGCCGGCCAGCGTCAGCAGCACCAGGCACAGCGAGAGGTGGCGGCTGATCGAACGCGTGGCCTTGCTTATGCGCCCCGCTCCTCGAGCACGTAGCCCATGCCGCGCACGGTGTGCAGCAGCTTCGACGGGAAGGGATCGTCGAGCTTGGCGCGCAGGCGGCGCACGGCCACCTCGACGACATTGGTGTCGGAGTCGAAGTTCATGTCCCACACCTGCTCGGCCAGCACCGTGCGCGACAGGATCTGGCCGCGCCGGCGCAGCAGCAGGGTCAGCAGGTTGAATTCCTTGGCCGTCAGGTCCAGGCGCTGCTGGGCGCGCACGGCGCGGCGCGCCAGCAGGTCGATCTCCAGGTCGGCCAGGTTGAGGCTGGTGGCGGGCTGCACGCCCTGCGCCGCGGCGCCCCTGCGCAGCAGGGCACCCACGCGCGCCAGCAGTTCGGAAAAGGCGAAGGGCTTGACGAGGTAGTCGTCGGCGCCCTGCTCCAGGCCGCGCACGCGGTCTTCCACCTTGTCGCGCGCCGTCAGCATCAGCACCGGCGTGCCCTTGCCGGCGCCGCGCAGCGCCGCCAGCACGCCGAAGCCGTCCACGCCGGGCAGCATCAGGTCGAGCAGCACCAGGTCGTACTCGCCGCCGGTGGCCAGGCGGCGGCCCTCGATGCCGTCGTGCGCCAGGTCGACGACATGGCCGTTCTCGCTCAGGCCCTTGTGCAGGTACTGGGCGAGCTTGACTTCGTCTTCAACCACGAGCAGGCGCATGCGGGCACTTCAAGGGGCAGTGTGGACAGGGCCCGAATGGTCGCACTTTGCAGCCCGGCGCTGGATTACGAATTTGTCATCTTCCTGTGCGGTGAGCGTGGGTTTGGGTTTCCAAACTTCGTTCCGTGGTCGGCGAGTTGCCGGCCTCCAACCAACAACCGCAACCCAGAGGAAACACCATGAAGACCTATTTCGCCGTCGCCGCCCTGTCCTTCGCCTTCGCCGGCGTTGCCCACGCCGATGGCGCCGAGTACCAGCTGCCGCAGCCCAACACCTCCAACGTGACCCGCGCCCAGGTGCTGGCCGAACTGGCCGACGCCCGCGCCAAGGGCCTGCTGCCCATCGGCGAAGCCGACGTGCCGCGCGTGGCCTTCACCTCGCAGCGCACCCGCGCCGAAGTGCGCGCCGAGACGCTGCAAGCCATCGCCAGCGGCGAGCTGCGCTTCCTGAACCAGGAGCCGCAGTCGGCCTTCGGCACCTTCGTGCCCAAGCGGCAAGCCGCCGCCGCGCTGGTGACCGCCGCCGCCAAGTAAGCCGCAGCCCCCGCCCGGCGCATCGTGGACAATTCCACGATGGAAACGCCGGGCAACCTCTTCTGCGTCGCCGCTCCCAGCGGCACGGGCAAGTCCAGCCTCGTGAAGGCCTTGCTGGAACTCGACTCCAAGCTGGCCGTGTCGGTGTCGCACACCACCCGCCAGCCGCGCGGGCAGGAGGTGGACGGCCGCGAGTACCACTTCATCGCCGAGCCCGAGTTCCGGGCCATGATCGGCCACGGCGACTTCTTCGAGCACGCCGAGGTGCACGGCAACCTCTACGGCACCAGCCGCAAGGCCATCGAAGAACGCCTGCAGCACGGCGACGACGTGGTGCTGGAAATCGACTGGCAGGGCGCGCTGCAGATCAAGAAGCTGTTCCCGCACGCGGTGCTGA
>CAYREA010000016.1:0-46223 GCA_964423075.1 uncultured Rubrivivax sp. | reverse complement strand
ATCGGGTCGTGCACGTGCACGCGGGCGCCGAAGCTCTTCAGCTCGTTGACGACGTCGATCACCTTGCTGTTGCGCAGGTCGGGGCAGTTCTCCTTGAAGGTCATGCCCAGCACGATCACGTCGGCGCCCTTGACCGGCAGGTCGGCGGCGATCATCTGCTTGACCGTCTGCTCGGCGACATACTTGCCCATGCCGTCGTTGATGCGCCGGCCGGCCAGGATGACCTGCGGGTTGTAGCCCAGCTTCTCGGCCTTGTGCGTCAGGTAGTACGGATCGACGCCGATGCAGTGGCCGCCCACCAGGCCCGGGCGGAAGGGCAGGAAGTTCCACTTCGTGCCGGCCGCCTTCAGCACCTCCAGCGTGTCGATGCCGATGCGGTGGAAGATCACCGCCAGCTCGTTCATCAGCGCGATGTTCAGGTCGCGCTGGGTGTTCTCGATCACCTTGGCGGCCTCGGCGACCTTGATGCTGCTGGCCGGGTAGACACCGGCGACGATCACCGAGCCGTAGACCTCGGCGACCTTCTTGAGCGTCTCGGGCGTGTCGCCGGAGACCACCTTGGTGATCTTGGTGACGGTGCGCTCCTTGTCGCCCGGGTTGATGCGCTCGGGGCTGTAGCCGACGAAGAAGTCCTGCTTCCACTTCAGGCCCGATTCCTTCTCCAGCACCGGGATGCACACCTCTTCGGTGGCGCCGGGGTAGACGGTGGATTCATAGATCACCGTCACGCCCTTCTTCATGTGGCGGCCCACGCTGGTGGACGAGCCCACCAGCGGGCGGAAGTCGGGGATGTGCGCGTCGTCCACCGGGGTGGGCACGGCGACGATGATCATGTCGGCCTCGGCCAGCATGGCCGGGTCATCGGTGTAGACGGCATGCTTGGCGGCGGCCAGCTGGGCGTCTTCCAATTCACGCGAGGGGTCCACGCCACGGCGGCAGGACTCGACCTTGTTCTTGGCGATGTCGAAACCGATGGTGCGGATCTGCTTGCCGAATTCCACCACCAGGGGCAGACCGACATAACCCAAACCGATGACGGCGACTGTGTTCATGGATGCTCTTACCTTGCTTGCAACGATGGAATTGTCTGCGCTCCGTTGTGTCAGCGCGAGGCGCGCACGGCGGCGAGATGTGACTCAATTGTGTTCAGGTGGCGCTGCGTGAAGCGGTCCAGCCGGGCGCGCGTGGCGGCGCTGTCGCTGCCCGGCGCGGCCAGTGTCAGCACGGCGCCGTCGTCGCCCTGGCCGCGCAGGCGGTCGAGCGCCACGCGCAGCAGGGCGGCCTGCTCGCTGGCGGTCCACCGGCCGCCGGCCCAGTAGACCTGGCGCACGTCCAGGCGCGCGCGCTGGGCGGCGCCGGGTATCTCGCGGCCCAGCAGTTCAGCGGTTTGGAATTCGAGCGTTGCAGCGCCCACGGCCAAGGTGTGGCGGCCCGAGGCGGTGCGGTTCCATTGCGGATCGCGCGAACGCACGAGCACGTTCTCCGAACTCACCAACTTGCGGCCGTAACCCTGCTGGCGGTAATAGGCGACGTGCACGAGCACGTCGCCGTCGTCCGTGCGGTACAGGCGCCAGGTTTGCGCCGCTGCGCCTTCGAAGACGGGCTGCAGCAGCGGGCCGGCGCTGTCATCGGGTGCAACCGGGGCGCCGTCGAGGGCCGGCAGTGCCAGCACCACCCGGCCGGGCAAGCCGCCTGCCAGCACCTGGCGGGCGTACACCGGCGGCAGGGCCACCAGCAGCGCCAGCAACAAGGCCAGGCCCAGCCCCGGCGCAGCCCGTGCAGGCGCCGCCGCCGGCAAGGGCGCGGCCGCCACCACCTTCGGCGTCGATTCGGCCCAGCGCGCGCCGGCCAGGAACATCAGCAGGATCACCACGCCGAAGAACACCCAGCCGTAGACCAGGTGGTCGGCGCCCACGGCCAGCGTGTTGCCCGAGGTGTGGCCGATCATCACGATCATGTAGGCGCGCACCCAGTTGGCGACGATGGGGATCAGCAGCGCCACGCCGCAGAACAGCAGGCGGCGGCGCAGCGAGTGGAAGTTGAGGTACGCGAAGAGCGTGCCGACCATGAAGGACGCAATCAGGTAGCGCACCCCGCTGCAGGCTTCCACCACCGACCACGAGCCGGAAGGGATGATGAAGTTCTGGCCCTCGCGGTACACCGGCACGCCCGACATCGCCACGGCGTAGACGGTGAAGTCGGCGGTCCACTCCATCATCGGCTGGGTCATGAACTCGCCCACCGGCACCATGAAGAACAGGAACAGCAGCGGGAAGGCCAGCACGCGCGCGGCCTGGCGGCCGAGCGTGGCGGGCACCGCCAGCACCAGCAGCGCGGTGGCGCAGAACTGCGTCAGCACGTTGGCGCCGGCGGCTTCGCCCAGCAGCCAGCCGGCGGCGGCGGCGGCCATGGGCAGCGCCATCCACGGCATCAGGCCGGGCACCAGGCCGCGCAGGCGTTCACGCTGGCGCCACACCAGCCAGGCCGAGATGGGTGCCACCAGGAAGCCATGCGCGAAGGTGTCCGAGCGCGACCAGATCACCACCATCGAACGCAGCGCATCGCCGTACAGAACGAAGACGGCCAGCCACAGCAGCGCCAGGCGCAGCAGGGCGGCGCGCCAGGGCGGCGGGATCAGGGCTGGGTGATCGAGCACGGCGCTCAAACGCAACCGCCTGTCAACCGAGGCTGCGCACGATGAACGGCCCGAGCCAGTTCGCCACCGGCAGCGGCAGGCGCCGCCAGGTCTTGATGAGCAGCTGGTACTTGGCGTTGTTCGGGTTGTTCTGGGGCACGCTGTCGCGCTTGTACAGCCGGTACTCGTAGTGCAGCGGCGTGGGCTCGAAGCCCCAGTTCTTCTTGAACGAATAGGGCCCGGTGCCCAGCTTGCTGCGGCCGTAGTCGAAGATGCGGATGCCACGCGCCACGGCGCGGCGCATCAGTTCCCAGTACTTGAAGTCGTTGGCCGCCAGGTCGCGCGCGGCCAGGTCGTCGCCGGCGTAGTAGGGCAGCACCTCGTCGCGGAAGTAGAAGCTCAGCACGCTGGACAGCAGCCGGCCGTCGGGGCCGGTGACGGTGAGCACCTCGCAGTCGTCGCCGAAGGTGCTGCGCAAGGCCTCGAAGTAGCGCTTCGAAAGGGCCGGCGTGCCGTGGCGGTGCACGTTGTCGGCGTACAGCGCGAAGAAACGGTCCACGTGAGGGTCGACCTCGCTCTTCAGCCCGTTCTTGATGCCCTTGCGCACCATCGCGCGCTGCTTGCGCGGGATGGCCAGCATGTTGGCTTCTTCTTCCGGCAGCAATTCCTTGCGGAAGGTGACGTACAGGTCCTGCTCGGGCCAGTCAGGGTGGCGGCGCTCCATGTGCCGCAGTTCCAGGTGCTGCACGCCCAGGCGCTGGGCCAGCGCCTGCGCTTCCTGTTCCAGTGCCAACGCGCTCTCGGCGTCGTCGCTCGCCGTGCCGCCGAAGACGGCAAAGGGCAGGCTCGTGAGCGCGTTGCCGAAGAGCAGGCTGTTGACGTGCGCCAGCGGCAGCACGCCGGTGATGCGGCCTTCGCGCCGGGCCATCAGGAAGTAGGCGTCGTGGCGGAACACCTCGCGCATGATGCGAAACCAGCCGGCGCGGTGGAAGAAGGTGGCCTGCGGACAGGCCAGCACGTAGGCGTCCCAGGCAGCAGCGGCAGCCGCGTCGTTCGCGGCAAGACGTTCGATCTTGATCACAGGCTAGGCCGGGTTTGCCACGGGCACGGCGGCGCGGGCCAGGAAGATCTGGTCCATGCGCCCCCAGCGGAAGTCATCCAGCAGCTGGCGCAGCTTGTCTTCGTTGCGCGGGATGTTCACGTAGTGGCGAAAGCGCGTCTTGGCATCGATGCCGGCGATGCGCGGCTGCTCGGCGTCGATCTCCCAGGGGTGGAAGTAGAAGACGGCCGACTCACGGTCTTCGCGGTTCACCTTGCGCAGCATCCAGCGCGACACGGCATAGGGCAGCAGCCGGAAGTAGCCGCCACCGCTGCTGGGCAGGTTGCGATTGAGCATGCGCACGGTGGTCACCGGCACTTCGAGCAGGCCGTTGGCCAGCCGGTAGGCGAAGCGCGGCGAATCGGGCATGCCGTAGTGGTCGTGCTGGATCGGGTAGATGCTGCTGCTGTAGCGGTGGCCGGTCTCGGCCAGCACGTCCAGCGCCCACAGGTTGCCGGTGCCGATGGAAAAACTCGGCGCGCGGTAGCCCAGCACCGGCTGGCCGCCCAGGTCTTCCAGCAGGGCCTTGGCGCGTGTGACGTCGTCGCGGAAGGCCGCGCGGCTGAGGTCGCTGGCGCGTTCGTGGCCATAGCCGTGGCTGGCCAGTTCGTGGCCACCGGCGACGATCTGGCGCACCACGTGGGGGTAGCGCTCGGCGATCCAGCCCAGGGTGAAGAAGGTGGCCTGCACCTGGCGTTCGGCCAGCAGCTGCAGGATGCGTTCGACGTTGCGTTCGACGCGGCACTCGCGCGCGTCCCACTCGTCGCGGCGGATGTAGGGCGCGAAGGCCGAGACCTGGAAGTAGTCTTCGACGTCGATCGTCAGCGCATTGGTGAGGGCGGGGGCCAGCATGGTGATGTCAGCCGAGCCAGCGCGCCAGGTCGGCGGCAATGCGTTCGGCGGCGCGGCCGTCCCAGAACTCGGGCACGCGGCCGCTCTTGCCGCGGCCGGCCAGGATTTCTTCGACGCCCTTGAGGATGGCCTGGGCATCGCGGCCCACCAACGTGTTGGTGCCCTGCTCCACCGTGATCGGGCGCTCGGTGTTCTCGCGCAGCGTCAGGCAGGGCACGCCCAGGGCCGTGGTCTCTTCCTGCAGGCCGCCGGAATCGGACAGCACCACGCGCGCACCGCTCATCAGGCCCAGCATCTCCAGGTAGCCCTGCGGCGGCAGCAGTGCGGTGCGGCCGCTGGCCAGCAGCGGCAGCAGGTCGAAACGTTCGATGTTGGCGCGTGTGCGCGGGTGCAATGCAAACACCAGTGGCAGGCGCCGCGACACCTGCACCAGCGTTTCGAGCAGGCCGCGCAACGTGGCGGGGTCGTCAACGTTGGACGGACGGTGCAGCGTGACCACGCCATAACCTTCGGGCTGCTTGACCAGGCCGGCGTCCTGGCCACTGGCGGCCAGCGTGTCGGCAGCAGCGCGGGCATGGGCGCGGTTGGACACCAGCGAGTCGATCATCACGTTGCCGACGAAACACACGCGATCGGCATCGACACCTTCGCGCTGCAGGTTGGCCAGCGCGCTGCGTTCGGTGGTGTACAGGCGGTCGGCCACGGCGTCGGTGAGGACGCGGTTGATCTCTTCGGGCATCTTGCGGTCGTAGCTGCGCAGGCCGGCTTCGACGTGCACCACGGGCACACCCTTCTTCACCGCCACCAGCGTGCAGGCCAGCGTGGAGTTCACGTCGCCCACCACCAGCACGCAGGACGGCTTGTGCTCGTCCATCGCCGGCTCGAAGCGGCGCATCACCTCGGCCGTCTGCACCGCGTGCGAGCCCGAGCCCACGCCCAGGTTGACGTCGGGCCGCGGCAGGCGCAGGTCGACGAACAGCTTGTCGTTCATGTCCTGGTCGTAGTGCTGGCCGGTGTGCACCAGCAGCGCCGGCAGCGGCGGCTGGTGCGCCGCCAGCGCCTGCAGGATGGGCGCCATCTTCATGAAATTGGGGCGCGCGCCAACGACGCACATCACGGGACCGTTCATGGGTTCTTGTCGCTCGGGTTCTTGCTGAGGGCGTTGACCAACTGGGTCAGCATGGACAGGGTCTGCACATTGATGCGCTCCAGGCGCAGCAGGCTGCGCTCGAGGCGCTGCAACTGGTCGCCGCGCTGGTCGGCGGTGAGCTGTTCGAGTTGTTTGGACATGCCTTGGGCCATGGCCGGGTCGATGGCGGGCGCGTCGGGGTCGATGTCGAGCTCGATGTCCAGCCCGGCCTCGGCCGCGGCGGCACCACCGCGCTGCACCGCCATGCCGGCCGCCGCGGGCCGTTCGGGCACGCGGTTCTCCTGCTGGAATTCGTTGACGACCTCGTTGACGTCGTTCTCCGTCAGGTGCGTGCGCCCGGCCAGGAAGCCGGCCAGCAACAGCCGGTCGGCAATCGAGTTGATGCGGCGCGGAATGCCGCCACTGGCCGCATAGATGGCGCTGAAGGCCGCCGGCTCGAAGCTCGGCTTGCCCACCGAACCCGCGCACTTCAGACGGTGTTCGATGTAGGCCCGCGTCTCGTCGGCATCCAGCGGCCCGATGTGGCACGTGGCCGCCACGCGCTGGCGGAACTGCTCCATCTCGGGCTGCTGCAGGATGGCGCGGAACTCGGGTTGGCCGACCAGGAAGCTCTGCAGCAGGGCCTGGTTGCCGAACTGGAAGTTGCTGAGCATGCGCAGCTCTTCCACCGCGCGCGGTGTCAGGTTCTGCGCCTCGTCGACGATCAGCAGGCAGCGCTTGCCCTTGCTGGTCTGGCTGATGAGGAAGGCCTCCAGCGTGATCAGCAGCTCGCTCTTGGGCACGTCCTTGACGCGGAAGCCGAAGGCCGCGCCCACCATGCGCAGGGTGTCCTCGGCGCCCAGCTGCGTGGTGACGAGGTGGCCGGTGATGACGTTGCTGCCGTTCAGGCCCTCGATCAGCGAACGCAGCACCATCGTCTTGCCGGCACCGATCTCGCCGGTGATGACGATGAAGCCCTCGTTGCGCGAGACGCCGTACTCCAGGTAGGCCTTGGCGCGCCGGTGCTGCTTGCTGGCGAAATAGAAGTTCGGGTCGGGGTTGAGCTGGAAGGGCTTCGTACTCAACCCGTAGAAGGCTTCGTACATGGTCTAGAACCGCAGGGTGAGTGAGGTGGCCAGAGCCGACTCGCGGTACGGCTCGGTCGTGCTGTTGAACACCGTATGCCGGGCGCTGATGCGGGCGCTGGTGCGGCGGCCGATCTGGCTGGTGAGGCCGAGTTCGGCCGACTTCAGGTCGGTGCCGGCGGCCAGCTCGGTGCCGAAGGTCATGCGGCGCGTGCCGCTCAGGCTGAGCGTGGTGTCGGGCGTGAATCGGTAGGCCAGGGTCGAGGTGTAGCCGTGCTGCACCACCGGTTCGTCGGTGGAGACCAGGCTGGACGTTGCAAGCCCGAAACCGCGCGACGTGGAGGCAAAGGCGAACACGGTCAGGCTCAGGCGGCGGCCGGTCCAGGCCAGCGACAGGTCTTGCCGGGTCTGCAGCGAATAGGCGCGGCCGACCAGCGGCACCGTGCTGACCTGGTTCGGGTCGCGGCCCGCCAGTTCGGCCAGGATCAGGCGGTCACGATCAGCCGCGTCGGGCACCGAGGCGTACTTCAGGAACAGCAGCTGGTACAGCGTGATCGGCGTGCCGATGGCGTTGCCGTCGATGCCGAAGGTGGTGTCGCGCGCCAGGGTGTAGGACAACACCATGTACGGCCCGCGCGTCACGAAGTTGATGCGCCCGGTGTTGCCCACGTAGCGGTGGTCGACGTCCACCGCCAGCCGCGTGAGCGGGGTGGGGGCCCAGGCCAGACCGACGCCGCCGGTGGCGTCCCGGTGGCGCAGCGAGCGAGCGCCCTCGTCGACCGATTCGGCCCCGGCATTGGCCGACAGCTGCAGTTGGGGCGAAAAGGCCCAGGTCAGGCCGGCGCGGATGCGGCTTTCGTCGGCGGTGTCGGCGCCTGCGGCACCCGTGGTGCGCACATGGCGCTGCGTGGCGCTGAGGTTCCATCCCACGCGGGCACCGCCACGCGGCGAGGCCAGCCGGAACAGCGCATCGGAGGTGCGCGACGTGGGAATCACGGCCTCGCCGCGTGTGCTGCTGTGGCCGACGCCGAAACGCACTTCGTAGTCGGCCAGGCCACCCGCGCTGCCGCGCAGGTAGGGCGAAACCGCCACACTGCGCACCTCGGTCTGGTTGTTGTTGACCTGCGTGCTGCCCACCACCGACTGCTGGCCAAAGGGCGATACCGCCTGCTGGGTGATGGCGGCCGTGCCGTCGACATAGGCGAAGCCGCGCTCCACCTCGGCCAGAGCGCGCGCCGTGAGCGTGTTGCGGAAGTCGGTGTCGTCGGCGCCGCGCCCCTTGCGCACGAGCAGGTCGCCGGCATAGTCGAGACTGCCCTGCAGGTGACCGGTGCGGTCGGACCAGCGCAGGCCGGGGCTCACGCGCAGCACGCCTTCGCGGCCGTTGAAGGCGTCGGGGCGTCCGCGCGTTTCGAGGTAGCTGCCTTCCGCCGTGATCGTGGGCACGAAGGTGCCGCGGTTCACGTTCACCACCTCTTGCGCCAGGGCCGGCCAGGCGGCCGCGGTGGCAAGCAGCACCAGGGCCGGCGGCGGCAGGCGCTTGCGGGACGGTCGCTTGGGAGTCCGGTGCATGCAGCAGGCTCCGCCGCGCTCAGCCGCGGGGCGCGGTGTCACCCGATGCGCCCGACGAGGATTGCCCGTAGCCATAGCCGTAGCCATACCCGTAGCCATAGCCGTGTTCGGCGCCGTAGGTGCCGGCCGCGTCGCCGCGCGCCTGGTTCAGCACCATCATCTTGACGGGGCAGGTCTCGATGGCGGCCAGCGCGCTGCGCACCGTGGACTGCAGCGTGTCGTCGGCCCGCACGACGATGACGATCTGCCCCATGTGCGTGGCCAGCACGCGCGATTCGGTGGTCAGCAGCAGCGGCGGCGAGTCGAAGATGATGATGCGGTCGGGGTAGCGCGTGGCCATGTCCTCGAGCAGCTCGGTCATGGCCTCGCTGGCCAGCAGCTCGGTGGCCTTGGGGTGCGGCGAGCCGCTGGGCAGGATGGTGAGCTTGTCGACGTTGGTGCGCAGCAGCACGCTGGCCATGTCGGCCTTGCCTTCCAGGATGTCCAGAAGGCCCGGGCCCAGCGGCAGGCCCAGCACGCGCAGCACCGAGGGGCGCGCCACGTCGGCGTCGACCAGCATCACGGTGTGGTCGAGTTCGGCCGCGATGCTCATCGCCAGGTTGATCGAGGTGAAGCTCTTGCCTTCGCCGGAAACGGCACTGGTCACCATGATGAGGTTGCCATGTGTCACGCTGGCGGCACCACGCCCGGTGGCGTTGGCGATCAGCGGGCGCTTGATGACGCGGTACTGGTCGGCCAGCCGCGTGCGCGGCGCGTTGGGCGTGACGATGCCGGCCGCGCCGACGGCGTCGAGGTCGATGTCGACACGGCGCGACTGCGGCAGGGGCTGCTCGATGCGCGGCAGTGCGCCCGGCCTGGGCAGCAGCTGCGCCGTGGGCGGCACTTCCACCGGGCGGGCCGCCGGCTCCAGGTCTATGGGCTGGCTGCGCGGCAGCACCTGCGGCGCCACGGGCGCCTCGGGTTCGGGCACGGCGAAGCCGGCTTCCTTCAACTGGGCCAGGCGCAGGGCGGCTTGCTCGATCAGGCTGGACATCGCATCAGGCTCCGCGCCGGTTGATCAGCAGCATCACCAGCATCCCCGCAAACAGCACGATGACCAAGCCCCCTGAAGCACCGGCAAAACGCAGCATGCCGTTGCGTTCGCGCCGACGGTCGTCATCGGTCAGCAGCAGGGTCACCGAGCCCAGCAGCGGCAGCCCGGTGGCCTGGCGTAGCTCGTTGCCGTCGCCGAAGGTGGGGCGCAGCTGCGCGGCGGCGAAGGCCGCCACCAGGCCCAGCACCATGCTGCCCACGCAGACGGCACTGAACAGCAGCATGCGGTTGGGCGCCACCGGCTGCGGCGCCACGCGCGGCGGGTCGATCAGCTTGAACTCGGTGACACCGGAGGCGACGTCGAGTTCGCCCGACATCATGGCGGCCTGCCGGCGCGTGACCAGTTCGTCGTAGTTCCTGCGCATCACCGTGTAGTCGCGGTTGAGCTGGGCGGCCTCGGCCTCGATCTGCGGCGCGGTCTTGAGCTGGTCGCGCGCCACGGCGTAGCGCTTGCTGTACTCGTCGACACGGGCCTGCATGGCCGCCACCTGCACCTCGGCGGTGGCCATCATGCGGTTGAGCTCCTGCTGGGCCAGGCTCTCGTTGCCGGCCGCGGCGGTGGGGGTGGCGGCGGCAGCGGCCATGGCGCGCTTCTGCAGTTCCTGCACTTCCTTGCGCTTCTGCTGCTCGAGTTCGGTGATCAGGCGGCGCGCGCCGATCACGTCGGGATGCTGCTCGGTGTAACGCTGCAGCAGGCCGTCGAGGCTGCGCTTCTGCGCTTCGATGCGGGCGTCGATCTCGGGCGTGGCCACCGCCACCATCGCGCTTTCGGCCAGCACGCTCGGCACGGCCGAGCCCGCGGTGACGGCGCGCGATTCAACCAGCTGGCGCTTGGCGGCGTCGCGCGAGCGTTCGGCCTCGCGCAGCTGCAGGCGGGCGGTTTCGAGCATGGCACTGATCTCGGCCAGGCGCTGCGTCGAGTCCTTGCCGTCGGCCACCTGGCGGTCGATGTTGCGCAGGCGGAATTCCTTCAGCCGTGTCTCGGCCTCTTCGAGCTTGGTCTCGACGATCTTGATCTGCTCGTTCAGGAAGCTCTTTGCCGAGTCGGTGTCCTTGCGCGTGGCGCCCAGGCCCGACTCGACGAAGATCGACACCAGCACCTGAATCACGCGCTTGGCCTTTTCGGCGTCGGTATCGCGGTAGGACATCGAGTACAGGTTGACGCCGCCCGCGGTGCGGATCTCGATGCCGCGCTGCAGGCGCTCGATCAGCTGTTCCTGTTCGGCCTTGGACTGGGTCTTCAGGTCCAGGTCGGCCTTGCGCACCAGCGTTTCGAGATTGGGCCGGCTCATCAGCGTGCGGCTGAGCATGCCGATCTGCTGGTCGGTGTTGGGCTGCACCGCCAGGCCGCTCATCAGGGGCTTGAGGATGGAGTCGGTGTCGACGAACACGCGCGCCGAGGCCTCGAACTGGTCGGGGATGCGCCACACCGCCACCGTGCCGACCATCGTGGCCACCCAGGCGGCGGCCAGCGCCGGCCAGCGGAACTTCCACATGCGCCGCGCGATGGTCAGGACCTGCTGGATGACTTCGTCCATTCGGGATCAGGGGCCGTTCTAGGGGTTCAGGGGGTTCGTGCTCGAGCGGGTGGCGCGCGGGGCGCGCCGTGCCTGCGTCAGAACCAGCTCTGCGGGATGATGATCACGTCGCCCGGGCGCATCTCGACGTTGGCCGACACGTCGCCGCGGCGCAGCAGGTCGTCCAGGCGCACGCGGTAGGGCTTGTTGCCTTCGGCCGCACGCACGATCACGGCGGCATTGCCGTCGGCGAAGTCGGTCAGGCCGCCGGCGGCGATCATCACGTCGAGCACGGTCATCTTCTGCTTGAAGGCCAGGAACTGCGGCCGGGTGGCCTGGCCGACCACGCGGATCTGCTCGCTATAGGGGCCGACGAAGGTGGTGACGATCACCGTCACGACGGGGTCGCGCACGAAGGCGCTGAGCTTCTTCTCGATCTCGCGCGCCACCTGCACCGAGGTCTTGCCCTGGGCCACCATCTCATCGACCAGCGGCGTGGAGATCTTGCCGTCGGGGCGCACCGGCACCACCATCGACAGCTCGGGGTTGCGCCACACGATCACGTTGATCGTGTCGCCGGCGCCGATGACGTAGCTGTAGTCGCCGGTATCGGCCTGGGCCGGCGCGGCCGGGTAGCCGCGCGACATGCCCGCACAGCCGGCAAGCATGGCAGTCAACGACGCGAGGACGATCAGGCCGAGCCTGCGGGCGAAGCCGGTTGTGGTGAGCATGTCGGTAGATTCCTTGTGAGGCGGCGACGCAAGCACGGTGCCGCTGGGTTGCCCCAAAACGCTGTCCGGTCTGGATCCGAACATTGGGTCAAACGGGCCTCAATTCTGCCAATCCCTATGCTGACATACGTGATGGGGTTCGAGCCCCCCACGGTGCACAGCGCCCAGCCTTCGGAGCAATATTCACGGCGCCGCTGCAGCCGGCGCTGAAAACCCGCGCCAATCCCATCAGGCTGCTGGCGCGGGGCCTGGCGGTCGATCCGTGAACTGCTGCCAGTCGACCCTGTCGGACAACTTGACACGGGGACGCAGGATAAGCGCTAAGTGCTTGATTCACAAGCCTGGCACCGATCCTGCTCATGAGGGTATGAACGCCAAGCTCCGGCGTAGGCTACTCAGGAACAAACCTCATGAAGCTCTTCAAGACTCTGATCGCTGCGGCCACCGTCGCCCTGGCTGCCGCCGTGCCGACCGCCTCGCATGCCACGCTCACGCTGACCGTCGACGACCTGTCGACCGCCGGTGTGGACGTCGTTCTGAACGACACCGACGCCATCAACGCCTTTCTGCTGCAATCCGGGCCCGTGGGTTCGTGGTCGATGAGCGTGGCGGTCGGTTCGGGCAATGGATGGTCCAGCATCTTCGGCATCGACCTCACGTCGTTCGCTGCCTCCAGCAACGCCGGCGGCACCTTGCGCATCACGCTGACCGAAACGGGCCTGACCCTGGGCGCCAATGGCGGCCCGGTTACCGTGAACAGCTTCATCGGCGGCACCACCCAGGGCACCGTCGCCTACAGCGCGTGGCTGGACGACGCCAACAACCCGCTGAACGTGGCCAACCCCGCTGGCCAGGGCTCGTTGCTGTTCAGCGGCTCGTCGTCCACCCAGTCCTTCGAAGCCAGCGGTCAGGGCACCACCTTGGCCTCGGACCCGTTCGCGATGACGCTGCAGGTGGACATCACCCACACTGGTCGCAACACCAGCAGCTTCGACTTCCAGACCACCGTGCCGGAACCCGGCACCCTGGCCCTGCTCAGCGTGGCCCTGCTCGGTGCCGGGTTCGCCGCCCGCCGCCGCAACGCCTGAGCGGCAACCCGTTCTCATGCTGTTCGCCCCGGCTTGCCGGGGCGTTTTTCATGGGGCGGCCACTTCGCGGCCCGCGAAGCCGGAACGCCTGCACGGGAACGCCGGCTTTGTAGCTCGCCCCCGTTGACGACGCGGCGGGCGGCGCCGCACCATGCGGGCCGTCCTCCGTGGAGTCCCGATGAGTTCCAGTTCCCAGCGCACGCCGCGCCTTCTGCTCGCGCTGTGCACCTGGGCGCTGGTCGCGGCCTGCAGCGGCGACTCGCCCGACGCGCTGCGCGCCTCGGGCCAGGCCTTGCTGGACAAGAAGGACGCGGTCTCGGCCGTCATCCAGCTCAAGGCTGCGCTGCAGAAAGACCCAACTTCCGCGCCGACGCGCCTGCTGCTGGGCCGCGCGCTGATGGAAGCCGGTGACCCCATCGGCGCCAGTGTCGAACTGGCCAAGGTGCTGGAAGAACGCCGCGACGACCCGCAGGCCCTGCCGCTGCTGGCGCGGGCTCTGCTCATGTCCAACGGCGCGCGCAAGCTCACCACGCAGTACGCCGACACCCAGCTTGCCGAGCCCCAGGCCCAGGCTGCGCTGAAGACTTCGCTGGCCCTGGCCTGGTCGGGCCTGGGCGACAGCGCGCGGGCCCAGGCCGCGCTCGACGCCGCGCTGGCCGCCGTTCCCAGGCACCTGCCGGCGCTGGTGCTGCGCGCCCGCCTGGCGGCCACCGCCGGCCGGCACGACGAAGCGCTGGCCCTGGTGGACGCGGCGCTGGCGCAGGACGCTGCCAGTGCCGAAGGCTGGCTGCTGAAGGGCGAGCTGCTGGCCCAGGTGAAGAACGACGCCGCCGGCGCCAACGAGGCCTACGCACGCGCGCTCGCCGCCGACGCGGCCTTCGTGCCGGCCCACCTGGCGCTGATTTCCGAACGGCTCAAGGCCGGCGACGTGGGCCAGGCCAAGGCCCAGGCCGCCCAACTGCGCGCCGCGATGCCGCGCCACCCGCAGACCCTGTATGTCGACGCCCGCCTGGCGCTCATCGACCGCGACCTCAAGACCGCCCGCGAGCGCACCCAGCAGCTGCTGCGCATGGCGCCCGCCAACGTCGGCGTGCTGCAGCTGGCTGCCGCCATCGAGGCCCAGGCTGGCTGGATGCTGCTGGCCGAGTCCTACCTGCAGAAGGCGCTGCAGATCGACCCCACCCTGGCGACGGCGCGGCGCAACCTGGCGCAGATCGCCCTGCGCCTGGGGCAGCCGCAGAAGGCGTTGCAGCTGATCGAGCCGCTGGTGCAGCCTGACAGCCGCGATGCCGATGCGCTGGCGCTGGCCGGCGAGGCGCGCCTGCAGTCGGGCGACGCGCCCGCGGCCGAGGCGCTGTACCAGCGCGCCGCGCGGCTCAGCCCCGGCGACGCCCGTGTGCGCACCGCGCTGGCGATGATGAACATGGCCCGCGGCGACGCCGAAACCGCCTTCGCGCAGCTGGAAGTGATCGCCGGCGACTCGCCCGACACCGCGGCCGACATGGCCATCCTGAGTGCGCGCCTGAAGCGCGGCGAAACCGACGCTGCGTTGCGCGCGCTGGACGCGATGGAACGCAAGCAGCCCGGCAGCGCCACCGTGGCCGAACTGCGCGGCCTGGTGCACGGCGAACGGCGTGACTTCGCCGCCGCGCGCGCGGCGCTCGAGAAGGCACTGTCCATCGAGCCCACGCGCTACAGCGCCACCGCCAGGCTGGCGGCGCTGGACGTCAAGCAGGGCCAGCCCGCGCAGGCCCGCAAGCGCCTGGAGGCCGCGGTGGCCGCCGACCCGCGCAACTTCGCCGCGCGCATGGCCGTGGCCAGCCTGATGGACGAAAGCGGCGCCGGCCTGGCCGAGATGCGCGAGCTGCTGGCGCAGGGCATCAAGGCCGCGCCAGAGGAAGCCGGGCCCCGGTTGCAGCTGCTGGAGTTGCTGATCAACAAGCGGCAGTTCAAGGACGCGCTGAGCGCTGCGCAGGAAGCCGCCGCCGCCCTGCCCGGAGACGCCGGCGTGCTGGACGGCCTGGGCCGCGCGCAGGTGCTGGCGGGCGAAACGCAGCAGGCCACCAGCACCTTCCACAAGCTGGCCAGCCTGGACCCGAAGGCCACGTTGGCGCACCTGCGCCTGGCCGACCTGCACAAGTCCACCGGCAACCGCGAGGCCGCGGTGGCCAGCCTGCGCCGCGCGCTGGACATCGACCCCGACCTGGAGCCGGCCCAGGCCCGCCTGATCGACATCCTCATCGCCGACAGCCGGCCGCAGGAGGCGCTGGCGCTGGCGCAGGCGATGCAGCAGCGCGCGCCGGCCGCGGCCGCGGGCTACCTCTTCGAAGGTTCGATCCACCAGCGCCTGAAGGCGCCCGACGCCGCGATGCGCGCTTACCGCACGGGTCTCGACCGCGCGAGCGCGAAGTCGGCGCTCGCCGCGGCCACGCACCGCCTGCTGCTGGTGGGCGGCAAGGACGCCGAGGCCGAGGCCTTCGCCACGCGCTGGCTGAAGGACAACAAGGGCGACGTGGCCTTTGCCTACCACGTGGCCGTCGCCGCCCTGGTGCGCAAGCAGCTGCCACGCGCCGAGGCGCTGCTGCGCGAGGTGGTGGCCGCGCGCCCCACCGATGCGCCGGCGCTCAACAACCTGGCCTGGGTGACGGCCACGCTGGGCAAGCCCGGCGCGGTGGGCTACGCGCAGCGCGCTCTTGACCAGCGGCCCAACCAGCCCCTGTTCATGGACACGCTGGCGATGGCCCTGGTGGCAGACAAGCAGGTGGCCGAAGCGCTGGCCTTGCAGAAGCGTGCAGTGGCGCTGGCGCCGGCCGAGAAGAACCTGCGCATGAACCTGGCCCGCATCGCGCTGCAGGCGGGTGACAAGACCCTGGCGCGCAGCGAACTCGACCTGCTGGCGGCCGAAGGCACCAAGCTGCCCTTCCACGCCGAAGTGGCGCGTTTGCTCAAGTCGATCTGATCAACCCTGCTTGCCCTGCGGCTCGCGGCCGCGGCGCAGGGCCTTCACCGTCAGGTGGCGCAACAGCAGGCCCGTGGGCATGCGCAGCCAGTGCGCACGCACGTACAGCATGAACAGCGCCGCGTGGTGCGCAGCGCCGCCGGCCACGCTGTGGTGCGGCGGCAGCAGCGCGCGGCGCCACAGCGTGTCCATCAGCGCCGCCGCGGGAGCGGATGGCGCGAACGCGGCGCAGGCCTCGGCCACGTCGGCCGGCACTGGCGTGCCGAAGACGCGGGCGACAAAACGCAGGCCGTAATGCAGCACGCGGCCCAGCCCCTGCTCGCGCGCGCGCTGCACGATGCCGGGCCAGAAAGCAGGGTCGGCGCCGAAGTGGCGCAGCAGCAGGTCCAGATCCGACAGGTCGCGCAGCGCGTGGCTGAGTTCGTCGTTCACCAGCAGGTGCAGCATGCTGTGCAGCACCATGTCGGCCGGCGCCAGCGTGGCCAACCCGGGGCGGCCCGGGATGGGCAACGCCGCCTGCAGCAGGCGCTCGCTGTCGGCCCGGATGCGCGCCGTCAGCGGCGAAATGCCGTGGTGCACGTCCAGCGCCGTCTGGCGCCGCAGGTGCACGAGCGGCGGCAGCTCGTGCATCCACTCGCGGTAGTAGCGCTGGTCATAGGGCGTGTGGTGGGTGGTCGCCCAGCCGTGCATCACGAGCGCCGTTTCGACGGCAGGCAGGCGTGGCTTGGGCACCAGGATGTCGGTGTCCGAAAACACGCGGCCGGCTGCCGCCGGCAAACCCGCGGCGAGATAGGCCGCACCCTTCAGCAGCACCAGCGGCCCGGCCTCGTCGCGCAGCGCGTGCTGCACATGGGCGATCTCGCGCCGCACCTCGGTGTGCTGGGCCGCCGCCACGGTGGCCGCCGAAGCCAGGTGCGCAGCCGGTGCGCGTGGCACCGCGTCGGCCAGGCCGAGTTGGCCCAGGCGGTGCGCCACGCGGGCCAGCAGGCCCGCGCCGCGGGCCTGGCGCACCAGCAGATCCCATTGCGTGGCCGAAAACCCGGACAGCGACTCGGGGTAACGCAGAGCGTGGACGACCAGGTCTGCGGCCATCGTCAGGCCACCCCTTCAGAGGCCAGCTTGTCGAACAGCGCCACCGCCTCGTCGAGATCGCCGTAGGTGAACTCGTAACACGCGCAGTGCTCGGTCACCGCGGCCAGCAGCTCGAAGGCGCGCGCGCCGTGGATGCTGTAGTTGAACGTGTTCTCCACCAGCGCCATCAGCACCCGTGAACGCGGCGCCGGCACCAGCGCGGCCGGCGCGCCGGCCTGGTAGCGCGGCAGCACGATCCACGTCGGCCGGGCACGGCTGGCCGCCTGCAGTACCGCATCGGCGGGCGGCCGCACATGGGCCACCGTGCCCTTGATCGTGTCCGGCACGGCCGGGCTGAACACCGCCTGCGGCGCAAACGTCCGGATCACGTCGACCGAGCGGTTCTTCAGGCTGATCGGCCGCGGCACGGGCACGATCTCGCGTGTCTTCGGATCGAACACGCTCAGCTCGTCGGACAGCAGGCGCCAGCCGCGGAAGGCCAGCCCGGCGCACAGCGTGCTCTTGCCCGAGCCCGAAGGCGCCGGCAGTATCAGCGCGCGGCCGTCGCGCGCCAGCACCGCACTGTGCAGCGTGATGAACTGCTGGCAGTAGGTGTAGATGCACCAGTTGAGGCCCCACTCCAGCATCGGAAAGCCCTGCGGCCCGGGCAAGGGGGCGAAGGGCTCCTCGCCGTCGAAGCGGAACAGCACCTGCGGGTGCAGCCAGCGCCGCAGGCCCGACGGCCGGTCGACGCTGACGTGGAAGTCGGCAAAGGCGTCTTCGGCTTCGATGGGGTGGCTGGCGTAGTGCAGCGCGATGCCCCGTTCCACCGCCTCCACGTGCGAGCGGATGCGGTTCACGACCGGGCCGGTGCGCAGGTTCAGGCCGGGGCCGCGCAGGGCGCGCCGCAAGAGCCCGGGCGCAAGGTCCTGGACGATCACGGAATATGGCGGCGGACGAGACCGATCAGTTCGAGCTGGGTCATCAGCTGCTCGGCAGCGTCGTCATCCGACGCCGCCGCCTCGAAGCCGGCGGATTCCAGCCATTGTGCCGCCGTGCGAGCCTCGTCAGGCCGGGCACGCAGGGCCGCCAGCATGGCCGATGCCTCGGCGCCGAGCGCATGGGTGTCGCCCGTGGCATGCACGAAGACGACGGCTTCGTCGTCCCACTGGCGCCACTCGAACGCTCCCCGCGGAACCAGGCACCAGCGGGGGGTCAAGACAGGGCGATGGCGAACAGTCGGCGCGGCGGCCGGGCTCAGGTCTGCGCCGGAAACACCGACACCAGCCACTGGTTCACCTGCTGGGCGTACCACGGCTGCCCGCCCGTGATGGGCACGTAGCCGCTGCCGATGGCACCCAGCCAGATGCTGCGCAGTTGCTCTTCGTTGAAGACCCCGGCGCCGATGCGGCCCGACTTGATGTTCAGCAGCGCCGCGACCAGGTTGCGCGCCATCTTGTCCACCTGCGCGGTGGACGTGCCCTGCAGCACCTGCGTGAGCTTCGTGCCGCTGGGGTAGGCCGTGGTAGCGGAAAAGTACGTGGCAAAGGTGGCCGTGGCCGGCGAGCAGCCCACCCAAGCGCCCTGATTGGCCAGCCACCAGGCGGGGCTGCTGCCGTTGCAGATTTCGGCACCAGGGCGGCTCGCATTGGCCGAGGTGAAGGCCGAGGCCGACTTGCAGCTGTAGGCCGCGTGCACAGGCTGGCTCACGAAGGTGGCCAGCACGGGCGCAGCGGCGACGCCGCCGCGCAGCAAGCGTCGCCGCGCCGTCGACACAGGCGCTCCCTGCGGCTGCTGGCCGCCCTCGGGCGCACCCTGGATGTTGTCGTCGTTCATGGTTACCACCGCTTCAGCGTGTTCGAATCAAATTGTACGAGCCGCACCTGCGTGCGACACACCCCTACTCCTGGGGTCGCCCGTGCACAGTGCACGGCAACCCGGGGCCGATTCTCTTCGACCGCCATGTCGGCTTCGTGGCCGTGGTGGCTCTGCTGCATGCTGCAAGCCGCTTGCGTGCAGGATTGGACGCCACCCCGGCTTGCGTGCGGCACCGCACGCTCGGGCAGCACGAACATCCTTACGCTTCTGGATGTCCGGCGCACGCGGCCCGGCGCATTCGACGCCAAAGCGTGCTTTGCGTCACTTCGGCCCCCGATCATGGGGATTGCGACGCCGCCTTTGACCCTCTTACATTCGATCACAGGCCAACCATTGATATCGAGTCGATCCAAGTCCTCCGCCGTTCTTGAAGGAGGCGCCCCCGGTGGGTGGCGATTCGGTCCCCGCGAAGCACTTTCAGCTCGGCGGCCCTCATGATTCGCATCTTCAACCATTACGTACACCGGTCCGCTCTGCGCGGCATCCTGTTCGACCTTGCGCTCGTGCTGCTGGTCGCAATGGTGGCCGTCGGTCTGCAGGTGAGTTCGGTCGACCAGGCCGTGCCGCTGGCCGGCAAGCACGTGGTGTCCTTCGCGGCATGCCTGTTCGTGATCAACAGCGCCTCGGGCCTGTACGAGCGCGGCCATGCCGAGTCTGCTGCACGCTCGGCGGCGCGCGCCCTGATGGTGCTGCTGGTCGCGCTGCCCATCGCCTACATCATCTTCGGCCTGCTGCCCCCCAGTTTCAACAACCGCGAGACGGTGCAGCTGTCGATGGTGGCCGGCGTATCGGCACTGATCCTGCGCCGCGCCTACCTGTCGCACTCGTCGGCCGCGGCCGCCAGCGCGCGCACGCGCATCCTGATCTTCGGCGCCGGCCCGGCCGCACGCGAAGTCGGCAACACGCTGCGCAAGGCCGACCCCAACGCCCACATCGTCGGCTACGTGCCGGGCCCGAACGAACGTGAACCGGCCGTGCCCGCCAGCGAGATGCTGGCGCCCGGCGGTAAGCTGCCCGATGTGGCGCGCCGCTACGGCGTCGAAGAAATCGTGGTGGCGCTCACCGAACGGCGCGCCGGCAGCATGCCCATGCGCGAACTGCTGGACTGCAAGGTCTCGGGCACCAAGGTCTACGACCTGAACACCCACTTCGAGAAGACGCTGGGCCAGATCCGCATCGACTACGTCAACGCCAGCTGGCTGATCTTCGGCGATGGCTTCAACCAGGGCGCCTGGCGCACCGCGGTCAAGCGCGTGTTCGACATCGTCAGTGCCGGCATCCTGTTCCTGGTGTCGGCGCCGGTGATGCTGCTGACGGCAATCATCATCAAGCTCGAGAGCCCGGGCCCGGTGCTCTACCGCCAGGAGCGCGTGGGCCAGAACGGCCGCAGCTTCAGCATCGCCAAGTTCCGCAGCATGCGCACCGACGCCGAAAAAGACGGCAAGCCGGTCTGGGCCGCGGCCAACGACAACCGCGTCACGCGTGTCGGCGCCATCATCCGCCGCCTGCGCATCGACGAATTGCCCCAGCTGCTGAACGTGCTCAAGGGCGACATGAGCCTGGTGGGCCCGCGGCCCGAGCGGCCCTTCTTCGTCGAGCAGCTCACCGCCGAGATCCCCTTCTACGCGCTGCGCCACAGCGTCAAGCCGGGCGTCACCGGCTGGGCCCAGGTGCGCTACCCTTACGGCGCCACGGTCGAGGACTCGCAGGAAAAGCTGCAGTACGACCTGTACTACGTGAAGAACCACACCCTGTTCCTCGACCTCGTGGTGCTGCTGGAAACCGTGGGCGTGGTGCTGACCGGCAAGGGCGCACGCTGACGGCCCCGCTCCTTGCAGGGGGCGGCAGCCCCTTGTTGTGGCACCCGCCGCGGGTGCCGGGCCGGCCTGATTGAACCTGATGCGCGCAGCTGCTGCCGACGAGATCGCGATCTACGGGTACGCGCTGGCGTTCGTCGCCTTCGGCGGCTTCCTGGTCTACCTGTTCGTGAGCGGCCGGCTGCAAGGCACCGACGCCGCTTCGCGTCGCCGCTTCGTGGCGGCGCTTGCCGCCACGGCCGCCTGGTCGGCCGCGGAGATGGCCTCGGCCCTGTGGCCGACGCGCGCGCTGGAGCCGCTGGCCGCACTGCTCGACCTGCTGCGCTACGGCACCTGGCTCGCCTTCCTGATCGCCCTATTCGGCAGCCCCGACGACGGCAATCCGCAACCGCGCCCGGTGCAGGTGCTGCGTGGCATCGCCACGCTGGCGCTGGCGGCCGGCGCGCTGCTGCTGCTGCTGGGCCTGTGGCAAGGCCCGCACCGCGCGCTGGTGCAGCCGCAGATCGCGGCGTACCTGGTGCTGCCGCTGTGCGGCATGCTGCTCGTCGAGCAGGTGTTCCGGGGCCTGGCCGAAGACTCGCGCTGGAACGCCAAGCCGGTGTGCCTGGGCCTGGGCCTGCTGTTCGCCTTCGACATATTCCTGTACTCCGAAGCGCTGCTGTTCTCGCGCTTCGATGCCGACGCCTTCAGCGTGCGCGGTGCTGCGCACGCGCTGGCGGTGCCCTTCCTCGTTGCGGCTTCGCGCCGCGGCCAGCAGTGGATCGCTCGGCTGCAGGTCTCGCGTTCGGCGGCGTTCTATTCGGCCACGCTCATCCTGGTGGGCGGCTACCTGCTGCTGATGGCAGCACTGGGCTACTACGTGCGCTACTTCGGCGGCACCTGGGGCCGGGCGCTGCAGTTCGGGCTGCTGGCCGTGGCGCTGGCGGTGCTGGGCGTGCTGGTGTTCTCGGGCTCGGTGCGCTCATGGCTGCGGGTCTTCGTCGGCAAGCACTTCTTCAGCTACCGCTACGACTACCGCGAGGAATGGCTGCGCTTCACCGCGCTGCTGTCGTCCAAGCGCTCGCCGCAGGAGATGGGCGAGATGATTGTTCGTGGCCTGGCCAAGATGGTCGAATGCGAAGGCGGGGGGCTGTGGACCCGCGCCGGACGCGCCGGCGATTTTGTGCAGGTGGTGGCCTGGAACCAGCCCGCGACCACACACGCCGAGACGCCCGACTCGGCGCTGTGCAGCTTCCTGCGCGGCAAGGGATGGGTCATCGACCTCGACGAGTTCCGTCGCGCCCCGCGCCGCTACGGCAGCCTGGCCCTGCCGGACTGGCTGCTGGGCAGCGCCAACGGCTGGCTGGTGGTGCCGCTGCTGGCCGGTGATGAACTCTTCGGCTTCGTGCTGCTGTCGCGCCCGATCACCAAGATCAAGCTCAACTGGGAAGTGCTGGACCTGATGAAGACCGCCGGCCGCCAGGCCGCCGGCTACCTGGCGCAGATGCAGGCCACCGAGGCGCTGCTGGACGCGCGCAAGTTCGAGGCCTTCAACCGCATGTCGGCCTTTGTCGTGCACGACCTGAAGAACATCGTCGCCCAGCTTTCGCTGATGCTGAAGAATGCGGAACGCCTGCACGCCAACCGCGAGTTCCAGCAGGACATGCTGTTGACCGTCGAAAGCTCGCTTGAGAAGATGCGCCGGCTGATGCTGCAGCTGCGCGAAGGCAGCACACCGCCAGGCGGTGTGCACGGTGTTGAACTCAGCGCCATCGCACGGCGCCTGCAGAAGCTGGCCCAGTCGCAGGGCCGTGAACTGGAAGTCGACATCATCGAACGCTTGGCCACACGCGGCCATGGCGACCGGCTCGAACGTGTGCTTGGGCACCTGGTGCAGAACGCGCTCGACGCCACGCCGCGCGAAGGCCGCGTCTGGCTGCGCGTGGCGCGCTTCGGCGGCCAGGTACAGGTGGACGTGGGCGACACCGGCAAGGGCATGGACGAAGCCTTCATCCGCGACAAGCTGTTCCGGCCTTTCAATACCACCAAACACCAGGGCATGGGCATCGGCACCTACGAGAGCCACCAGTACATCCGCGAACTCGGCGGCAGCATCACGGCGCAGAGCGCTGAAGGCGAAGGCACGCTGATGACGGTGCTGCTGCCGCTGTTCGAGACCCAGTACGACTCCGACCTGATGGGCCTGACCTCCCGATGAGCCCACCCAACACCCCGCTGCTGATCGTCGAGGACGACCTCGCGCTGCAGAAGCAGATCAAGTGGTCGCTCGACCGTTTCGACAGCGTCACCGCCGCCGACCGCGAAAGTGCGCTGCTGCAACTGCGCCGCCACCAGTGCGCCGTGGTCACGATGGACCTGGGCCTGCCGCCCGACCCCGACTCCACCGGCGAAGGCTTCAAGCTGCTCGAGCAGATGCTGGCCATAGACCCCGGCGTGAAGGTGATCGTGCTCACCGGCCAGAACGACCAGGCCAACGCGCTGCGCGCCATCGCGCTGGGGGCCTACGACTTCCTGGCCAAGCCGGTGGATCCCGACGTGCTGTCGCTCACCATCGAACGCGCCTTGCGCCTGGCGGAACTGCAGACCGAGAACCGTCGCCTGCAGGCCCTGCACCAGCCCGACGCGCTGTCGGGACTGATCACGCGTGACGCCGGCATGATGCGCATTGCGCGCACCGTCGAGCGTGTGTCGGGCGCCGACGCCACCGTGCTGCTGCTGGGCGAAAGCGGCACCGGCAAGGAAGTGCTGGCGCAGGGCCTGCATGCCGCCGGCAAGCGCAGCGGGCGCTTCGTGGCCATCAACTGCGCGGCCATTCCCGAGAACCTGCTGGAAAGCGAACTCTTCGGCTATGAGAAAGGTGCCTTCACGGGCGCCAGCAAGACCACGCCGGGCAAGATCGAGACCGCCAACCACGGCACGCTGATGCTCGACGAGATCGGCGACCTGCCGCACTCGCTGCAGTCCAAGCTGCTGCGCTTCCTGCAGGAACGCACCATCGAACGGCTGGGCGGCCGCAGCGAGATTCCGGTGGACGTGCGCGTGGTCTGCGCCACCCACCAGGACCTGAAGAACCTCATCGCCGAAGGCAAGTTCCGTGAAGACTTGTACTACCGTCTGGCCGAGATCGTGATCCAGATCCCGCCGCTGCGCGAGCGCATCGGCGACCCCGTGCTGCTGGCCCACGCCTTCCTGCGCCGCTTCGCGCAAGACCAGCGCCGCCAGCTGAGCTTCTCGGATGACGCGCTCAAGGCCATCGAACAGCATGCATGGCCGGGCAACGTGCGCGAACTGCTCAGCGCCGTCAAGCGCGCCAGCATCATGGCCGACAGCGATCGACTGACCCCCGAAGACCTGGGCCTGCTGGCGCCGGCCGGTGATGCCGAGGGCGCCGCCGCGTCCGACCTGGACCTGCGTACCATCCGCGAAGCGGCCGAGCGCCAGGCCATCGTGGCAGCGCTCGGGCGCAGCAACGGCAACATCGTGCGCGCCTCGGAGATCCTGGGCGTGAGCCGGCCGACGCTGTACGACCTGATGAAGCGCCTGTCGATCAAGTGACCGTCCCGTCGGGTGCCGCCCGGCGGCGGTGCAACACGGTACGAGGAAGTCCCTGATGATCCGCAAGACCCTGCCCGCCCGCCCCGCGCTCGGCCTGCTGCTGGCGCTGGCCCTGTTCGCCGGCGGCTGCAGCCGCGAGTCCAGCGCCGACCTGGTGGCTTCCGGCAAGGCGCTGCTCGAGAAGAAGGACGGCCGTGGCGCCGTCATCCAGTTCAAGAACGCGCTGCAGAAAGACGCCAACAACGGCCAGGCCCGCTACTACCTCGGCAAGGCCCTGCTCGATGCCGGCGAGCCGGCTTCGGCGCTGGTGGAACTGCGCAAGGCACTGGAACTGCAGGTGCCCGACGAACTGGTGATGCCCGAGCTGGCGCGTGCGCTGCTGCTCACGGGCGAAGAGGGCAAGCTGGTGGCGCAGTACGCCGAAGTGACGCTGAAAGACCCGGCCGCGCAGGCCGACTTCAAGACCTCGCTGGCCGCCGCGCATGCCATGCAGCGCGAGACCGACAAGGCGCGCGCCGCGGCCGAAGAGGCGCTGCGCCTGCGCCCCGGCTACACCCCCGCCACCATCGTGCTGGCGCGCCTGAAGGCGCTGGACGGCGACGTCGACGGCGCCATCGCGATGGCCGACTCGGTGCTCGCCCTCGACCCGGCCAACGACCGCGCCGGCGTGCTCAAGGGCGAGCTGCTGCTGGCCGGCAAGCGCGATGTCGATGCGGCGCTGTCGGCCTTCCGGCAGGTGGTCAAGGCCAACCCGGAAGCCGTGGGCGCACGCGTGGCGGCCACCAATATCCTGTTCCAGCAGAAGCGCACCGACGAAGCCCGCGCCGAGCTGGAACAGCTGAAGAAGGTGGCGCCGCGCCACCCTGACACCCTGTTCTTCGAAGCCCAGCTGGCCTTCGCCGACAAGAACTTCAAGCGCACGCGCGAACTCACCGACGCCATCCTCAAGGCCATGCCCGACAACGTGCGCGTGCTCGAACTGGCGGGCGCCGCCGAGTACCGCATGAACGGCTACGTGCAGGCCGAGACCTTCCTGGGCAAGGCCCTGAAGCTGGCTCCCAAGCAGCTGCTCACGCGCCACATGCTGGCGCAGACCTACCTGCGATCGGGCCAGGCCGCCAAGGCGCTGGACGTGCTGCAGCCGGCGCTGGAAGGCAGCACCACCGAGGCCACCACGCTGTCGCTGGCCGGCGAGGCCCATCTGCAGCTGGGCGATGCCAAGCGCTCGGAAGAGGCCTTCCAGCGCGCCCTGAAAATCGCCCCGCAGGACAGCCGTGTGCGCACCAGTGCCGCGATGGCGCAACTGGCGCGCGGCAACACGGCGGCTGCGGCCGCCGAACTGGAGGCCGTGGCGGCCGGCGATGCCGGCCCGCGCGCCGACCTGGCGCTGGTGAGTGCGCGCATGCGCCAGGGCGACCTGGCCGGTGCACTGAAGGCCATCGAAGGCCTCGAGAAGAAGATGCCCGACCAAGCCCTGCCGCTGCAGCTGCGCGGCCGCGTGCTGACGCTGCGCAAGGACAACGCCGGCGCGCGCCGCGCCTACGAGGCCGCCCTGGTCAAGGATCCGGCCTCCTACGCCGCCGTGGCCGCGCTGGCCACGATGGACATGGCCGAGAGCAAGCCCGACGACGCGCGCAAGCGCTTCGACGCGCACCTGAAGGCCTACCCCAAGAGCTGGCAGGCCAGGCTGGCGCTGGCCGAGCTGGACGCCCGCGCCGGCGCCACGACTGCGGCCGTGGTTGCCCAGCTGCGCGAAGCCGTCAAGCTCGACCCGACCGAACCGCGGCCGCAGCTGGTGCTCATCAACCGCTTGCTGGCCGCCGAAGACGCGCGCGCTGCGCTGCAAGCGGCCCAGGACGCCACCGGGGCACTGCCCGACAACCCCGAGATCATGGACGCCAAGGGCCGCGCCGAACTGGCCGCGGGCGACAACCAGGGCGCCATCACCACCTTCAGGAAACTGGCCGCGCTGCAGCCGCGCAGCGCACTGCCCGAGATGCGCCTGTCCGACGCCTACATCGCCGCCAAGGACCGCGCCGCCGCCGAGCGTTCATTGCGCCGCGCCGCCGAGCTGCAGCCGGCCCTGGTGGCGCCGCAGCGCGCGCTGGCCCTGCTGGCGCTGCAGGACAACCGGCCGCAGGACTCGCTGGCCATCGTGCGCGCGATGCAGAAGGCGCACCCGACCGACCCCGTCGGCTACGCGCTGGAAGGCGACATCGAAACCGCCCGCAAGGCCTGGGACCCGGCCCTGGTGGCCTACCGCGCCGCCGCCCAGCGCGCGCCGGCCGCGCCCGAGCTGGCCGTCAAACTGCACGGTGCCCTGGTGCGTGCCGGCCAGGCGCCCGAGGCCCACCGGCTGGCCGCCGACTGGCTCAAGAACCACCCCAAGGACCCGGCCTTCCTGTACTACCTGGGTGACCTGGCCCTGGCCGAAAACGACCTGCCGCGCGCCGAGCGCCGCTACCGCGCCGTGCTGGAGGTGATGCCCGACCATGCGCTGGCCATGAACAACGTGGCCTGGCTGATGGCGCGCCTGGGCAAACCCGGCGCCCTGCCCCTGGCCGAGAAGGCCAACCAGCTGATGCCCAACCGCGCCGCGCTGCTGGACACGCTGGCCACGGTGCTGGAAGCCGAGAACCAGCTGCCCAAGGCCATCGAAACGCAAAAGCGCGCCATCAGCCTGGCGCCGAAAGACCCGGCGCTGAACCTGCGCCTGGCCAAGCTCTACATCAAGAGCGGCGACAAGTCCGGCGCGCGCACCGAGCTGGACGCGCTGGCCAAGCTGGGCGAGAGTTTTGCCGGCCAGGCCGAGGTGGCCACGCTGCTGAAGTCCTTGTAGCCATGCAGCCCGGCCGCCGCATCGCCTGCCTGCGGGCCATGGCTGCAACAGCCGCCATGGCGGCCTGGGCGCTGGCCGCGCCGCTGCACGCGGCCGACCTGCCCGCCCTGGTGGCCGCCAGCAAACCGGCGGTGCTGCCAGTGGGCACCTTCAGCCCCACCGACAGCCCACGCTTCGGCTTTCGCGGCAGCGGCTTCGCGGTGGGCAACGGCAACCTCATCATCACCAACTTCCACGTGCTGCCCGCCGCGGCCGACCCCGCCGCCGCGCTGCGCCTGGTGGTGATGGTGGGCCGCAGCGAAGGCAACCTGCGCAACGCCCAGGTGGTGGCCACCGACCGCTCGCGCGACCTGGCGCTGCTGCAGATCGACGGCCCGGCGCTGCCCGTGCTGGCGCTGGCCGAGCCCGGCACGGCGCGCGAGGGCCAGGGTGTGCTGCTGCTGGGCTACCCCATCGGCGGTGTGCTCGGCTTTGCGACAGTGGCGCACCGCGGCATCGTCTCCAGCATCACCAGCGCCGCGCTGCCGGCCAACAGCGCCTCGCAGCTGGACCCGCGCGCCATCGCCCAGCTGCGCGCCGGCAGCTTCGAGATGCTGCAGCTGGACGCCACCGCCTACCCCGGCAGCAGCGGCGGCCCGCTGCTCGACGCCGAGAGCGGCCGCGTCATCGGCGTGGTGAGCATGGGGCTGGTCAAGGGCGTGCGCGAAAGTGCGCTCAGCAACCCCACCGGCATCACCTACGCGGTGCCGGTGCAGTTCGTGCACGAGCTGCTCAAACAGCCGCGCTGAGCACCCCGCTGCGCCGCCCCGCGGGCTAGACCTTGTAGTACTCGCGGTACCAGGCCACGAAGCGCGCGACACCGCTCTTGATGTCAGTGGCCGGGGTGAAGCCCACCCAGTCGCGCAGCGCGTCGACATCGGCGTAGGTGGCCGGCACGTCGCCGTCCTGCAGCGGCAGCAGGTTCTTCTGCGCCTGCATGCCCAGCGCGTTCTCGATGCAGCCGATGTAGTCGAGCAGTTGCACCGGGTTGTGGTTGCCGATGTTGAAGACGCGGAACGGCGCGTTGCTGGTGCCGGGGTCGGGCGTGTCGCTCACATAGGCCGGGTTCGGTTCGGCCACGCGGTCCATCACGCGGATCACGCCTTCGACGATGTCGTCGACGAAGGTGAAGTCACGCTGCATGTTGCCGTGGTTGAACACGTCGATGGGCCGCCCTTCGAGGATGGCCTTGGTGAACAGGAACAGCGCCATGTCGGGCCGGCCCCAGGGGCCGTAGACCGTGAAGAAGCGCAGGCCCGTGGTGGGCAGGCCGAACAGGTGGCTGTAGGTGTGCGCCATCAGCTCGTTGGCCTTCTTGGTGGCCGCGTACATGCTCACCGGATGGTCGACGCTGTCGTGTTCCGAGAACGGCATCTTGGTGTTGCCGCCGTAGACGCTGCTGCTCGACGCGTACACCAGGTGCTGCACTTTCGAGTGCCGGCAGCCTTCCAGCACGTTCATGAAGCCGACGATGTTGCTGTCGATGTAGGCGTGCGGGTTCTGCAGCGAGTAGCGCACGCCGGCCTGCGCGGCCAGGTGGATGACGCGGTCGAAACGCTCGTCGGCGAAGAGCTTTTCCATGCCTTCGCGGTCGGCCACGTCGAGCTTCACGAAGCGGAAGTTGGGCTGCGGCGTCAGCCGCGCCAGGCGGTTGTGCTTGAGGCTGACCTCGTAGTAGTCGTTCAGGTTGTCCAGCCCCACCACCGTGTCGCCGCGTGCCAGCAGGCGCAGCGTGGTGGTCATGCCGATGAAACCGGCAGCGCCGGTGAGCAGGATCTTCATGTGTGGGGCGGGGCGGAATCGGTCAACTTTTCATTCTGGCATGGGCCCCGCCCGGCCCCGGCGCGCGGGGCGCGAACAGTTCACGCGCCAGCCGCCCCTTACAGCACCTGGGCCACCACCTCGAAGGGCAGGCGCGGGCCGCGGGGGTAGTTGCCGGCGGGGTCGCCATGACCCAGGTTGACGAGGAAGTTGGCCTTGAAGCGGCCGTCGGGGAAGAACTCGGCATTGGCCTTGGCGGCATCGAAGCCGCTCATCGGGCCGCAGTCCAGCCCCAGCAGGCGGGCGGCGATCATCAGGTAGGCGCCCTGCAAGGTGCTGTTGCGCAAGGCGGTGGGCTCGGCCATGGCCGGGTTGCCGTCGAACATGGCCTTGGCGTCGAAGGCCTTGAACTGCTCGGGCAGGTGCTCGTAGAAGCGGCTGTCGGTGGCCACCAGCACCACCAGCGGCGCGGCCATGGTCTTGTCGACGTTGCCGGGCGACAGGCAGGGCTTCAGGCGCTGCTTGGCGGCCTCGCTGCGCAGGAAGAGGTAGCGGCCGGGCTGGCAGTTCACCGAGGTCGGGCCCCACTTCAGCAGGTCGTAGAGCGCGCGCAGGGTCTCGTCGCTCACCGGCTCCGGGCGGAAGCGGTTGAAGGTGCGGGCGCTGGTGAAGGCCTGGGCCAGGGCGGTGCTGTCGACTGCGGGCATGAAGGTCGCCGGTTGCTGGAATGGCCACCATTGTCCGCGGCCCTGGTGCGGTGCGTGCTCAGAACCGCCATTTGGCCGCCAGCACCACGGTGGCACTGTCGCCGGCCTGCTGCCAGGCACCGCGCTCGGCGCTGCTGCCGCTGGCCAGCAGGCTGAGCGTGAGCGCGTCGAAGCGGGCGTCCAGGCCCAGCCGCCAGTCGGTGTAGCCGTAACGGTCCAGCTCGGGCACCCGCAGGCGGCCGGCGCCGGCGCTGAGGGTGTAGGTGTCGTTCAGCGGCACTTCGAAGTCCAGCGCGACGTAGGTCGTGCCCTGTGAACGCCGTTCACGTTGGGCCGCGGCCGGCAGCGGGCTTTCGCGCAGACCCAGGTAGTCGCCGAAGGAGCGCGACAGCGACAGGGTCGCGATGCGCCAGCCCAGCGAGGCTGCCAGCTCGGTGGTGGCATAGGCGCCGCCGCCGGCGGCCCGCGCACCCGGGAACAGCTGCGCCTTCAGCGCACCGCCGGCACGCCATTCGCCGCCTTCGTCCAGCTCGCCCGACCAGCCGGCTTCGGGCAGCAGGCGGTAGCCGGCGCTGCCGGGGTACTGGTTCTGGCGTGTGCCCGTGGCGCCCAGGCTGCCGTAGAGGCCGGCCTCGCTGCGCCAGCCGGCGCTGGCATCCCAGCTCGGGCTGCGGTCGCTCTGCGACAGGCCGCGCTCGATGCGGTCACTGGTGAGGCCCACGCTGCCGAACCAGCTGCCGGCCTGCGCCGGCGCCGCGGCCAGCACCAGCGCCAGCGCCGCCGGCGGCCCCAGCAGCACACGCAGCCGCGCCCGCCAGCCGGGCGTGGCCCAGAGGTCGCGCGCCAGGCGCTGCCACTCGTGCAGCGCGATGCGCAGCGGGTTGTGGCTGAACAGCGGCTCGGTCAGCCCGTAGCGCAGCACGTCGCCGGGCCGCTGGGCGCGGAAACTGCCGAAGAGTCGGTCGTAGACGATCAGCACGCCGCCGTAGTTGCAGTCCAGGTACTGCGCGTTGCTGGCATGGTGCACGCGGTGGTGGGCCGGTGTGTTCAGCAGCCATTCCAGCGGCGCCGGCAGGCGCGGCATCCAGGGCGCGTGCAGCCAGAACTGGTACAGCAGGTTGAAGGCCAGCATGCCGAACACCGCCAGCGGCGAAAAGCCGAGCCACACCAGCGGCACGAAAAAGAGCGCCGTGCCACTCAGTTTTCCCGTGAAGCCCAGGCGCAACGCCGTGGCCAGGCTCAGCTGGTTGGGCGTGTGGTGCACGGCGTGCGAGGCCCAGAACCAGCGCACGCGGTGCGCGGCGCGGTGGTAGCCGTAGTAGCACAGCTCCAGGCCGAGGAACAGCGCCAGCAGCGGCAGCGGGCCGTCCAGCGCCAGCGTCGAGAGCCGGTGCTCATGGGCCAGCGCCACCAGCGGCGCCGCCAGCGACAGCCCGAGGCCGTCCACCGCGCGGCGCAGCAGCGCGTCGCCCACCGACGCGAAGTAGGCCCGCCAGTCGTAGCTGCCGGGCTGGCGCAGGGTCTGCACCAGCCCTTCCAGGGTGGCGGCTCCCAGCACCAGGGCCAGCAGGCCCAGCAACCAGGGCATCCACTCGGGCTGCAGCGCCACTTGCATCGTGTCGGTGTCCATCGCAGGTGCGCCGGCCGGGTTCAGCGCTGCACGGCCACCGTGGCCTGCTGGCCATTCGGTCCGGTCACGGTGGTGGTGGAGCCGGTGTCGGTGCGGTCGGTCTCGCGCGTGGCGGTCTTGCCCTTGGGGCCGGTGGCCGTGGCGCTGGTGCCGGTTTCCGTGCGTTCAACCTGGCGCGACGCCGTCTTGCCGCCCGAGGTGGTGGTGCTCGACGACACCTGCCCCTGCTCGCGGCTGACCTGGCGCGTGGCCGACTTGCCGTTCGGCCCGGTGGCCGTGGCCGTGCGCTCGCGCGCCTGCGCCGGCTCGGCCAGCAGAGTCTGGGTGGCGGCCAGGCCCAGCGTCAGGGCGAGGGCGGGCAGGAAGGTGGAAAGGCTGCGGTTCATGGCTCATCTCCAATAACACCCGAAAAGCCGGGCGGCAGAGCCATTGCAAGCGCGGCGGGCCCGGCCTGCGCCCACGTCGCACGACGAAATGCGACAGCCCCGTCATGAATCCGGCCCAGCGCGCGCGCACACCTAAACTGCCGCCGCATGAACCCGCCTGCCACCGATGCCCCGCTGCCGCTGGTGCTGGTGGTGGACGACGACGCCGAGCTCTCGGACCTGGTGTGCGAGTGGCTGGCACGCGAAGGCTGGGCCACGCACGCGGTGCTGACCGGCGGCGACGCCGAACGCGCGCTGACGACACGGGCGCCCGACCTGGTGCTGCTGGACCTGATGCTGCCCGACGCCAACGGCCTGGACCTGTGCCGCCGCTGGCGCGCCGCCCACCCGGCCCTGCCGCTGCTGATGCTGACCGCGCGCGGCGACCCGCTGGACCGTGTGCTGGGCCTGGAACTGGGCGCCGACGACTACCTGGCCAAGCCCTTCGAGCCGCGTGAGCTGGTGGCGCGCGTGCGCGCCCTGCTGCGCCGCAGCGCACCGGGCCGTGCCGACAGCGCGATGCTGCGCTTTGCCGGCCTCACGCTCGACCTGCTGCGCCGCGAGGTGCTGGCCGGCGCGGGCGTGGTGCCGCTGACCAGCGTCGAATACAAGCTGCTGGTGGCACTGGCGCGGGCGCCGGGCCGGCCGCTGTCACGCGATCAACTCAGCGCCGCGGTGCAGGGCGGCGCCTACCGCCCGCAGGACCGCACGGTGGACGTGCAGGTGGCGCGCCTGCGCCGCAAGCTGCGCCAGGCCAGCCCCGGCCGCGACTGGATCGACACCGTGCGCGCCGAAGGTTACGTCTTCGTGCCGCGCGGCTGAAGGCCGGCATGCCGCTGCGCCGCCACGACAGCCTGTTCACGCGCCTGCTGCTCACCCAGGCCGTGCTGGCGCTGGGTTTTGCGCTGCTCTTCGGCCTGCTCTTCTACGCCGAGCGCAGCAGCACCGTGGCCACGCTGGTGGCCGAGCGCTGGGCGCCGGCCTTGCGCGCGGCCGCCGGCCTGCCCGCAGCAGCCATGCCGACGGCCCTGCCGCCGGAACGCCGCGATACCCGCCCCGAAGGCGCCATCGCTGCGCCGGCGGTGGGCCCGCGCATGACGGCGCTGGTGCAGGCGCTGCGCCAGCAGGGCGTGCCCTTGCAGGAAATGGCCGTGGCCTTCGGTGAAGGCCATCCGCGGCTGTGGCTGCACCTACAGCCCACGGCCGCCGGCGGCAGCCTGTGGGTGGGCCTGCCGGGCGAGCAGATGCTGCCCAACGTGCCGCTGCGCCTGCTGGCGGCGCTGGCGCTGGGCAGCCTGCTGCTGGTGGCGGCCAGCTGGTGGTTCACGCGCCGGCTCACGCGGCCGCTGCAGCAACTGCAGCAGCACATGCAGCAGGCCGAACCGGCGCGCGCCGGCGCGCCGCCGGCACCCCTTGCACCCCTGGGCGGCGCCACGCCCGAGATCGCGGCCATCGCCGCCGCCTTCGACGAACTGCTGCAGCGCTACGAGCGCCACGAAAGCGAACGGGCGCTGCTGCTGGCCGGCATCTCGCACGACCTGCGCAGCCCGCTGGCGCGCATCCGCATGGCGGCCGAGCTGCTGCCCGACGGGGGTGACATCGAGCGCCGGCGCGAGGCCATCGTGCGCAACACGCGGCTGGCCGACCGCCTGATCGGCAGCTTCCTGGACCATGTGCGCGCCGGCGAGCTGCCGCTGGACGAGCCGGTGGACCTGGCCGCGCTGGCGCGCGACGTGCTGGCGCGCCAGCAGCGGCCCGAAGGCGAACTGCAGTTGGACGCGCCGCCGCAGCTACCGCTGGCCCGCGCCAACGCCCTGCTGCTGGAGCGTGTGCTGGTGAACCTGCTGGACAACGCCTGCAGCCACGGCCGGCCGCCGGTGCGGCTGCAGCTGCGCTGCGATGGCTCGCGGGCCGAGATCGCCGTCAGTGACGCCGGCGCGGGCATTGCTCCCGAGGCGCAGGCCCGGGCCCTGCAGGCCTTTGCCCGCGGCGACCCGGCGCGCACGCAGCCGGGGCTGGGCCTGGGCCTGGCCATCGTCGCGCGGGTGGCGGCGCGCCTGGGCGGCAGCGTCGGTTTCGAGCCGCTCGACGGCCGCGCTGCGGTGCGCGTGCGCTGGCCCGTCTGAACCAAGCCGCGCCTTAGGGCGACGAGCCATAGGGCCGTTCGCGCAGCCACTTGGTGGCGATGTACTTCACGCCGCCCAGCACGGGCGCGCCGGCGTGCAGCGAGTTCGGCAGCACGGCGCCGCGCGGGTCGGTGTTCTCGAAGTACACCGCCGAGCCGCGGCGCGGCCGCACGTGCAGGCCGAGCTTCGGGAAGTGCGTGGCGCCGCCGGCGTCGACGTCGCTCAGGTACATGATCAGCGTGCCCACGCGCTGGCCACCCTGGGCCAGGTGCACGGCGCCGCCGGGTTTGTCGGCGTCGAAGAAGTCGAAATGCGCCTTGTACTCGCCGCCCACGGTGTAGCGCAGCACCTGCAGGCCTTCGCCGTGCGAGACGGGCCAGTTCAGCAGCGTGGCGATGCGCGCCTCGATGGCCGTCACCAGCGGGTTCTCGCCCCGGGCGAAACAGCCGCCGGCGCTGGTGCGGTCGACATGCTCCTTCAGGCCGCCGCTGTCGTCGTCGACCACGGTGGAACGGGACAGGCGCTGGTCGGCCATGGCGATCAGCGCGCTGCACTCGGCGTCGCTCAGCAGGCCGTCGTAGACCACCACGTGCGGGCGCTCCACCTCCAGCGCCACGCGGATGGCGTGGCCGTCGACGTCAACCGTGTTGCCGCTCACGCGCGGCTGCGGCCGCGGGTGCGGTGCCTGGGTCGGCAGGCGCGGGCCGGAGGCCACGCCACTGGCTTCGTCGATGGCGCTGTGCGCCAGCGCCTCGGTGTGGCCGCCCTGCACGATCATCTCCACCATCGACTCGCGCGTGCAGCCACGCGACACATTCAGACGCACCCACGCCATCCAGTCTTCGGGCAGTTGATCGCTCATCGGCACGATGCTACGCCGGGCGCGACAAGAAACGTTACGCAGCGATACGGCGGCGAAAGGACGCCCCGCCTTGTGCCGCCCAGCATGCAGGCCTGGCTTTCACACCTGGAGAACCCATGAAACCCTGGCTCAAACGCACCCTGTTCGGCCTCATCGGCGCTGGCGTGCTCTTCGGCGGCGGCCTGGCCGCCTGTTCGCACCGCGGCTCGCACGGCTGGCATGCCGACGCCGAGAGTGCGGCCAAGTTCCAGACCCGCGCCGTCGACTGGGTGACGCGCGAACTCAAGCTCGACGACACGCAGAAGGCTTCACTCGTGAGCCTGGCCGAGCAGCTGCGCCAGCAGCGCGAGGCGCTGCGCGGCAGTGGCGGCGACCCGCGCGCGCAGGTGGGCGCGCTCTTCGCCGGAGCGCGCTTCGACCGCGAACAGGCCAAGGCCCTGGTGGACAGCAAGACCCAGGCCGTGGCCGGCGCCAGCCCGGTGCTGATCGAGGCCATCGGCAACTTCTACGACGGCCTGCGTCCCGAACAGCAGGCGCGTTTGCGCGAGCTCATGGCCAGCCGGCGGGGCCATCATGGTTGGCGCGGCTGAGGCCCTGCGCGCCAGCGGCGCGGCCGTGGCCGCCGGCGGCCTGCTGTGGGCGCTGTGGGCCTGGATCTGCCTGCGCCAGGCCGCGCGCAGCGGCGGGCCGCGTTTTGTCGACCACGGGCCCTATGCCGTGAGTCGCCACCCGATGTACCTGGGCCTGAGCCTCACGCTGCTGGGCGCGGCGCCCGTGCTGGGCACGCCGGCCCTGGCCGTGCTGGCGCTGGCCTTCGCCTCGCTGATGCAGTGGGTGGTGATCCCGCACGAAGAAGCGCGGCTGCGGCTGGCCTTCGGCGGTTGGTACAGTGACTACGCGGCCGACGTGCGCCGTTGGCTCTGAGGCTTCATGCCGCGCCTGCTGCTGATCGACGACGACGAAGCGCTAGGCCCGCCGCTGGCCGCCTACTTCCAGCGCTTCGATTTCGAGATGGAACACGCCACGCGGCCCAGCGCCGCGCTGGCGCGGCTGGCCGCAGGCGGCATCGATGCCGTGATCCTGGACGTGATGCTGCCCGAAATGGACGGTTTCGAGCTGTGCCGCCGCATCCGCAAGGACGACGCGGCGCTGCCCGTCATCATGCTCACCGCACGCGGCGACGTGATGGACCGCGTGGTGGGCCTGGAACTCGGCGCCGACGACTACCTGCCCAAGCCCTTCGAACCGCGTGAGCTGCTGGCGCGGGTGCAGACCGTGCTGCGCCGCGCCGCGCCGCCACCGGCGCGCGCCGCGCGGCAGCTGCGCTTCGAAGGCCTGGCCATCGACCTGGACCGGCGCCAGGTGCAGCGCGGCACCGACGATGTCGATCTCACCGGCACCGAGTTCGAGCTGCTGGCGCTGCTGGCCGCGGCGCCGCACCGCGTTTTCAGCCGCGACGAGATCCTGGAACGGCTGCGCGGCCGCTCGGCCGAGGACATCCACAGCCGCGCCGTCGACATCCTGGTGAGCCGGCTGCGGCGCAAGCTGGAGCCGCTGGACTGCATCCACACCCTGCGCAACGCCGGCTACGCCTTTGCCGGGGTGCGCGCTTGAAGCGTCGGCACGGCTGGCACCACCGCTGGCATGCGGCGCACGGCCGCTGGCGCCATTCGATCAAGTGGCGCCTGGTCACCGCCTTCCTGCTGCTGGCGCTGCTGAGCACGGCCGTGTTCCTGATGGGCATGCAGCGCGCGCTGCATGCCGTGTGGGGCGGCTACGCGCAGCCGCTGCTGGCCGACTACGTCGACCGCCTGGCCGCCGAGGTGGGCAGCCCGCCCGACGCCGAACGCGCGCGTGCACTGGCGGCGCGGCTGCCGATCACGGTGCGCATCGAAGGGCCCTTGGTGCAGTTCGACTCGCACCCCGGCGCGCGCGCCGTGCCGAACTTCAAGACACGCAGCGAACACGACTTCATGGCCAACGGCTGGATGCCGGTGCGCGACACCGCCGACGGCCACCGCATCCGCTTCGGCCTGGCCGCGCTGGCGCCGGCGGCGCGGCCACGCCTGTTCGGCGTGGCCACGCTCGTGATGATGCTGCTGCTGACCTGGGCCGCCTACGCCTACGTGCGCCGGCTGCTGCGGCCGCTGGCGCCGATTGCGGATGGCGTGTCGCGCTTCGGCGCCGGCGATTTCTCGCAGCCCATTCCGCCGCAGCGGCGCGACGAACTGGGCGAGCTGGCCGAGCGCATCAACCGCATGGCCGACGGCCTGCGCGGCATGCTCGACGCCAAGCGCGCCTTGCTGCTGGCCATCAGCCACGAGCTGCGCAGCCCGCTCACTCGCGCACGCGTGAATGCCGAACTGGTACCGGCCAGCGAACACCGCGACGCATTGATGCGCGACCTGGCCGAGATGCGCGACCTGATCGAAGACCTGCTGGAAAGTGAACACCTGGCCCAGGGGCACGGCGCACTGCAGGTGGAGCGTGTGGACCTGGCCGCCCTGGTGCGCGAGACGCTGGCCGCACACTTCCCCGGCCGCGCGCTGCAGCTGGAACTGGACGAGACCCTGCCGCCGGTCACCGCCGACCCGCTGCGCCTGCGCCTGCTGCTGCGCAACCTGGTGGAGAACGCGCTGCGCCACGCGGCAGGTGCCGTGCAGCCGCCCGTGGTCACGCTGGCGCGCGCCGACGGCGGCTGGCTGAGCCTGGCGGTGCGCGACCACGGCCCGGGCGTCAGCGAAGAGCAGCTGGCCCAGCTCTCGCAGCCCTTCTACCGCGCCGACCCCGCGCGCCAGCGCGCCACCGGCGGCGTGGGCCTGGGCCTCACGCTGTGCCGGCTGGTGGCGCAGGCGCATGGCGGACGGCTGGAGTTTCGCCGCGCCACCCCCGGGCTGGAGGTCGGGATGACCTGGCCGGGAAGCCCGTGACGAGCGGTTGACAATCGCCGCTTCGCGCCGAAAGGCGCCCCGACCTTCTTCGCTTCATGAGTTCTGTTTCCAAGCCGCTGCCCCCCGGGCAGCGCTGGGCCTGGCTGCCACCCATCGGCAGCTGGCGTTATTACGTGCTGCTGGCCCTGCTGGGCAGCCTGGTGCTGGGGCCGCTGGGCGGCGTCACCGCGTCGTACATGAACTTCTCCATCGGCTTCTTCGTCGGTGGGCAGGTGCTGGCGGGCATCCTCGGCTCCACCGTCACCTTCGGCTACGGGCCCGAAGGCAAACACGGCGCCAACTACATGCAGACCGCGGCCGCCTCGGTGGCCGGCATGGCCGGCATGGGCGTGCTGATCCAGGCCATGGTGTGGATGGGCCTGCCGCAGCCGCCGGTGTGGCAGCTGATGCTGTTCATGGGCGCCATCGGCATGTTCGGTGCCGGCGTGGGCATGCTCTACACGCCCATCCTGGTCGACCGGCTGCAGCTGGTCTTCCCCTCGGGCCTGGCGGTGGCCAACATCCTGCGGGCGCTGACCGACCCCGTGCTCCTGAAGCGTTCGGTGACGCGCCTGGCCAGCGGCGTGGGCCTGGGCCTGGCCGGCGGCGTGGGCGGGGCCAAGCTGGCCTGGCTGGGCGCCATCGAGCTGTCCACGTCCACGCTGGGCGCGGGCATGCTGGTGGGCGCGCGCATCGGCGTGCCGGCGCTGATGGCCGGGCTGCTGGGCACGGCGCTGATCCCGACCTTCGTCTCCGTCGGCTGGCTGCAGACGGGCGACCCCTTCCGCAAGGTGACCTTCCTCATCGGCCTGGGCCTGATCATGGGCGCGGCCATCCTGGACATCGGGCAGATCCTGCTCGAAGCCGTGAGACGCCTGCGCGGTATGCAGGCGGCCCCCAAGGCCGAGGTGGCCGACTGGCAGCGCATGAACACCGGCCGCCTGCTGGCCTGGGTGCTGTTCTGGGGCGCGGTGCTGGTGTGGATCAGCTCGGCGCTGCTGCAGCAGCCCATCGGCTTCATGCTGCTGGCGGTGGCGCTGGTGTTCGTGTTCGCGATGGTCAACGGCATCTCGCTGGGCATCAGCGACAGCAACCCGATCTCGGCCGCCTTCGTCACCGCGGTGGTGCTGATGGCCGCGCTCGGCCTGAAGGACCCGACCGTGGGCTTGATGGCCGGCGGCATCCTGCTCGTTTCCACCAGCGTGGCCGGCGACATGCAGCAGGACCGTTCCACCGGCTGGCGCCTGGGCACGCCGCGCAACATCCAGTTCCGCTTCCAGGTGCTGGGCCTGGTGATGGGTGCGGTGATGACGGTGGTGTTCGCCCGCCTCTTCATGTCGGCCTATCCGGTGCTGAACCTGGACCAGACGGTGATGAAGGCCGACGAACAGCCCGCGCAATGGGCCTCGGCCATGACCTACAAGTTTGTCGGCGCCCTGCGCGGCCTGATCGAGGACAAGCCCTATCAGCGCCACGCCATTGTCTTGGGCATCGCCATCGGTTTCGTGGTGCAGGTGGCGCGCAAGTGGCTCTTCGCGCGCGCCAGCTACCAGCGCTGGGCGCAAAGCGGCCCGGGCGGACGCGCCGGCGACTTCGTGGTCGACGCCATCGTGCTGCCCTCGCCCTACGCCTTCTCCTTCGGCGCCTTCTTCGGCCTGGCCACCGGCGCCTGGTTCGCCGCCGGCGGCGTGATCAGCAGCGTGGCCGCCTGGGCCGGCAAACGCTTCGGCAAACCGAAGGCGGGTGAGGAAGAGCTGCCGTCCGACATGAGTGCCACCTCGCTGCTGGGCGGGGGCCTGATTGCGGGTGATGCGCTGGCGGCGCTGGGCCTGGGCATCGCCGGTCTGCTGGGCACGCTGCTGGCCTGAGCGACGGCCGGTGTTCAGCCCCGGCGCCGCGCCGGGGCGGCCGGCGCGCCCCGCGCCTGGGCCATCAGGTGCTGCAGGAAAGACTCGGCCACCGGCGACAGGCGCTTGCCTTTGTGGCGCACCACGTGCCACATCGAGCGGATCGGGAAGCCCTCGACATCGAGCACGGCCACGCCGGCGCGCACGGGGTCGGCACCCAGGGCATGCAGCGACAGCACCGCCAGGCCGAGCCGGCCGGCCACGGCCTCCTTCACGGCCTCGTTGCTGCCCAGCTGCAGGCGCACGCGCGGCTTGAACCGGGCGCGCTTGAAGTGGGCATCGGCGGCCATGCGCGTGCCCGAGCCCGGCTCGCGCAGGATGAAGTTCTCGTCGCGCAGTTCGCGCAGGGCCAGGCGCTTGCGCTGCGCCAGCGCATGGTCCGCGGGCGCTACCGCGACCAGCGGGTTGGCCATGAAGACACGGTCCTCGATGTCGATGTCGGCCGGCGGCATGGACATCACGTACAGGTCGTCGCGGTTGTCGCGCAGCCGCTGCACCACGCCGTCGCGGTTGAGCACCTCCAGCTCGATGTCGATCTCGGGGTGCTCGTCGCAATAGGCCCCGAGCAGGCGCGGCACGAAGTACTTGGCAGTGCTGACCACGGCCACCTTGAGCCGGCCCCGCGTCAGGCCGCGCAGTGCGTCCACCTTCTGCCCGTAGGCTTCCCACTCGTCCATCATCAGCCGCGCCGTGCGCGCCAGTTCCTGGCCGGCCTCGGTGAGGTGCACGCGGCGCGCAATGAGTTCGTGCAGCGGCAGGCCCACGCTGTGCGACAGCTCGCGCAGCTGCATCGAAGCCGTGGGCTGCGTGACGTGCAGCGCCCGCGCCGCGGCGCTGACGCTGCCGCTCTCGGCCAGGGCCAGGAACAGGCGCAGCTGGCGGAAGGTCACGTTCATAGTCTTCTCTCTATGAATTTGCACTCGAGAATCGATTTTGTGCGATCACCCGCGCTGCGTAGCATCGGCCGCCAGGGAACCCCGCCGTGCAAAACCTTCTGGACCCCGCGATCCTCTTCTTCGTCTTCGGCGTGGCGGCCGGGCTGGCCCGTTCCAAGCTGGAGATCCCGCCGCCGATCTCACGCTTCCTCTCGCTGTACCTGCTGATGGCGCTGGGCCTGAAGGGGGGCTTCGCGCTGGCACAGTCCGGCCTCACCGCGCAGGTGGCCGCCAGCCTGGGCTGTGCCATCGCCCTGGCCGTGGTGATTCCTGCGCTGGGCTATCTGCTGCTGCGCCGTTTCCTGGGCGGCTTCGACGCGGCGGCCATCGCCGCCACCTATGGCTCAGTGAGCGCGGTGACTTTCGTCACCGCGGTGCAGACGCTGGAGCACCTGCAGGTCGCACACGGTGGCCACATGGCCGCTGCCATGGCGCTGATGGAGTCGCCGGCCATCATCATGGCCGTGCTGCTGGCCAACCGGCTGCGGCAGCGCCAGCCGGCAGTGGCCGCGGCGGTGGCGGGCAGCGGGGCCGGCGGGCTGGCGCTGGCGGCAACCACGGCGCGGCCCTTAGGCCCGTCCTGGCGCGGCATCCTGCACGAGTCGTTCACCGACGGCGCCCAGCTGCTGCTGCTGGGCTCGATGGTGGTCGGCATGCTCAGCGGCGAAGCCGGCCAGGCCGCCATGCAGCCCTTCTCGGGCGACCTGTTCAAGGGCATGCTGGCCTTCTTCCTGCTGGACATGGGCCTGATGACGGCGCGCAACCTGCCCCAGCTGCGCGGGCTGTCGCCCTGGCTGATCGCCTACGCCGTACTGGGCCCGCTGGTGCATGCGGCCCTGGCCTTGGGTGCGGCCGTGGCCCTGGGCAGTTCGGCGGGTGATGCCACCCTGCTGATGGTGCTGGCGGCCAGCGCTTCCTACATCGCCGTGCCGGCGGTGCTGCGCGATGCGATTCCCGAGGCCCAGCCTTCGCTGTACTTCGGGCTCTCGCTGGGTGTGACCTTTCCGTTCAACCTCATCGTGGGTATCCCTCTGTACCTGGGGTTGGCCCAGGCCGCGCTGGGCTAGGCACAGGCCGGCACCGGCACAAAGCGCTCGATCAGCCCCGCCCCTTCGCCAAGCAGGAAGTCGCGAAACGCCTGCGCCACCGGGGGCAGGCGCTTGGTGCGGCGGATCACCACGTACCAGTGCTGCATCAGCGGAAAACCCGCCACGCTCAGCTGCACCAGGCTGCCGCTGCGCAGCTCTTCGCTGACGGTGTGCGCCGACAGGAAGCTGATGCCCATGCCGGCCATCACCGCCTGCTTGATGGTCTCGGTGCTGGCGATCTCCATCGCCACGCGCACGCCATGGATGTGTGCGCCGAAGGCTTCCTCCATCGCCTTCCAGGTGTCCGAGCCGCGCTCGCGCACGACGAAGCCTTCCTGCAGCAGGCGTTCACGCGGCACCGCCTTCAGGCCCGCCAGCGCGTGGCCGGGTGCGGCCACCAGGATGTAGGGGTGCGGCGCGAAGGGCAGGTTCACGGTGTCCAGATCGGTGGGCGGGCGCACCATCACCGCCAGGTCGATCTGGTTCTCGACGATGTGGCGCAACAGGCCCTGGCGGTTGTGCACGCTGAAGTTGAGCGACACGTTCTGGTGCCGGCCCGCGAACTCCACCAGCAGGCGCGGGAAGAAGTAGTCGCCGGCGCTGATCACGCCCACGTTGAGCCGCCCGCCCGAGACGCCGTTGAACTGCTTCATCGCGCTGTCGGCCGCTTCGAACTGCTCGATGATGGCGCGCGCGATCTGCAGCAGCTCGGTGCCCGCCGGCGTGAGGTAGATCTTCTTGCCGAACTGCTCGAAGAGCACGTTGCCGGCGTGCTCTTCGAGCTTGCGCACCTGCGTGCTCACGGCCGGCTGCGTGAGGTGCAGTTCCAGCGCGGCGCGCGAAAAGCTGAGCAGCCGCGCCACCGCCTCGAACACCTTCAGCTGGCGCAGCGTGGCGTGGCGCATGGCCGCGCCTTCAGGCCAGGGGCCGCAGGCTCAGCTGTCCACGTTCGCGTTCCATCATCTGCGCCAGCAGCTTCACCAGCGCGTGCACCGCGTCGATGTGCGGCGTGGCGGTCTGCGTCAGGCGCGCGATCTCCACCACCGAGCCGATCAGCGCGTCCACTTCCGGCTCACGGCCGGCTTCCACGTCCTGCAGCATCGAGGTCTTGTGCCGGCCCACTTTCTCGGCGCCGGCGATGCGCTTTTCCAGCGACACGCGGAAGGTGATGCCCAGCTGCGTGGCCACGGCCTGCGCCTCGCGCATCATGGCCGCGGCCAGTTCGCGGCTCAGCGGGAAGCGGCAGATGTCTTCCAGCGTCGCGTGGGCCAGGGCGCTGATGGGGTTGAAGGTGAGGTTGCCCCAAAGCTTGAGCCAGATCTCGGAGCGGATGTCGGTGAGCACCGGCGCCTTGAAGCCGGCGGCGGCAAAGCTCTGCGCCAGGCGCTGCACCCGTTCGCTGCTGCTGCCGTCGAGTTCACCCAGCGCGAAACGCTCGCCTTCGATGTGCTGGATGACACCCGGCGCCACCAGCTCCGAAGCCGGGTAGACCACGCAGCCGATGAGGCGCGCGGGGTCCATGGCCGCTGCGATACGGCCACCGGGGTCCACGCTGTGCAGCGTGCTGCCAGCCAGGTGGCCGCCATGCTGGTGGAAGTACCAGAAGGGGATGCCGTTCTGCATCGGCACCACCAGCGTCTGCGGGCCCAGCAGGTGCGGCAGCTCGGGCAGCACCGCTTCGACCTGGTGGGCCTTCATGCCCAGCACCACCACGTCCTGCGGGCCGGCGGCGCGGTAGTCGTTGGTTGCGGTGACGTTCGTCGCGGTCTTGCGCGTGCCGTCGGCTTCGATCAGCGTGATGCCGTGCTCACGGATGGCCTGCAGGTTGGCGCCGCGCACGAGGAAGGTGACTGCCTCGCCGGCCAGCGCCAGCCTGGCACCCACCAGCCCGCCGATGGCGCCCGCGCCGATGATGGCGATCTTCAACATGGGGAACTGCTTTCACGAGTCACGAAGAAGGTCGGGCCTGCGACAACGCGACCAAGCTTCCCGCCACGGAACCGGCTCTGCCGGGCCGTCGGCGGACGGCCCCCTCGGGGGGTAGCGAGCGCTAGCGAGCTTGGGGGCCCTACTTCATGCCCCCAGTTCGCGGCCGAGCGATTGCGCCCAGTCGAAGCGCCGCGGCAGTTGCGCCTGGCTTTCCAGGCGGGCGCGTGCGGCGGCCTTGGTCTGTTCGATGGCGCTGACCAGGAAGTCGGCGTCGTAGGCCCGCAGCAGGTGGCCCTGCTGCGTCTGCAGGTAGTGGCGCAGGCGCGTGGCCGGCTGTTCGCCGGCGCGCTGCAGCTGTTCGTAGGTGTCGCCGTCCCAGAACCAGCGCAAGCCCAGTTCGTAGAAGGCGGCGTTGTAGGCATCGCGTTCGAGTTCGTCCATGGCGGTCTCCTGTGAATCCGGTATGGACTCGATGCTGAGACCTGGCCTCGATTCATGAAAATGAATTGAAGTTATTCAATGCATACACGGGCAGTGATGGATCAGCGCCCGCGGCCCTTCACTTCACCACCATCACCGGCACGCTGGCGTGTTCGATGGTGCTCTGCGCCACCGAGCCCATCAGCGCCGACGCCTGCGGGCCCAGGCCACGCGAGCCCATCACGATGAGCTCGCAGCCCATGCGTTGCGCCAGCTCGGCCAGACGCGCGCCGGCGGCGCCCACTACCTCGTGTTCCTCGAAGCTCGCGCCGGCCTGCTGCAGCATCACGCGCGCGGCCTGCAGCGCCGCTTCGCTCTGCGCATGGTGGTGCTCGTGCAAGGCGGCCTTGTCGACGAAGCCCGACACGTCGCCCGGCAGCGAGGGCTGCACGTTGGCCAGGTGGAACTCGATGCTGGCGGGGTCACGCAGCTGGCTGCGCATGGCCAGCGCGTGCTCCAGCACCTTGTGCGTGGCCGCCGAGCCGTCCACGGCCAGCAGGATGCGCCGCACCGCACCGGCCGCGGGCTGCACCGCCGCAGCGGGTGGTGGCGCCGCCGCCAGGGCCGCGGCGGCCGCCCGCTGCGCCCACCATCGCCCGACGGCCACCACGCCCGCGGCGCCGAGCACCGGCGCCGCCACGTGCAGCCAGGCCGCATTCGTATCGATCCAGGTCTGCACCAGCGGGTCGCTGATGGCCATTTCGCCGGCCACGTAACCCAGCAGGCCGGCACCCAGGGTGATGATGAGGGGGTAGCGTGTCATCAGCGTCAGCAGCAAGGTGCTGGCAAACACCACCAGCGGGATGGAAACAGCCAGGCCCACGACCAGCAGCAGCGTGCTGCCCTTGGCCGCGGCGGCCACGGCGATGACGTTGTCCAGGCTCATCACCAGGTCGGCCACCAGGATGGTACGGATGGCCGAGCCCAACCCGCCACTGGCGGTGGCATGGTCACTGCCTTCGCCTTCGGGCATCAGCAGTTGCAGCGCGATCCAAAGCAGCGCCCCCGAGCCCGCCAGCTTCAACAGCGGCAGGCGCAGCAGCTGCACCGCGGCCACGGTCAGCACGATGCGCATCACCACCGCCGCGCCGCTGCCCCAGGCCACGGCCTTCTTCTGCTGCGCCGGCGGCAGGCCGCGCGCGGCCAGCGCGATGACCACCGCGTTGTCACCGGACAGCACGATGTTGACGCCGATGATCTGCATCAGCGCAATCCAGAACTCGGGATTGTTGAAGTTCATGTTGTACCGTGTTGTTTGAATGTCATGCCTGTACCGGGCTCAGCAGGCGGCCACCGCCGTAGCTGCTTTGCTGCGGCGCGTCGCCACCCGCCTTGACGCGGACGGCGCAGTACTTGAACTCGGGGATCTTGGCAAAGGGGTCCAGCGCGGCGTGGGTGAGCTTGTTGATGGCCGCCTCGTAGTAGGCGAAGGCCACGAACACCGCGCCGCGTGGCGTGCCTTCGTCGGCGCGTGCGTACAGGCTCACCGCGCCACGGCGCGATTCGATGGTGACCAGGTCGCCGGGCTTCGCACCCAGGGCCGACAGGTCCAGCGGATGCACCAGCACCGTGGGGTCGGGCTCGATGGCGTCCAGCATGCTGGCGCGCCGCGTCATGCTGCCGGTGTGCCAGTGTTCGAGCTGCCGGCCGGTGATCAGCACCATCGGGTATTCGGTATCGGGCCGCTCGGCCGCGGGGATGATGTCGGCCGGCACGAAACGCGCCTTGCCGCCTTCACGCGGAAAGTCGTCGATGAAGACCACCGGGTCGCCCGGGTCGCCTTCCTTCACGCAGGGGTAGGTGACGGCGTGTTCTTCTTCCAGGCGCTGCCACGTGATGCCGCCGATGCTGGGCATGACGTGCCGCATCTCGTCGAACACCTCGCTCACGTGCCCGTAGTCCCAGGGCAGGCCGAGCTGACGGCCCATCTGCTGGATGATCCACAGGTCCTGGCGCGCGTCGCCCGGCGGCGAGACGGCCTGGCGGCCCATCTGCACCAGGCGGTCGGTGTTGGTGAAGCTGCCGGTCTTCTCGGGGAAGGCGCTGGCGGGCAGGATCACGTCGGCCAGGTAGGCGGTTTCGGTGAGGAAGATGTCCTGCACCACCAGGTGCCGCAGCGCGGCCAGAGAGGCGCGCGCGTGGTTGGCGTCGGGGTCGGACATCGCGGGGTTCTCGCCCTGCACGTACATGCCGCGGATCGTGCCGGCGTCGATGGCATGCATCACCTCCACCACCGTCAGCCCCACCTGCGCCTGCAGCGTGCCGGGGGCCAGCTTCCAGGCCTTCTCGAAGCGCTCGCGCACCTCGGGCTTCCCGACATGCTGGTAGTCGGGCAGCATCATCGGGATCAAGCCCGCGTCCGACGCGCCCTGCACGTTGTTCTGCCCGCGCAGCGGGTGCAGGCCGGTGCCGGGGCGGCCGATCTGGCCCGTCATCAGCGCCAGCGCGATCAGGCAGCGCGCGTTGTCGGTGCCGTGCACGTGCT
>CAYREA010000015.1:0-47647 GCA_964423075.1 uncultured Rubrivivax sp. | reverse complement strand
CCATTCAAGTGGGTCCGACGGTAAGGCAATTCAACGGGGGCCCTCTTGGTCGTCCTGCGCGATCAGAGATTACGGTGGCGAATCAGGTCGGCGTAGCCGGTGATGTAGTCTCGAGCGATGAATGACCTGGTTCCGTTGCTCCTGAAGCATGGGCCCCTTCTGGTCTTTGTGGTGACGCTGGCCGCCCGTGCCGGTGCCCCGCTGCCGGCCGCGCCTCTGCTCGTGGTCGCCGGTGGCTTGGGTGCGCTCGGCCAGATTCCCCTTGCCTTGACTGCCGGACTTTCGCTGCTGGCCAACCTGCTGGGCGACATCGTCTGGTTTGTGGCGGGCCGAAAACTGGGCTACCGGGTTCTGCGGGTGCTGTGTCGCATCTCGCTCTCGCCGGACACCTGCGTGCGGCAGAGCGAAGACTTGTTCGGTCGGTGGGGCGGCGTGAGCCTGGTGGCTGCCAAGTTTGTGCCGGGCGTGTCAGTCATCGCGGCGCCCATGGCAGGAGCGCTCTGGATGAGCTGGACCTCGTTCCTCATCTGGAACTCCCTGGCTGCACTCAGTTGGACAGCGGCCTACATGGGCCTGGGGGCCCTCTTCCGGTTTCAGATCACGGAGGCCTTGGAGGTTCTGGCCGACGCCGGGGTCAAGGCGCTGCTGGTCCTGCTTGCGCTCGTTGCCCTGGCCGTCGTCTTCCGGTGGGCGCGGCGACGCAGGGCTCGCACCTCAGGGGCCGGCATGCTGATGACGGCGCAGGAGCTTGCGGATGAACTTGCGCAGGGTGAGCGCCCTTTGCTGCTGGACGTGCGTGGCCGCATTGCGCGGGACGCGACAGGCAGCGTCCCGGGTTCGGTCCTGGCGGACATCGCGCATCTCGGCCACGTTGTCCAGGGCGTGAGCAAGGAGGCCGCCATCGTCACCTACTGCAACTGCCCGAACGAAGTCAGTGCCCTGAAGGCAGCAAGCTCACTGCAAGTCCTCGGATTCAGGAACGTGCGCGTGCTGGCCGGTGGGTTCGACGCGTGGGAGAAGCTCAGCCGCGACAATCGGGCATGAGCACGCCGCACGCCATCGCACGCCGCGCCGACGCCCGCGGACATCCGGAACCGCTCCGATGACCTTGCGCACCGTTTCCGTCACGCGCTATGTGACGCCACTGCGCGAAGGCGGCTCGCTCCCCGCCATCGTCGAGGCCGACGACGAGGGCCTGTACGTGCTCAAGTTTCGCGGTGCCGGTCAGGGGGCCAAGGCCTTGATCGCCGAGCTGGTGGCCGGGGAACTGGCGCGCCTTGCGGGCCTGCCGGTGCCCGAGATCGTGTTTGCCGAGCTCGACGCCGGCCTCGCACGCACGGAGCCCGACCCGGAGATCCAGGACCTGATCCGCCTCAGCAGCGGCGGCTTGAACCTGGCGCTGGACTACCTGCCGGGCTCGGTCACCTTCGACCCCCTGGCGATGCAGCCCGACGCGGCGCTGGCCTCGCGCATCGTCTGGTTCGATGCCTTCGTCACCAACCTGGACCGCACGCCGCGCAACGCCAACATGCTGGTCTGGCACGGCAGCTTGTGGCTGATCGACCATGGCGCGGCGCTGTACTTCCATCACCAGTGGGACGGCGCGCTGGCACCCAGCCAGAGTACCTTTCCCTTGATCAAGGATCACGTGCTGCTGCCGTTCGCGACGCAACTGGAAGCGGCCGACGCCCAGATGGCGGCGCTGTTCACACCCGAGCGCATTGCCGGGGTGGTGGCCCTGATTCCTGATGACTGGCTTGCCGACGGAACGGCCTTCGCCGACAGGGCGGCGCAGCGCCAGGCCTATGGCGACTACTTCGCGCAGCGCCTGCAGGCGCCACGCGCCTTCGCCGAGGAGGCCCAACGTGCCCACGCTGCCCACGTATGACTACGCCATCGTGCGGGTCGTCCCCCGGGTCGAGCGCGGGGAGTTCATCAACGTCGGTGCCATCGTTTCGTGCCGCGCTGCCGGCTACCTGCAGGCGCGCATCGAGCTCGATGCGTCGCGGCTGCTGGCCCTGGCGCCGCACGTCGACCTCGCTTCGATCCGTGCGGCTCTCGACACCTTGCCTGCGATTTGCGCTGGCGGCGAGGCCGCAGGCCCGCTGAAGCACCTGTCGGCGCGAGAGCGCTTCGACTGGCTGGTGGCGCCGCGCAGCAGCAGCATCCAGACTTCGCCGGTGCACACGGGCCGCAGCGACGACCTCGACGCGGTTCTTGAGCGATTGCTGAGAACGATGGTGCGCGCCTGAGCGCACAGGCGGGAGCCAGCGCATGCCGGGCAGCGCACCGCGACCAGGGCCAGCCCGGCGAGCGTGACGGGTGCGCCCACTCGTCACAGGTAGACAAAGCGGTAGCGTCTGGGAACGCGCGGATCAGCTTCAGACAGGAAGGCCAGAGCAAGGGCATGAGCATCGGAACCACAGATGCCAATGCCGTCTTCCGCCTCGAGCCACTCGCCAGGGGCGGACTGCCTGCAGGCCATGCCCCAGGGTGAAAGGTCCGAGCGAGCCTGTCGCTCAGCGTTCATGCCCCACGGGAATCGACGCCCATCCGGGCCGCGTGCCGCCATTTCCCACATTTCTGGCTTCGGCAACCGCACTGCGCGCCCGAGCCGCTGGCTGGCTTCCTGCGCCGCCGCCACAGCCTGCGCGAGCGTCAAGAGTCCGCGCGGCTCGGCGTCGATGTAGAAGCCGGTGATCGGCGTGTGTACGCGCGCAGGGTTGGGCAGCGAGTTCCGCAGTGCATCGTCGCCCAGGCGATGGGGCACTGGGGACACCCAAGCGAGGAGCCGGTCCTCGCAAAGCCGTGCGCCCGTCTCTGACAGAACGATGCCGCTGGCGTCGCAGGGCTGCGGCGCATCGTCAGGCAGTGGCTCGGTCAGCGCATGGACGCAGGCGGCGTGGCCTGCACCCAGGCCGCCCAGGTCGCCGTCCGCGGCGGCCAGCACGCCGGGGGGCAACACACGATCGCCGCTACCGCGGGCCAGAAGGCGCAGCGTGGCCTCCCGCAGCGCGAGCAGCAGCCCGCACTCATCGCGCGACACGCCCTGCGCCGGCGCGTGGGGCAGCGACAGGTGCGCGATGGTGCCGGCCAGGGCCGCCGCCCGCAGGCGCCCGGCCACCAGCATCGCCGTGGCACGAAGTTCCCAGTCGGGGTCGTCCAGCGCTCGGCGCAGCGCGCCCAGCACCGGGCCGCTGACCGGCGGGCGGTCACGTGCAAGCCAGCGCAGCAACTGCAGCTTCTCGCCGCGCCAGCCAGGCAGGGAGAAGAGGGCGAAGCCGGGGTCGAGATCCTTGTCCATCGGTCTCAGGCCATCTACGGATGGAAGCGTTCCGGGCCCATGATGTCGAAGGTCCCGGTGTGCAGGGGTGGCTGGCTCGCCTCGATCGAGATCCGCATCACCTCGTCCGGTTGCCCGGGGCGTGAGATGTGGATCTCGTACTCGACGTTGCGTACGAACTCCACGGGCGCGTCCCGTAGCGGCCCTGCTTCCAGCGCGTCGCGCGGCCAGGTGGTCTGCTGGGCGCGCATCCAAACGTCGCCGCCTTCGCTGCGCACTCGTTGCGCCAGTTCGGAGATGTAGACCTCTACGCCGACTAACTCGACGCGGCGGGCGGCGGCGTTGTACTGGCGGGCTGTCTGCAAGCCGATGTTGATGGCGGCTGGGCCCAGCGCCAGCCCGAACCCGGCCTCGGTGGTCAGCACCGGGCCCAGCAAGTGCATCACGTGCCAGTCCCGGCCATCGAGCCCCGAGTCCGGGCCGAAGAACTCCATCGTCCGCAGAACCTCGCGCACGTCGTTGTTGAAGTTGGCCGCCGCTGTCTGGTCCGAGCTGGCGCGGCGAGACACCCAACCGGGCAGGATGGCCGTCTCGACAATGAAGCTCAGGCTGCCGTCGTCCCTGCGCACCACCCTCAGGTGCTGAGGCAGTGGCGAGTCGCTGAGGCGCAGGAAGAACAGCGAGTCGATGAGCCTGTCTTCGGCCACTCCGTTGCGAATCTGTGCCGCCCTGAGCCGGCCGGCCACTTCGGCCAGCAGCTCCACGCTCGCCGGGTCCAGCAGGCTGCGCGGGAAGACCCGATATCCGCCCGGCCCGGGTTCACCACTGACAGCCCACTCGCGAATTGCACCGACCAGGCGGACTTCGCCGAGGTCGGGTGAACGCGCCCAAAAGGCGAAGAGGCTTTCCGTGATCGCGGGGTCGACGCCGAACTCCTCCGCGGCCGAGCGGATGCGTTCGGACGACGCCACGGCGCGTTCGTATGCGGCGGCCAGGCGTGCGCGCTCGGCGGCATTGCCCGGCGGAGACACACCAAGCAGTTGCGAGGCCTGCGGCAGCTTCATGAACTCATCGAAGCTTGGCGCGGGACGCCCACAGGTGAAGGCGGCGAGTGCGGCGCGCGCGGGCCACGCGGGGTCGCCGAGATTCAGGTCAAAGGTGTTGCGCCTGTAATCCCCGCGAAGCACACGTTGGATGGTCTCGCCCCGCATCACGTCGCGAGACGGCCGCGGTGGCACGGCGGGCGGCGTGGGTTCCGCCTCGGCGGCGGGTCCGGCGCGCCGCACCAGAAAGCCAAGCAAGTCAGCCGCGTCCGGCATGCTCGCCCGGTCCGTGGCCATCACGAAGAGCGTGGCCGAATCGATGCCGTAGTGCGCCAGTGCGTTCAGCGCTTCGGGTGTCGGGTTCGTGCCGAGGTTGCGGATGTCTTCGCGCAACTTCTTCCGAACGTTCAGATCCATCCGCATGATCGCCTCTACGCTTCGGAGCGGCAGTTCGGTGCTCTGACTCAGATCTCTCAGCGCTCGGTGTTCGCCTATGCGGTCGCCCGTCGCCTGTGCCTGGGCCAGGTCGTGCAAGGCCCCGTCGACCGCATCGGATCGACTGTGCCACGCCAGCCCTTGGCCCCCGGTGTCCTCGGCCGCCACATACCCCCGCCCCCTCTCGCCGCGCAGCACCGGGTCTGCCAGCACGCGCCCGTGCGCGTCGATCTGCGCCTGCAGGTGCGCCAGGTCGGCCGCCACGCGCAGTTCGATCTCGGGCGACACCAGCCGGCCAGACAGCGCCTCCATGCGCGAGGCCACCACCGCCGACAGCTTGCCGAGTTCCAGCCGCGCCTCCCAGCCGCGCGAACCGACGCTCAGGCCGGAACGCGTCAGCACGGCCGCCACGTTCTCGAGCACACGCCGGATATTGCCCAGCGTGCCCCGGTAGCGCTGCATCGCGTCGACCGTGGCGGCGTGCAGCGCAATGTCGAGCGCCGTGGCGTCGGGGCCGGCGCGCACGTCCACGCCAACGATGCGCGGGCCCTCCCAGCGTGGCTCCACGTGCACGGTGCGGCCGGCCAGGCCGGCATCGGGCACCACCGCCGTGCCGTCGGCCAGGCTGGGCGGCAGTCCCTGTGCCAGCTCGGCGGCTCGGGCCGCCATCGCGTCGGCCTCGGGGCGCACCGGCGCGTCGGGGTCCACCGCGCGCGGGCTCATGCCGGCCTCGCGGGCGTGCGCCGTCACGCTCGCCAGCGTGGGCAGCAGCCCGCGTTCGGTCAGGTCGGTGTGCAGCCGCAGGCCCTCGGGCGAGCGCATGAAGTCGACCAGGCTCGCACCGGGGTTGTCTTCCAGGTGCGCGTGGAAGGCCTCGGTGACGAGCCGGTTGGCTTCGCGCAGGCGCCCCACGTCGCTGCCCATGCGCATGTGGCCGCGCACGTCGTTGAACGCGCTGCGGCCTGCGTCCATGCCGGCCGCCATCAGGCGCCCCATCAGCAGCGACTGCAGCATGGCCATGCCGCCACCTTCGAGGAAATTCATCAGCGGATCGCCCTGCCAGGTGGCGTCGGTCAGCGCGAGCTGGGTGAGGGTGCTGGGCACCGAGCTCACCACGTCCTCCAGGCCTTCGGCGAGGAACGAGGCGGCGGCGCGCTCCAGCCCGGCGCGCCCGCCCACTGCCCGCCCCACGCCGCGCAGCGCGCCGCCGACGCCGGGCGTGCGCGCCGCACCCTGCGCGAGCCCGCTGCGGCCGACCCGCGCCAGCGCGGCGCCGACGCGGCCACGGATCGGGCGCAGCAGGCGCTCGCCCATGCCCGCGGTGGCCCAGGCGGTGAGCGCGTCCGCCACCCCCACCGCCACGTCGGTCCACGCGTCCTCGGCGCCGTAGGCGCCGCCCAGGATGAGTTGCTTGCTCAGCATCGTGGAGGCCGTGGACAGCAGCGAGGCCATCACCGCGATGGTCGCCACGCCCAGCGTGCCGCCCGACACCGCGCCCGCCACCAGCGCCACAGTCACGCCGACCGCGATGCCGACGACCTGCGTCACGGCGTCGGTGTAGCTATCCAGCCGGCGGCGGTGGTCCTCCACCGCTGCACGCACGGCGCCGACGCGGAAATCCACGTCGTCCGCCAGGCGCTCGCGTTCGGCCCGCGCTTCCGGCGTGTCCGGCCAGTCGGTGCGGCGCAGCGGCGCTTCAAGCGTTGCCAGGCGGTCGAGTTCGTCCTGCATCCACGCCGCCTCGTTGCCGGCGGCCACGCCGCCGAGCACGCCGGTCAGGTCGTCCATCTCGCGACGCACCCGGCGCCGTTCCGCGTCGATGCGCGCCAGCGCGGACTCTGGAGCGCCGTGCTCTGCCATGTCCAGGATGTCGCTGGCGTCGCGCCCGGACAGTTCGTCGCGCAGCATGGCGTCCAGGCTGGGGTTGTCCGGATGGTTCGTTGCCCACTCGCCCCGCAACACGTTGATTTCTTTCAGCGTCATGCGCGACAGCGTGCGCCGCAGCGCCTCCTCGTCGGTGCCGTCGCCGCGCGTGGCGTAGTCGATCTCCTGGTAGGGGGTGAGGCGGCCGCCCTGGCGCAGCATGGCGCGTGCGGCCAGGCGGTCGGTGCCGCTGGTCATCCGCTCCATGTCGTAGGCCAGCGAGATGCGGTCGTAGCGACCTTCGTAGGCGGCGCGCAGCGACTCCATCGAGACGCTCGAATCGGCCTGGGCCGCCACCTCCATCTCGTGCTCCATCGTGCGCTCGAGCGCCATGCGCTGGCGCGAGATCTCCTCTTCCGACAGGGCCGGGCTGCGCCGGCGCAGTTCCTCCACCAGCCGCACCACGCGCAGATGGCGCGCCGGGCCTTCGTCGAGCCGGCGCGCCTCCAGCGCGCGCTCGTACTGCGAGACCAGCACCGCGCGCAGCCGCTCGTCCGATGCGTAGAAGCCGGTGCGCTCGATCTCGATGCGCGCGGCGTCGGCCGCGACCGGGTCGTTGGCCTGCAGTGCGTGGGCCAGGTCGAGGTCGGCGCCGCTGAGCTCGGAGCGGAACGCCCCTTCCAGGCTGCCCGTGGTCGAGCCCGGCACCCGGTACTCGGTCACGTCCCCATAGCGTGAGCCGAAGTGGCGTTCGATCTCGTGCAGACGGCGTCGGATCTCGGCATCCCGCTGCGCCGTCGTCCAATGGTTGGCCTCGGCCTGCGCCTGCACCTCGCTGCGCAGGCGCGCATAGACGGCCTCGATCTCGGCCTCGCCGGTGCCCCAGCCGGTGAGACCGCCGCGCATCGCGTCGTCGAGCGCGATCGCGTCGGCCTCGGCGGTGTTGCCGCTCAGCAGTGCGTTGGCCTGGGCGAGCTCGTTGCCCTCGGCCAGGTCGGCCTCCAGGTCGGCCTGCAGCGTGCGGCCGTACAGCGCCAGGTATTCGGCGCGGATGGCCTCCACCTCGGCCGCCGGCTTGTTGCGCAGCAGACCCATGATGGCCGCCTCGTCGGTGCCCCAGCCGGCGATGGCGTCGTGCAGTGCAATCGCGTCGGCGCGCGCGCCGCGTCCTTCCAGGCCGGCGAGCGCGCGTTCCAGCTCGTCGCCACTGAGGTCGTCGACCAGGTCGAAATCGAGGCTGCTGTGGAACATCGCGAGGTAGACCTTGCGCACCACCGCGCCGCGCAGCGGCGTCAGCCCGCGCAGGCTGGCGAACAGGCGATCCTCATCGGTGCCCATCTGGTCCATCGCCGCGTGCAGCTCGCGCGCAACCTGCACCGCGTCGAAGCCGCTGCCGGCACGCAGCACCGCGCTCAGGCGCTGCACGGTGTCCATGTCGTCGGCCTCCACCGGCATCGCGGTCAGCTCCGCCTCGAACACCTGGCGTGCGCGCTCCAGGTGTCCGAGCGCGACGTTGTCGCGCAGGCTGTCGGCCGCGATGTCCAGAGGGTTGGCGTCCGGGCCGGCCTCGAAGAAGGCGCGCAGCAGCCGCTGCTGCTGGGCGGTGAGACGCTCGTCGGCGAGCAGGGTGTCGCGCGCCACGCCCTCGGCCAGGCTGGCGCGCGCGGCGTCGATCAGCTGCAGGTCGGCCGCCACGGCGTCGCGTGTTTCGGTGCTGCGCCGCACGTGCCATTGCTCGGTGAGGCGGTTCGACTCGCCCAGCCAGCGCTGGAAGCGGGCCGCCATGCGCGCCCACCAGCCCTGGCCCTGCAGCTCGCGCTCCTCGGCCCAGGCGCGCGCCGCCTCGATGCCGGCGCTGCCGGCAGCCTCGATCTCGCTGCGGCGCGAGGCCGTCAAGGCGCTGGTCGATGCGAGCTTGGCGCGGATCGCCTCTGTCACCGCCGCCACGCGTTCGTCGCCCCAGATGCGCAGGACGTTGACCATGTCGGCCAGGCCGCGCTCGCGCTCCACGTTGTTGGGGTCGCGCGCGTCGCGCAGCGGCGGCTGCGGCGTCAGCACCTGGTACTGCTCGCGCTGCACCAGCGCGCGGTAGGCGTTGGTCTGGCTGCCGCGCACCTGCACGAGTTCGCCGGCCCGCCGGTCGCCGGCCTGCTGGTACCGGGTGGTCTGGGTGGTGACGTGCTCGCGGATCCACGCCACCGTGCGGTCGCGCCGTGCATGGATCAAGGCCGGGTCGGCGCCGCCGCCGACGACCTCCTGGCGCCGCAGGGTCTCTTCTTCGGCTTCGTCGGCAGCGCCCTCGATGCGGTCCATCGTGCGCTGACCTTCGTCGGCCACCGCCTCGGCGGCGGCGCTGCCGGCGCTCACGGCCGCAGCGGCCGCGGCGTCGGCGCTGGCAGCCAGTTCGTGCTGCCGTTCCTCGACCATCGCCGCCAGCTCCGCGCCCGACACCTGGGCCGCCACCGCGATCTCGCGCAGCTCGTTCTCCATGATCGGCGCCAGTTCGCCGGCGAGCGCGGACCCGATGGCGGGAAACTGGGCCGCCAGCACGCCGTCCGGGTAGGCCTCGCGCCGCAGCGCCACCAGCGCCTCGGCGGCGGCCGGCCCCACGCGCGCCAGAACGCGCGCCACCACCTGGCCCACCGGCGCCTGCAGCGCAGCCGGCAGCGGCGGTACCGGCGCCGGGCCGGTGTCGGGCGTGATGACGCGTTCACCCGCGGCGCTTCGATCCTCCGGCTCCGCCGTGCGCGTGAGCATCGCCAGCGCCTCGGTGACGCGCGCCGCCTCGCCCGCTGCCCGGCTGCCGGCGGCGCCGCCCGGCGGCAGTTCGGCCAGCGCACGCGCGCCCGGTGTCGTCAGCACCTGGAACAGGTCGGGCGCCACCGGCGTGTCACCCAGCGCCGGCAGGTTGCCGCCGAAGCGGCCGCCGGGCGGCGCAACCTGGGTGTCCGGCACCGGCGGCTGGAGGTCGGGGAAGTTGTGCGGCAACGAGCGAACCAGCTCGGGCGGCGAGTCGTCGGGAAGGCGCAGGTCGGACAGCACGGTGATGCGCGCGGTGTGCTCCGGCACCGGATTGCCCGTGGGCAGCGACGGCGCGTCCTCCACGTCCGGCCCCGGCGGCACCTGCGACAGCGCTTCGTCGGCCAGGCCCGCACGCGTGGCCGCATGGCGTGCGCGGGCGCCGGCCACACCGTCGTCGAGTGCAGCGGCAGCGGCCGCGCGCGGATGGACGGGCGCGCGCGGCAGCGCAGTCGCCCCGGCCGTCACGCCGGCGGTCCAGCGCGCCACGATACGGCGGTGCGCGCCCGGTCCGGGCGTCTCCACCGCGGCCGTCGGCTCCGGCATCGCCTCGCCCTGCGGCGCTGGCGGGGCGGACGCCGGCTCGGTGCCGTCACGCACCAGCGCCGATGGACCGGCCAGCGGCGGCGCGACCACCGGCGCCGGAAAGTCCGGCACGTCGATCGGCACCGACACCTCCGTGCGCGGCGCCACGTCTGCAGTGCCGGTGCGGCCGGCCGGTGTGCCGCGCGCAGCCGGTTCGGCGGCGGGGCCGGTGGTCGTTGCGCCGGCCCGGGTGTTGTCCACCGCCGCCGATGCCGGTGCCGCTTCGGTCGACGCGTCAGGTGCGGCGCGCGCGGTGTCGGCCGGCGGGCCGGCGCCACCGGGCGCCGGCTGCAGCAGGCGCACCACGATGCCCGCCATCTCCAGCCAGGTCTCGTGCGGCGGCGCGACGCGCCGCGCCGCACGCGCGCCGACGCGGTCCTCCAGCGACTCCTCCGCGCGCCGCGGCAGGCCGGCCGCGGGCCGCCCGGCCGGTGCCGGCTCGCGCCGGCCTGCTGCAGGCGCGCGGCGCATCAGGGCTCCAGCGGCTCGGTCGGCTCGGGGCCTTCGAACACGAACAGGAGCCGCTTGTCCAGCCAGGGCAGCCAGCCCGGGTCGGCATCAAGGCCGGCGCGGCGCAGGCCGATGTCGATGGCGGCCAGCGGTTGCACCACGCGCAGCGTGTCCCCGTCGCAGACCACCTGCCCCGCACCGCCCAGGCGTGCCTGCAGCGCGGCAGGCGTCAGGCGCTCGTCGAGCAGCGCCTCGGCCAGCGCCTGGTGCCAGGCGGCGCCCCAGGCAGCGAGGTCAAAGCCAGCCCCGCGGCCGTGCCAGGCCTGCAGTTCGGTCACGCGCTCGCGCAGCGCGCCATGCTGCCCGCGCAGCGCCGGCCAGCGCGCCAGCGCCTGCGCGACGCCACCGGCCAGCTCGTCGCAGGCCCAGGCCGGCGGTGGCGGCACGGCGGCCGGCCGGCGCGGAAAGGCGCGCGAGACCAGGCGCGCGGCGGGCTCGTCCAGCACTGCGTCGTCGGCACCGGCCAGCCGCGCCAGCATCGCGGCCAGCGCATCGCCCTCGTCGACGCCGATCTGCCACAGGCGCTCGGGCAGCTCCAGGCGCAGGCTCAGGTTCAGCAGCACAGGCAGGCCGCACCAGCGGCTGGCCAGCACGCGGATGGCGTCGGTCGGCGCCGGCGCGGCAGCGGAAGGAACGGCCCGTGGCGGTGGTGGCGCGTGGTGCTGCGGGTCCGGCCGCGCGGCGGCGCCGCGACGGGTGACCGGCGCGGGATCCTGCGGCGTCGCGGGCCCGCGCACCGGCGCGCGGGCCAAGGCCAGGGCCTGCGGCGCGTGCGGGGCTTGCGGCGCCACGGCGGCCGCGCTCGGGGCCGCGGGCGGCGGGTCGGCCGGCCGATCGCTCGAGGTGCCGTCGCAGTCCAGGGGCGCAGCGGGGTCGGGCACCCGTGCCCTTGCCGGCGCGGCGGGCTCGCCGCCGCCCGCGGGCGCTGCGCTGTCGGGCCGCTGCGGCCGCCACCCGGCGCCGGCTTCGGCCCCCGCCTGCAGGGCCTGATCCACCCGGCACCGCCACGCCGCGGGCGCGTGTGCCGGCAAGCCGTCCAAGACTTCGCGCAGCGCGGCTGCCGACCAGCGCGCCAGCAGCGCGCCCGCGTCGGGCAGTTCGCCACAGCGCAGCAGCACCGCCGCACGCTCGGGCGCGGGCGCTGCACGCAGCCCGGTCCACAGGCGTTCGAACGACTCGCGCTCGCCGCGTGGGCCGCGCTCGCGCCGCGCCGCGGCCAGCAGCCGCACCGCCTGCTCGTGGGCATGGTCGTGGTAAAGCCGCATCGCCGCCGGGTCGCCGGGCGGCACGGCAGCGGGGGCCTCGCGATCGAGCATCTGCTGCACCTGCTCCGCCAGGTCGTCACTGACGCGCTCGATCCAGGCCCCGGCCTCCAGCGCCGATGGCGGCATGCGAAGGCGCAGCCGCAGGCTGGGCAGGCGCAGCACCGCGTCCGCGCCGTAGCGCCGGTGCAGCCGCGCGGCCAGCCCGTGCAGCACGGCCGGCACGAAGCCGTTCTCGGCACGCTGCCGCAGTTGCGCCGCCTGGCTGCGCAGCGCCAGCGGCGCCACCAGCCGCAGCGCGGCGTGCTCGACGCGGATGCCGGCCACGGCGCCGGCCCGGTCAGGCGCGCGGCAACGCGGCCCGGTGGGCGATGCCGCGCACGTCGGCCGCGCTGAATCCGCGCTCGCGCAGGTGGATGTTGGCGGCTTTGCGCACCGCCGCAACAGTGCTGCCTTCGCCAAGGTCGCTGCGTGTGAAGGGGTCGGCCTCGCCGCCCTCGCGCGCCCTGTCGGCCACTGCCTGCGCGGCCGAGGCCAGCGCCTTCACGCCGCTGTCGTAGACCAGGGCAACCGCCTTCTCGGCGCTGCGTGCATCGGCCAGTTCGGCGTGACCGGCCAGCTGCGGCGCCACGCGGTCCAGTGCCGCTTGCGGGCCCAGCGCCAGCAGTTCGGCCACGCTGCGGATGCCGGCGGCGTCGAGCGCGCCCACCGTCGGCTCGAAGGTGGGCAGTTCGGGCCGCGGCTTGAGCAGCGTGAGCGGCAGCGACTCGGCATAGGCGGCGACGAAGTCGCGCAGCACGCGCCGTGACGCCGGCGAGACGGTGGCGCCCGCCATGCCGATCTCTGCCATCAGTGCCTCGGCCTTGGCGGCCGCCGCGGGCGCCGCGGCGGCCGGCGCCTGCGCCGCAGCCCGGCGCGGCGCCAGCAGGCTCAGCCCGCCTGGGCCGCTGGTGAGCACGCTGAACTCGTCGGTGCCGGCCAGCGTGGGACGCGTGCCGCCAAGCAGCATGCCCAACAGTTCGCCGACGAAGTCGCGGCCGCCGACCTGCTTGACGGCACTTGCCACGGCCCCCTCGGCGCGGTCATTGACCGCGAAGTCGCGGCCGGTTGCGAGCACGCCGCCGGGCAGTTGCAGGGTCGCCAGGTCGGGCCACTCGAGGTCTTCGGGCGGCGTCAGCGGCGTGCGCGCCACGCAGCAGATCCAGCTCGCCAGGCGCGCGACGGACTGGTCCGGCGGCGCCAGCCCGATCTGCGCGCCCCAGTGGGTGAGCAGCGGCCCGGTGAGCACGTGGCGGCGGTGCTGCCAGGCGTCGAAGCAAAGCACGCGTCCCTTGGGGCTGAGCTGCAGCGTGCCCAGCACCACACCGTGGGCCTCGCCGTCGCAGCGCGGGCCCTTGTACACGAGGCCTTCGCACCAGGCGCGGAACAGCTGGCGCAGGCACTTCTCGAGGCCGGCCTCGGGAGCCAGCGCCGGGTCCAGGCCGAACAGCCCGCGCCAGGCCAGCCGGCAGATGCTCCAGGCCGCCAGCATGCGCGCCTGTTGCTCGGCCGAAGGTTCCTCGTCAGCCGCGGGGCCGCAGGCGGCGGTGCCGAGCTGGCTCACGAACCAGCCGCACAACCCGGCCAGCGCCAGCGTGCGGCCGGTGCAGGCAGCGCCATCGCGCCACAGCAGCCCGCCGGCCAGCAGCGAGGCGCAGTCGGCGCGCGTGTCCTCTTGCTCCAGGCTGTCGATGGTGGCGGTGAGCGTGACGCCGTTGCCGCTGCCGTTGCCGCTGCCGTTGCCGGCCGGCGTCACGCGCAGCGTCACCACCGCGCGCCAGCCCGGCTGCGTGCCGAACAGCGGCGCCGCGTGGGCGAGCACCTTGACCTCGTTGGCCGCGCCCGGCGGCGGCGTGTAGGTCTGGAAGGCACCCATCAGGGCTTCTGCCGGAGCCTTGGCGACGGCGCCGACTGTCAGCTCGACGAAGACGCAGCCGGGTGGCGGTTCCAGCCCGACGCGCAGCGCGGCGGGCGGCCCGCCGGACACGCCGGCCAGCGCGAGGCTGGCCGTCGCGCCGGCCTCCCACGCGAGTTCGCCGTCGGCAGCCGCCAGCGTGTTCGCGCCGCCGACAACGCCGGCGCCCAGGTAGGCCAGGCTCAGGCGCGCGGCCGGCGCCGGCTGCAGTTGCAGCGGCTCAATCACCGCGCCCGGCGTGCCTTCGAGCGAGGCGCGGATGGCCTCGATGCGCTCGCAGAACGCGGCGATCGCGCCCGGCCCCGGCGGGCAAGGCGGCGGCACCAGGCGCAGCCGGGTGGTCTCGCGCACGGCGCCGTAGCGGCACGGGATGTCCTGGCCGCTGTCGCAGTCGTCCTCGATGGCGGCGCGCGGCGCTTCCGCGCACTCCACGTACTCGAGCAGCAGGCAGGCCTCGATCGGCCCATCGGGCTGCGCGGCCTCGTCGCACAGGCCGCCGGCGCCACTGGCGTGCGCCAGCAGGCGGCGGAAGTCGGCGCTGCAGCGGTCGATCAGCGCCTTCTCGTCGACGGTCTGCGCGCACGACACCACCAGGTCGTCGCCACAGCAGCCGAGCGCGTAGCCCGGAGCGAGGCAGAAGCGGCGCGTGCGCTCGTCCCATTGCGCGCCCAGGCCCCACACCACGCCGTGGCCGAGCGCCCGGTTGGTGAGCCGGCGCTTGCCGCGCCAGTAGGACTGCTCGCGCAGCAGGTCGTCGGCGTTGAGCACCATGCCGTCGAAGAAGGCGGCGCGCGAAAGGCCGCCGTCGAAGGCGCCGTGCACGCAGGCCCGGAAGTCGGTTCGGTTGGCCGTGGTCACGTTGTCACTCCCCCACCGCGAAGTTGCAGTCGTCGGATGCCTCGATGCACGGCAGCGGCGCGGCGCACGCGGGCGACTCGGGCGGCGGACAGATGGCGTCGGGCAGACAGTTCAGCACCGAGCAGGCGAAGGACCCGAGCAGGGCCTTCCAGTCGGGATTGGCCGTGGTGTCGAAGCCGCCGTTCTCGTCGCACAGCTGATCGCCCACGTTGCGCAGCAGGTCGCAGAACGCCACCTTCAGGCACTCTCGCACGCGCCAGCGCGTGTCGCAGCTGACGGTGCCGAGCGGCTGGCACTTGCCGTCCTTGTCGTAACGCGCCGGCGCGAAGCGGCGCACGCCGCCACCGCAACGCGCACATCCGCCGCTGCCACCGCAGCCGCAGCCGCTGCGCAGCGCCAGCGCGCCGGCGGCCTTCGGCGCCGACCGAGCCGCCACGGCGACCTGCAGGGCCGGCCCGACCTGGAGCTGGCGCGCGTGGGGGGCCGACTTCAGGCGGGCGGCCTGGGGCGGTGTGTAGTTGCGTTGTCGCATGGACATCCTCCTGATCTCGCGTGCCGTCATCGGGCCCGACCGCTGCGCGTACTCGCCCGGGCCCACCGCCATGAACACGACCGTCTCACCGGGCGGCGGAAGCTCGCTCGGGTCCGGCTCGCCGCCTTCGTCGCCCTGGCCCTCGCCCTCGTCCTTGCCGTCACCGAAGGTCTGGCGCGCCGCCGCGGCCAGCGCCAGCAGGTGCACCAGCTGCGGCGTCTGCGCGACACCCTGGGCGTCGAACGCGGAGAAGAGCGGCGCGTCGGGGTACACGCGGTGGGTGCGCGAGGTGATCTCCACCAGCTCCAGGAAACCCTTTTGCACCGCGGCCTTGAGCAGCAGTTCCTCGCCGCGATCGAGGCCGAGGCGGCCGGCCTCGCCACCGCCCTGCCCCTCGTCCACGCGCCGGCCGGTGTAGACCTCGATCAGCGGAAGGAGCAGGCGCAGCCCGCCCACGGCGGCGCCCTGCAGGCCCTTGCCGCCGACGGCCAGCACCGCGGCCAGCTGATCCAGCAGGGGGGAGAGCTTGTCAGCCATGCTGCACTCCTCGCGCCGCCAGCGGCTTCATCACCAGTTCGCCGCCCTCGCCGCGTTCGATCGCGAAACGCCACAGCAGCTGGCGCGGGCGCAGCGGCCGCAGCCACTCGTCGACCACCGGGTCGGCCGCGGCCGGCGTGTAGAGCTGGTAGCGCCCGCCCGGGCGCAGGAAGGTGCCGCAGTCGTTGTCCACCGTGATGTAGATCGCCGGCGCGTCCAGGTCCTGCGACTCCTGACGGCCGGGCTTGTAGACCATGTTCAGCGCATTGCTCGCCGGGTGCGACCAGCCGGCACGCGCCAGCTGGCGCAGGTCGAAGCTGCTGTCCACGTCGAGCGAGGCCTCGGCCACCGGTGCGGTGAGCTCGAGCACGAACTGGTAACGCTGCTCGCCGACGTGGCGGAAGTGGATGCGGCGCAAGGCCGGGCCGCCCAGCCCGGGCTCGACCTCGGCGGCCAGGCCGGCCACCAGGTGCTGCAGCACCTCGGTGGACAGCAGCACCTGCGAGGCGCAGCGGTGGTCGATGTCGGCGAGTTCGCGCACCTGCTCGTCGTCCTCGGCGTCGAGCACGAGGTCGAAGCAGGCCAGCATCAGCCAGCCCTCGCCGCCGCCGGCGCAGCGCTCGCGCACCGGCTCGGCCAGCGCCTGCAGAAGCCCCACGCCGCCGTGCGCTTGCGCCAGCGCCGCGTCGATCGCCGCCGCTTCTGGAAACAAGGCATGCGCGCCCAGGTGCCGCGCCTCCTCGGCAAACGCCAGGCGCAACTCGAACTCCTCGCTCACGCGCCCGTACTCCACCCGCTCGCCGCACAGGGTCGAGGCGCCGCCGCCGCAGCTGCAGTCCGCGCCGCCGCCACAGCTGCAGCCGCTGCCTGCGCTGCGGCAGCGCGATCGCGGGGCCGGCTCGGGGCTGCCGCTGCATTCGGCGTGGCGCAGCAGCACGCACACGCCGATGCGCCGCTCGGCGTCCGGCTTGCACAGGTCGTGGCCGTTGTCGCGCTGCACGCGCTTCTGGTGCCGGAACCAGGCCGCCACGTCCACGCACTGGTCCCAGCCGACGACGATCTCGCGCCCGCAGTCGTCCAGCGCTGCGCCGCGCGCCACGCGCAGCACCAGCCCGCCGGCCTCCAGCAGCGAGACCTTCAGTCCGCACAGGATGCCGGCACCATGCAGGCGCTGGTTGTGGAAGCGCCGCTTGCCGCCGTGGTACTGCTGTTCGTCGACATAGTCGGCCAGCCGCATCGGCTTGTTCTCGAAGTAGCGCACGCGGAAGAAGCCGGCGGGAAGCCCGCAGGGGGCCGCGGTGCAGCCGGCGTCGTCGGGCAGGCGGGGCCAGTCAGGCATGTCGCACTCCTTGGGAATCGTTGGAAGCTCGCAGGGCCGCGCGGCCCAGCCGCCCGCCCACCTGCAAGGGGTCGGCGGCCGCAGTGGCGGCGCCGGTGTCGTCGCAGCACGGCAGATCGGGCGCGATGACGGTGGCGCCGACCACGGTGTCGATGCCGATGCGCGGCACATCGGCGACCGCGCTGCGCAAGCGCCAGGCGGTGTGGGCCGGCTTCATGGTCTCGACAATGCGGCGCACGGCGCTCGTCGCGGCGGCCGCGTCAACCTCGCGGGGCAGCGTCAGGCTGACCTTGAAACGGTGCGCGAGCGCAGCACCCAGCGCCTGCATGCGCTGCTGCTCGCCGCCCAGCGGCGCCAGGCCGAGCGCGCCGCGCGCGCCGAGCTGGATCGGGGCGCCGGGGCGGCGCATGAAGTCCTCGGTGATGCCCACCGGCGCGCCGGTGTAGATCTCGAGGTAACGCGCCAGCGCCGCCGGCGTGCCGCGGCCGGCCTGCAGCGCCGCGCCCTCGATCACCAGGCGGCGCCGGCGTTCGGCCGGCCACGAGGGATCGAAGCTGAGGCCGATCCAGCCGGCCACGAACGTCAGCCACTCGGCGTCGGCGGCGGCCGGATTGAGCAGCCGCCCGATGCTCTCGTAGGCGCGCTCGATGTCGTTGAGCCGGCCTTCGAACAGCGTGAGGAAGCGCTCCAGGAACGAAGCGCCCGGCGGGTCCTGCGCGGCGTCGCGACGCGCATAGAGCGCCGGCAGCCAGGGCAGCAGGCTGGGTCGGGGGCCGGTGATGCGCAGCGCATGGATGGCCGGCGTGGCGGTGGCCAGCGTCGCCGGCCCGACCTGCTCGCGCGTGGCGGGCAGCGCGCCCTGCAGCCGCAGGCGCAGCCACAGGTAGCGGCCGCGGTCGGTGGCGCGCGCCGCCGGGAACTGCAGCTGGTTCCAGCTGGCCGGCGTGACCTCGCCGGCGAACGCACCGGCGCCCAGCCAGACGGTGGAAAGCCCCGGCAGCGGCGTGTCGCCGGCGACGTAGCTCACCGGCTGCTGCTCGCCGTGCGCGTCGTCCAGCAGGGTGGCCTGGCTGCCGGACGGCAGCGCGCCCAGCGCCGGCAGCGCGGCGCCGACGATCGCGCGTGCAGCGCCGTCCAGCAGTTCCACGCGCGCGTGGCTGAAGTCGCCGGCCACCGCCGCGTCGAGCCTGAATGTCACCGCCGCCTCGTCGTGCTCGACCAGTTCCACGCGCGCGCGGCCGGTGGCCGAGACGATCTCGATCACGTCGCCTTCGCGCAGGAAGGCCGCGAGCTCGTGCGCCAGGCGCAGTGGCTCGGGGCGCGCGTCGCGCACGCCGGCTGCGGCCGGCAGCAGCTCGGTCGGCGCGCCCAGGAACGCCAGGTCCAGCGGGCCGTCCGGTAGTGCCTCGTCGCGGCGCTCGATCAGCTGCACCCGCTGCGGCGCCGCGAACGCGGCCACCGCACCCGACACCGCGGCCTGCACGTTCGCGGCAGTGGCGTCGACGATGCGGAACGCCTGCTGCCCGCCGGCTGGCGTGACCAGCGCGATGCGGTCGCCGCGCCGCAGCTGGCGCGCGCAGGCGCCTGGCAGGCGCAGCAGCGCGCCGCCGACCGGCCCATCACCGGCGAGCTCGGCCAGCACCGGGGCCAGCGCCCGCGCCAGGCGACCGGCGCGCCACAGCTGCCAGGCGTCGTCGCTGGACAGCACCAGGCGCGTGGTGGTCTGCGCGCCGCCGCCCGGCGCCGCGGCGACCAGCGCCACCGGCCGTCGTGGCGCCCACGCCAGCACTGGCGCAACCGGCTCGTTGTGGGCGCAGGTCTGGGCCAGCACGCGGGTGCCGGGCGGCAGCGTGGCGTCGAACTCCAGTTCGTGCCAGGCGAAGTTGTGCACGCCGCCGTCCAGCGGACCGAGCAGCAACTCGCCCTCGGCGGCATAGCGCCCGGGCAGGCTCGGCCAGCCGGGCGCCTGTTCGCCGTCGGCCGGCCACGGCAGTGCCGGCAGCGGCGTGCCGTCGCAGGCCATGTGCCACAGGAAGGGCCGGCCGGGGTCGAACACCGCCAGCGTGCCGTGCGCGGTGACCGCCACGCCCAGCGGGCGCGGCGGCGGATCGGCCGCCCAGGGCTCGCCGCTCCACGGATCCAGGCTGCGCAGCGGCAACGCGGCCCGCGGCGCGAGATCGGCGCCGAAGACGTGGATGCGGCCAGTGCCGCGGTCGGCCACGTAGCAGTTGCCGCCGCCGTCGAGCGCGACGTGCACCGGCTCGCGCAGACCTTCGGCAAGCACCGCCGCCACCACCGCGCCGGAGCGCGGCGCCGGATCGATGACCTGGATGCGTGCGTTGCCGGTGTCGGCCAGCCACGGCCGGCTGTGCTCGTCCACCGCCAGCCCCGCGGGATGGCACAGGCGCCCCGTGGCGTGGCCGCGCCCGCCGATGCCCGGCACCGGCGCGAATGCGGTGTCGCAGGGGCCGCGCACGAGCAGCCGGTGCTGCGCCGGGTCGAGCCGGTAGCTGCGTCCGTCGCGGGCGCGCACCGGCGCAAGCGGCAGCCAGTGCTGCACCAGTTCCGCCACCACGCGCGGCGCCAGCTGCAGGGCCGATGCGGCGCTGTCGTAGGCGAGCCCGCTGGCCTGGCCAGCCTGCCACTGCGCGCGTTCGCGCAGCAACAGCCAGCGTGAGCCGTTGGGCGCCAGGCCAGGCCGCAGCCGGGCATGCAGGAGGCCGGGGCGTTCGTTCATGGGTCCGCCACCACGCTGACCAGCAGGCTCGCCGCGTCCACGAACGGCAGCTCGTCGGGCATCAGCACCAGGCGCAGTTCGTCGCCGTCCTCCACCTGGCAACTCGTCAGGTGCACCGGTTGGCGGCGCTCGAGCCGCCACTGCAGCGCCGGCTCGTCGCCCTCGGGCGACGAGCCGTCGGCCCAGCACGACAGCGACTCCACACGCGCCACCCCGGGCACCGCGAACACCGCGGCCACCAGGTCGGCGTGGTGCAGGCTGCCGCCGAAGGGATAGCCGCTGCCGTCAGGCCCGCCGCGCAGCGGATCGAAGCTGCGCCGCAGCGTGTCGGCGATGCCCTCGCGCAGCGCCGTCGCGGTGTAACCGGGCTTGGCGCGCACCGCCACCTGCAGGTCGTGCAGGCGCACGTACTGCGGCGTGCCGACGTGCACCTCGGTGGTCAGCAGGCGCAGGCCGTCGAGATGCGCCGCCACCGCCGCCAGTGCGCCCGGCGTGGGCACCGGATACGCGGCGTCGGACTGCGGCACCACCACCACCGTGAGTGCGCCGGCGGCCTCGGTGTCCATGTCCACGCCCGAGGCCCGGTCGTCGCCGACCAGGTGCCCCTGCGGATACGGCCGGCGCAGCGGCACGACGGTGGCGCGCGCGATGCGCGCGCCCGGCGCCTCGCAGGCGGCGTCGACGAAGTCGGCCGCGGTGACGGCGCGGCCGCGCCGTGCGAAGGCGCGCGGCGCACGCTGCTTGGCGGCCTCCAGCGTCTCGGCGTCGCGGCCGCCGCGCGCCGGTAGAACGTTGAAAGCGCCACTCACTTGCGGCGGCAGTCCCGCGGGCTGGTTAACGACACCGGTGGCTGTATCGCCGTCGGCGCCGCCGCCGTGGCGGTACTGCCGCGCCACCAGGCGCTCGCCGGCGCGCGGCGGCCGGCCGTGCGCGCCGTCGCCAAAGACCAGCTCGCCGGCTTCGGCGTCGAGCACGTACACCGGGTCATCGGGACCGGCGGCGTCGAAGTCCTCCACCTCGCGCCAGTCCAGCCACTCGCCGGGCCGGGCCGGCTCGCGGCTGGCCAGCTGCAGCGTGCCGGCGGCGACATCGCCCTGCGCCAGCGACATGCGCTGGCCCGGCTGCCCGTTGCCGGCGTCCAGGCGCTCGTTGCGCACGGTCTGCAGGTGGCTCGCAGGTGCGGTGTTGAATGACAGCGAACGCAGCAGCAGGCCCTGCGGCGGCACCGCGAAGCGCACGCTGATCCAGCCGCTCACCGGCACTTCGGGCGGCGTGTCGTCCACCGGTGTCTTCAGCGCGCCGGGCAGCGGGTGCGGCACGCCGCTGGCCACGTCCTTCCAGCTGCCGGCCGGCACCGGCCCGATGCGCGCCGGCACCTCGAAGCGCAGGTGGCCGGAGCGCGTCCAGCCATCGGTCTCGTCGGCCAGCACCATCAGCGGCTCCCACGAACCCGCCAGCTCGCCCGCGGCCGGTGGCCGGTAGTAGGCGTACTCCACCAGCGTGGCGCCCTCGGGCACGATGTTCTGGATCGAGAGCGGCGGTGCGCCGGCGCGCGCGGAGGCGTCGTCGTCGGGCTGCTCGTCGTCGTCCAGCTGCAGGTGCAGCGCGGCACGCGCACCCTTGAAGCCGGCCGCGACCGACTGGTTGAAAGCCAGCGCGAGGTACAAGGTGCGGTGGGTCTCCTCGTGCGGGCGGCCGAACAGCGGCACCGGCTGCGTCGGCATGTCCTTGAGCTTGGGGGCCTTGCCGTCCCAGACGATCGAGAAGCGCTCGGCGATGTAGTCCTTGGGGGAGGCACCGCTGGCGGGCCCGGTGTCTCCTTCGCCGTTGATGTCGATCAGGCCGTGGCGCGTGCTGATCAGCGCCGCCAGCTGCGCCGGCAGCACGTCGAGCGGCGTGTCGGTCTCGAACGCCGGCGGCTTGCCCTTGCCGCCCTTGGCCGTGATGCGCGTGCCGGCCGGCAGCAGCAGCCCGCTGGCGCGCTCCGGCCGGGCCAGCGTGAAGGCCACGCGTGTGAGCGCCGCCTGCGCCGGCCGCAGCTTCACGCCCACCAGCTTGAGGAACTCGACGTAGGCCTTCTCGGGCACGCGGTTGAGCCGGTAGCCCACCATCTCGGCCAGGTGCGAGAACAGCTGCAGCATCGTGATGCCGGGATCGCTGTCGTTGTGGTCGGTCCATTCGGGCGCCACGATGGGTATGCGGGCGCGCAGCGCCTCGAACACCGTCTTGTGGTCGAGGTCGTCGAGGCGGGGCGGGGTCAGAGGCATCGGTCACTCCGCCTCGGTGAGGTAGAAGGGGAACACGCGGTTGAAGGCCGAGTTCGTGCGGCGCACCACGTAGTCGATCTCGATCTCCATCAAGCCGGCCGGCTCGGCCGCGGCACGTGCCGACACGCGTTCGACGGTGACGCGCGGCTCGAAGCTCAGCAGCGCGTCCTGCACCACCTGCTCGACGCGCCGGTGCGTCACGGCGCTGTTGGGCGCGAACAGGAACTGCTGCAGGCCGGCCCCGAAGGCCGGCAGCATCACGCGCTCGCCGGGCGCGCTGCGCAGCACGATCTCGATCGCCTGCTCGATGTCCTCCTCCTCGGCGGCCAGCTGCAGGCGCCCGTTCACCGGCCGCACCGGAAACGCCCAGCCGCGGCCCAGCTGGGGACGCTGCAGCAGGGGTGCGCCCACGCGTGCCATCGCTTCAGCCTCCCGCCATCACCGAGCTCACGCCGGCGAGCACCGTGCCGCGGGCGTTGCCGTTGTTCTGCTCGGTGGGGTCGAGCAGGCGCACCACCGCGTGGCCATTGGCGAAGACGCTGGACGAGCCGCTGGGAAAGGTGACAGGTCCGCCCTTCGTGCCAGGCTGGGCAGCCTCGTCGCCGCTGGTGGTTGGAATGCGGCTGGCCACGGTGACCAGCGGATGCCGCGCGGCGAACACGCCGTCGGTGGCGCCATTGGTGACGGGATCTGCGTCAGACAGCTGGCCGATCGACGGGTAGGGAATGGGCACCGGCCCGCCGGGCGTGTCAGTCGTGCACACGTTGGGAAACGCGTAGCAGATACCGGTGGTCTGTGTGGTGACGGGCATGCCCATGGTCGGTGCTCCTGTTCCTCAGCTCGGCTGCTTCTTCACCTGCAGGGTGGCGCCGGCGAAACGCGCCTCCCATGGCAGCACGGCGCGCCAGACCAGGTTGAACGCGCTGATCGCAAGGTCCATGACCACCGTGTCCACCTGCAACTGCATCGCGGCGGGCGGCTGCAGCGGTGCGCCGTCGCGCGTGATCGCCAGCGTGACCGGCGGCTGCGGGATCCGCAGCACGCGGCTGTGGGCCGCGACGTCGATGAAGGCCAACGTGTCGCCCGGGTTGAACAGGGCTTCGCCGTCCAAGGGCTGACCGTTGAAGAAGGCGTTGCTGAAGTTCGCGGGCAGCGCCTGGACGCCGGGGTCAAAGTTCCCCGCGTTGCCAGACAGACCGAGTCGAGGGGCGGTGCCGCGTGGCCGCCAGCCGAAGCGGCGCGCGCCGTGCACGTGGACGGGGGTGGTGCGCCGCACTTCCACGCTGCCGAACACGGTGGCAGCCAAGGCCGCTTCCACGGCCGCGGGCGGTGCGAAGGGACCACCGGGCAACATCCCCGCCAGCGCGTCGACCACGACCGCGTCGGGCACGGGCTTGGCAGGTGCGATCTCGGCCTCGTAGCGGAGAGGTCCGTTCAACCAGGCTTCGTCGATGCCGGTGTCCTTGGCACGCACCTCGTCGCCGGCACCCACGCTGCCATCGAAGTGGACGCGCTGCGTGGCCACCAGCACCGCCACCCGTTCGCCGCTGCCGGCCGGCCCCGCGCCGCCGGCGGGGGCACGCGTGCCGATCAGGAAGAAGTGCGGCGTCTGGGGGTCGGCTTGCACGATCATGGCGCGGCTCAGTTGAGGTCGATGCGCGTGCCGGTGAGCTTGATGCCCGCGGCCGACAGCTCGATCGAGGTGGAGTTGTCGAACTTGATGGTGAGCGTGCCCGCGGCGTCGTCCATCACCAGTTCCATGCCGCCGGCCGACTTCAGCTGCAGCTTCGTGGCGCCCGGGCTGTCGTCGAAGACCAGGCGCGCGTTCTCGCGCGAGACGATGGCGCGCGTGTTGTTGCTGCTGCTGGTGTCCACCTCCTGCGGCGGCGCGTGCTCGTCGGACCACAGGCCACCCAGGATCACCGGGCGGTCGATGTTCCCGTCCTCGAAGCCGACCACCACCTCGTCGCCGATCTCGAAGGGGAAGTAGGCGCCGCGTTCGTTGCCGGCCATGAAGCGCGCCACGCGGGCCGGCGCCGAGCGCGAGCGCACCGAGCCGCTCAGCCACTCGAGCACGTAGCCCTCGTCGGTGATCTCGGCCACCTCCGCGAAGCGCAGCCCCGGCACGCGCCCCGCGCGCTGGCGCGCCTCGGCCTCGCCCATCACCCCGGAGAAGAGTCCCTGCCGCATGCCGCTCATCCTCCGGGGTAGGCGTTCGGATCCAGCATGCCGGGCCGACGCAGCGAGCTGACCGTGATGTAGCCCGCCGCCGACAGGTTGTGGACCGTCTGCGTGACGTAGTAGATGCCGTCGAACGGCGCGCCGAAACCGGTGATGTTCACGTGCCGCCGCGGGCCCAGCCCGGGAACGCCGATGGTCGTGATGTCGGCGGTGAGGAACTGGCGCGCCGATCGCCGCAGCACCGCGCAGGCCTGCAGCCGCGCGCGCTCCTCGTCGATGCCGGTGACCGACAGGCGCTCGGTGTGGGTCTCGGGCCGGTTCTCGTCGCCGAAGGCGCGCTCGCGCGCCGTCGATGCCGGCAGCGGGGTGGCGCCGCCCGCGGCGGCGTGCAGGTCGTTGATGGCGGAGGCCATCGTCACCTCGGCCGTGAACGGCCGCCGCCGCCCGGGCTGCGTGCCGCTGGCCACGGCGTTGGTGAGCAGGTCCCAGACCTTGAAGGTCGGTTTGAAGTCCAGCAGGTCGCGGCCCCACCGGAGTTCGATCGGCTCGCCCAGCGTGGCCGAACGCGCGGGCTCGAAGTGCAGGCTCACCGCACCGGTGCCGCCGGACCCAGGGTCGTCGAAGTCGACGTAGGTCTCGTAGTCCATGCGCTCCGCGAGCGACTCAATGAACTGCAGGTAGGTGTTGGCGCCCTGGTGCGTGACGTCGGCCAGCGGCGCGGAAAACGCCGGCGTCGGCGCGGTGGCCACCACCGGCAGGCCAGCGCGAGAGTCGCCCACTGCGCTGCCGACGATGTCCGTCTCCTGGAAGTCGATGTACATCGTGTCCTGCGCGGGCTTCGTCTTCAGAAGGCTGAGCAGGTCCTCGCCCTGCAGAGTGACCTGCGCTCCGGTGGCCTGAGGAAACAGGAAGGCCACGTCGGTGACGCGCGCCAGGATCATGGGTACCCAGGCGCCGTCGCCATAGCGGAACTCGACCCGCATGCGGGTGCCGAACGAAACCCCCTGCAGCCCGTTGTAGCGCCAGGTCGGCGCCAGTGGGCGGTGCGCGGCGTCGTGGCGCTGGTTGTTCAGCACCACCTCCACCTGCGACACGCCGCTGGCCACCTGCGTGACCTTGGCGCTCACGATGTCGGGGCTGACCGGCCGGCCGTCGATGGCCAGAGGCGAGCCCGAACCGTCGAGTAGTCGCACCTGGGGCGCGAACAGCCGGGTGCCGGGGCGCTCGGGGCGGGTGCTGAGGGTGTCGGGCACGGACATGGTCAGCCTCGCATGCGCGTGTAGCGCGCCAGCTCATCCTCGAGCAGCTCGATGACCAGTGGCCGCAGCAGCTCGCGCAGGCGCGCCAGGTCGCCGGCCGCCGCCGCGTCGCCGGGCGGCGCGCCCGCGGCTGCCGCGCCGGCCTCGGGCTCGAATTCGATCGTGGCGTCCAGGCGGCCGATCTCGAGTTCACCGTTCATCGCAGCGTCCTCACAGCGGCGGCACCACGAGCAGCGTGCCCGGCGCCAGCAGGCGCGGCCGCTCATCGCCATTGGCCTCGGCCAGCACGCGCCAGTGAACGGCGTCGCCGTACTCCTCGGCGGCGATCAGGTCGTAGCGGTCGCCGGCGCGCACGGTGCGCGTCTTCGTGCGGTCGGGCGAGGCCCGGTTGATCTCGGCCAGTTGCTGATTGGCCGGCTCGTAGGCCTTGAGCTTCACGGTGACACGGGCGCGCAGGATGCGACCGCTCTCGTCGAACATCTGGAACTTCTCGGAGAACTCGATCATCACGCCCGTGAACGTGGTGTCGCCCCACTCGAAAAGGCACACCGGCGGCGCGTGCAGGTGGCTGTCGATGGTGACGAAACGGCGCAGCTGTGCCAGCTTGTCCTTCAGCGACTCGCCGGTGTTGGAGCTGTCCAGGAAGAGCTCCGCCGCCAGCGTGCGCGCCTCGCCGCGAATGAACTGCAGCAGCGGCGTGCGCAGCCCCGGCACCGAGATGTCGGGGTAGAGCATGTTGGTGGTGACGGTCAGCAGGTCGGGGTTGAACATCACCTCCACCGGCGGGTTGGCCGTCGATGGCGCCACCGAGACGTTGCTGAGGCGGGCCTTCACGAGTGCCATGTCATGCGCCCGCTCAGAGTGCCGCCGCGATGCCGACGCCGGCACCGGCCAGGGCCGCGCCGGCGGCGCCGATGAGGCCGGTGAGTGCCGAGTTGAGGTCGGCCACGCCGGGGATCAGCGCCATCGACAGGCGCTCGATCTTCTCCGGCCGCAGCTCCAGCGTCTCGATCGCGATGGCCGCGGCGCCTTCGCCGCCATTGGCGTCGAGATCGGGCCCCGTCACCCTTTCCGGCAGCGCGTTGTGGAAGGTCCAGGCCGCCACCGGGAAGTGCTGGAAGGGCAGCGGCACCGACACATCCGGCACGTCGTACAGCTTGCGCTGGTCGAGCAGGATGATGGTGCCGCTCTTGCGCGTCTTGCGCTTGCCGGTGACGACCTGGTGGTGCCAGTCCCAGAGGTCGGCGTTGAAGGTGACGCCGCGCTTGAGCACGATCTTGGGGTAGGCCGCCTGCTTGAAGAACTGGTACTCGCTGTGATCGACGCCGCCCTCGTGATAGGACTCGAGTGTGGCCTGGGCCGCCAGGCCCTCCACGTTGCGGAAGCCGCCGGCCAGGAAGGGCGTGGCCGCGCCGAGCAGCGCCGAGCCGACGGTGCCGAGTGCGCTGCCGACGATGCTGTCGTCGCTGGACGAGGGCGTGTCCCACATCGTCACGAAGAAGTTGATGCGCAGCGCGGGCTGCACCAGCGGGATGGTCATGCCGCTTCTCCGCGCTCGATGACGCCGCCCTCGCGGCCGATGCGGAACACGATGAACTCGGCCGGTGCCGCCAGCGCCACGCCGATGCGGCACACCAGCTGGCCTTCCGGCGAGTCCTCCACGGTGTCGACCGCGACGAAGAAGCCGTCCTGCGGCTGCTCACCGGCCAGCGCGCCGGTGGCGAACACGCGCATCAGGTAGTCCGTCATCAACTGGTGCAGCCGGATGCGCAGCAGGGCGGTGTTGGGCTCGAACACCAGCGGCCGCCCCACCACCTCCGCCGTGCGCGCGATCGCCGACAGGCAGCGCCGCGCGTTCACGAAACGCAGCACGTCGGCATTGCCGCCCGGCGCGTCCGACCACAACAAGGTGCGCGCGCCCCACACCGCAACCCCGAGGCCCGGCACCGCGCGCAGCACGTTCACACCAGCGTCGTAGGCGATGCGGTTGGCCTCGTCGTCGACGCCGGGCGCGTCGAGGTCCACGGCGTCGTCGACGCGCCGGTTGGCCGGCGCGGCATGCGCGCCGCGCTCGGCGTCGACGGCGGAGAAGATGCCGGCCACCGCGCCCACCGGCGAACGCAGCCGGACGGGGTCGCCGGGCTTGCGCTGCTGAAGCACCCAGGGCCAGTACAGCGCGGCCACGTCGTGGCCGTCGCCATGGCGCAGCAGGCGTTCGCGCCAGCGCACCGCGCCTTCGGCCGGCAGGCCGGGCGGCGGCGCCAGCAGCGCGAACCAGCGCCAGCGCGCCTGCTGCAGCCGCGCCAGCAGGTAACGCTGCGCCCACAGCAGGTCGTCGTCGCCGAACAGGCGCCGCAGTTCCCACGCGGGCTCGGGCCGCTGATGCGCCGGCACGCCGGCGCCGGCGAGCCGCGCGCAGGCCGCGAAGCAGGGACTGCCCGGCGTGTCCTCGTCGCTGCGCGGCTGCACCACGGCCTCCTGGGCGTCGAGTTCGGGCAGCACCACGATCGAGACCTCGTCCTGGCGCAGCAGCAGCTCCAGGCCCTGCGGCACGTCGGGATCGGCAAGCCCCAGCAGCCGGTTCAGCAGCACCTGGGGCGGCACGGCATCGACGGCCGCCGCCACGTTGACCACCCAGGCGCGCCGGCCGCCGTTGGCGAAGAAGCTGCGCAGCGCGTCGTGCAGCATCGCGCCGGGCGGCGGATCTTCCACGCCGCCGTGGAACAGCGCGATGTAGCCCTTCCAGTCGTCCACCGCCAGCGCCTGCCCGACGCCGCGCGGGCCGGCCACGCCCACGAAGCCGGCGACGTCCGTGCGCACGCGCGGGAAGCCCTCGGCGCGCGGCCTGGGCTCGCGGTAGACGCCGGGAATCGAGTACGTCGCGGACATGGGTGTTGCGGCGGGTGCGTCAGCTGATGTCCAGCCGCTCGTGCACCAGGTCGAGCTGCTCGACGGCGTAGTCGTTGCCCTTGCCGCTGAGAGAGGGGCCGGTGAGCTTGCTCGGCCAGGCGCGCGTGAGCGTCCAGGTCATCGCCGGGTTGTTGCGGTCGTGCGTCTCGCCCAGCAGCTTGACCGTCACGGTGCGGCTGGGCGGGAAGGTGGTGCCGCCATCGCGCACCTCCTTGCGCCACAGCCACAGCGCCAGGCTGCCGGTGATGCCGCGCTTGAGCTGGACCGGCGGGTACTTCTCCACGCCCGGCAGCTGGCGCGGGGCCGACGTGGCGTCGGCACCCTCGCGGTACTCGATCGGCGTGTTCTCGCTGTCCAGGCCCGTCACCTCGGTGAAGGCTGCGACCTCGGTGCCGTCGAACTCGACGATGAAGTTGAAGTTGGAGTACGGGTTCTTGTTGGCGCGTTCGCTGGCCATGGTCGACTCTCCTGGTGCGTCCCGGGGGGCGGGCTCAGGCCGCCTTGGCCGTGAACTGGCCGATGCGGAAGATCACGAACTCGGCGGGCTTGACCGGCGCAACGCCGATCAGGCACACGAGGCGGCCGTTGTCGATGTCGTCCTGCGTCATCGTGGTCCGGTCGCAGGCGATGAAGTAGCCCTCCTCGGGCGTGGTGCCCATCAACGCGCCGCTCTTCCACACGCCGAACAGGAACGCGTTGATGGTCTCGGTCACGCGGGCCCACAGCGCCTCGGCGTTGGGCTCGAACACCACCCACTGCGTGCCCAGGTCGATCGAGTGCTCGAGGTAGGCGAAGAGGCGGCGCACATTCAGGTAGGTCCACTCAGGGTCGCTGGACAGCGTGCGTGCGCCCCATACCCGGATGCCGCGCGGCGTGAGGTCGCGGATCAGGTTGATGCCGGCCGGGTTCAGCACGTCCTGCTCGGCGCCCGTGAACGGCAGCACCAGGTCGGAGATGTTGCGCACCACCTCGTTGGCCGGCGCCTTGTGCACGCCCACGGTGTTGTCGGTGCGCGCGTAGATGCCCATCGCATGGCCCGAGGGCGGGAAGCTCTCCAGCCGGCCGGTCACGCTGTTGAGCGCACGCAGCCAGGGCGCGTAGTAGGCGGCGTGGCTGCTGTCGTAGTTGTTGCGGTGCGCCTGCAGCGCGCTCACATCGACCGCCGCCAGCGGCGCGTCGAGCACGGCCACGCGGTACCTGAGCAGTTCGCAGTGCGTGATCAGCGCGCCCTGCACCGCCTCGCCGGTCACGCCCGGCACCGCCACCATCGAGATGTCGTCGCGTTCGGCGAGGGCCTGGATGCCGGTGCGTCGGCCGGGGCCGTTGTCGCTGCCGATGAGGTCGTTCTCGGTCAGCGCGCTGCCGTTGCTGCCGCCGCCGAGCGACCGCGGCCGTCCGTTGGCGAAGGCCGGGGCCCAGGCCAATGTGTGCGCCTCGCCGGCCGGTGGCGCCACGCGCACGAGCTTGGAACCGGCCTCCTCGTCGTTGATGCGCAGGGCGTAGTAGCGCAGCCCGGCATCGGTGGCGCTGTCCGCGTTCCAGCTCAGGCCCTCGAAGCTCTCCTTCAGCACGCCGTCCTCGTGCACCAGCACGTCGATCTCGCACACGCGCAGGCGTGCGACACGGTCCACCGGGACCGGGGCAAGCTGCACCGTCACCCCGGCACCCAGCGCCAGGCCGGCGGTGAAGGTGACGGTGCGGGCCGCGGGGTCGACCGACTGCACCACCGCCTCGTACTTGGCGCCGCCGCTGTCGAGCTCGACCTTGGCGCCGCTGTAGAAGCCCGCGGTGCTGGACACGCGCACCGCGGTCTGGCCGTCGGCGGCCACCTGCAGTTGCTCGAGGCTGGTCCAGCCGGCGATGGTGACCTGGGTCGGGAAGGCGCCGGCCAGCCGCTGCACCACGAGCAGGTTGTCGGCCGGGTCGACCAGCAGCACGCGTGCGCTGTCGTAAGCCACGCCGTTGCTGACGGCCACCGTCTCGGCGCCGGCCGCGCGCGCCGGTGCGGTGAAGCTCGAGGTGTCGCCGACGAACAGGCGCGCCAGCGCCGGGTTGGCTTCGCTGGTGCGCGTGATGCGCGCTTCGGCGGGGCCCAGCTCGCCCGCACCCATGCCGGGTGCGGCCAGCGTCACGTGGGCGCCGGCGGCGATCTGCTGCGCCACGCGCACCGCGCTCAGCGTCACGCGCGTGGTGTTGCCACCGCCCTGGAACTCGAGCGTGTCGCCGGCACGCAGCAGCCCGGCCCACTCGTGCGGCACCGCCAGCGGCCCGAAGGGGCCGGCGGCGGAGAGGTCGATGGCCAGCGCCGCCGGCGCCGCGCCGAGCGCGATCGGCAGCGGCAGCACCGTGGCGCCGCGCTGCACCAGGTTCACGGTGGCCCCGCCGGTGTAGTCGAAGCCGGCGCTGCCGGCGGCGACCGCGAAGCTGAGGTCGCCCTCGGCGATGGCCTGCACGATGCGGCCGGTCGAAGCGCCCACGTCGATCGTGTCGCCGACGCGCAGGCGCCGCAGCGCACCGGCGCTGAACTGCAGCGTGTTCTGCCCCGGCATGATCGGGAAGGCGGCGGGCTCGAGGTCGATCAGCGGGCGGCTGCGCAGCGCGCCCGCGCCCACCAGCGCCACCGGCGCGCGGTCGCGCGGGCGGATCTCCACCGCGATGGCATCGCCGTCGACGCCGGGATTGCGCGCGCTGAAGACCGCGCCACCGCCCACCGGGGCCACGTCGGCCGGCAGCGCGCCGTTGAGCAGGATCACGGTGTTGACCGGATCCAGCGCCACGCCCCCGGGGATCGCATCGGCGGCCGCCACCGTGACGACGCCTCGGGCAGCGTCGTAACCCGCCACGGTGGCCGTGCGGCTGAGCGCGAACGGGCTGTTCGCGTCGCTGCGCGTGAACACCCGCAGCACCGTGCCCACGGCCACGCCGCGCAGCGCATTCAGGCGCAGTTCCACGGTCGGGCCGCGCACGGTGACGCCGGGCGCGAGCTGCAGCACGGTGCCGCGCTCGGCGGTGGCTGCCGACTGCTGCGCGTCCAAGGCCAGCACCCGCACCACCCAGCAGCGCGCGCCGCCGTTGTCGAAGAAGGCCTTGACCGCGTGGCCCAGGAAGCCGCCCAGGCCCTCGGACGGGTTGCTCAGCGGTTCGCCGAACAGGCGGCGGAAGTGGGCGAAGCTGGGCACGAACACCGGCTTGCCGACCCGTCCCTTGCGGGCCGCGCCGACGAAGCCCGCCGTGCTGGTGCTGACGCCCTGGATGGGCTTGCCGCGGTACGAGGTCTCTTCCACGTACACGCCGGGGCGCAGGTACTCGGGCATATCGGGTCCTCCTTCAGAGCAGCCGGAACACAATCCGCGACACGCTGCGCGGGTTGATGGTGAAGTCGGCGCCGGCGAAGGCCGCACCGGCACCATCGGGAACGAAGAAGCCGCCGGCCACGACGCGCGGCGCGCCCACGCCGGCCTGCACCTCGATGCGCAGCGGCACGCGCCCGGCGGCATCCAGGGCCAGGCGGCCGGGCGGCAGGAACAGGAACTCGCCGTTGTCGTCGCTGCGCGTGTAGCGGTCGAAGGGCTCGCCGGCGACGGCGATGCGCACCGTCAGCCCGGCGGCACCCGTACCCACCAGCCGGCCGCGCACGCCGGTGGCTCCGGGCCGCGCGCCGGCAGACGGTGCCGGCCACAGCGGCAACTCGGCCCATGCCGCGGGATCGGGCAGCGGCAGCGCGAACTGCGGGTCGCCGTCCGGCCAGCGCAGCCAGCCGCCGTGCCGGCGCGCGAAGGGCTCGCGCCACAGCAGCGTGACGAGGCCATCGGGCACATTGATGAAACGGTAGGCGCCGTCGGCCTGCCGGCGCGTGGCGCCGCCAGGGGCCAGCACCGGCCGCTGCAGGCTGCCGCCCAGGCGCAGCGGCAGCTCTTCGGCCAGCGGCTCGCCGGAGAAGTGGTCGACCACGCGCACCGCCAGCGAGAGGCGGTGGATCGGCGCAACGCGGTCTTTCATGGCTGCACCGCCAGATCGGCCTCGGTGACGCGGGCGCCGCTGTCGAGCGCCAGCGGATCCAGTGCAGCCACGCGCACCCGGTACACCACCGAAAGGCGGTAGCCGAGTTCGGCCGCGTCCCAGATCCGGTAGTGCGTCTCGACCGGTAGCGACTCCAGCACGATCTGCAGGCCGTCCTGGTCGTCCCAAACCGGCTGCGCCGCCGAGTCGACAAGTTGCGGCCGGCCGAGCTCGGCGCTTTCGTAGCAGGCCTGCAGCACCACACCGAGCAGGCGTGCCTCCTCCTGCGCCGCCACCGCGTCGCTGGCCACGCCATCGGCATTGCGTACGCCCCAGGGGGTGACGAGGTAGCTCAGCTCCAGCGGCAGCGGCTGGCGCTGGCGCGTGCCGTCGGCGCGCGTGCGGAGCGCCTGGTTGCGCATCTCGGCGTTGCCGTGCACCTGGAACAGGAACACCGAGATGTAGGGCTCCGCCGACTCGACCAGGCTGCGGAACGATGTCGCCGTGACCAAGCCGACCTGCACGGTGCCCAACCCGAGCGCGTCCAGGCGCCGCCTCAGCAGCGCCACCAGCGTCAGGCCGCTGTGCTCGATCAGTTGCCAGCTTGCCATGGCGCGCGGTGCCGCGGCCGCCGGGCCGCCGCGAGGGAGTGAGGAGCGCCGCAAGCGGCGCGGATGCAGTCTCGTGACATCGGACGCAAGCCTGCGCCACGGCCGCCCGGGCGGCCAGCACGCCGAGGATCCAGCGAGGATCCGGTCCAGGAGCGGCGGTGGATCCGGATCCTCGGTCCCCGGAGATCTGGATCCTCGCGCCGCGCCCTCGCCGGGCACCGGCGCGCCTAGACTGCCTGCGATGCCCTGCTTGGACGCGTGATGCGGATCGCCGCGATGAAGGTCGCCGTCGCCCTGGACGAACTGCCGCAGATGCTCCGGTCCATCGTGCTGGAGGCGCTGCGGCGCGAGCCCGATATGGAACTCGTCGGGCACACCGGGCCGGGTGCGGCCGAGGTGCTGATCTCGGGCCCGCAGCGCGACGCCGCCGCGGCCATACTGGCCCACGGGGTGACGCGGCTGGTCGAGATCGACGGCGACGGCCGGCGCGCCGTGGTGCACACGCTGCGCCACGAGCGCACGCTGGTCGACGATCCTTCGCCCTCGCGCTTGGTCGCGCTGCTGCGCCACACGCGCGGCGCGGGCAAAAGCGAGCCAGGCTGCGGCCTGCTCGGGCGCGTGTTCGGGCTGCCGCGGCCGGCACGTGGCACAGCCGCAGCCGCGTCGCCGGTTTCCACTGTCGCGCCGGCCCAGGCCCCTGCGCCACACCCGCCTGAGGGCGTGCAGCCCGCACCCGCTCCATTGGCGCGGGAACTCGCGAGACTGGCCCTCCACCTCCTGGCAGCGCGGCAGCCGCTGCCGGCTTCCGGTGCCAGCGAACTGGTGGCGTTCGCGCGCCAACTTGCCGACGCCGCCGCAGTGAGCGACGCCCGCCCGCCCGGCCTGCTGCACGCCGCCCGGTGCTTCGGCCTGCGCGAAGACGAGTGCGAGTTGCTCTTGATGGCCGCCCTGGTCGAGGTCGACCCGCGCGCGGCGCGCCTGATGTCGCTGGTCAACGATCACATGGGAAAGTTGCGCCCGACGGTGGGTCTGGTCCGGGAACTCGGAGGGGATCTGTCTGCGGTCGTGGAACGCCTGACGACGGACGGGCCCCTGCTCCGGCTGCGGCTCGTCGCCCTGGAGGGGGACGGGCCGGTGGCCTCGCGCGCGGTCAAGGTCGACGATGCGGTGTGGCCCCTGCTGCTCGGTCTGCAGAGGCGCGACCCCTTCGAGCGCTTGGTCCTGCGGCCGGACGGTCTCGAAGGCCAGGCACTGCCAGAGGCCTGCGTCGCGGCCTGCCGGGCCGCCGCCGACGCAGCGGCCCGTAGGCATGCCTCGGAACTGCTGCTGATGTTGGCCGGTGACGCGGGCGTGGGCCGCCGAAGCATGGCCGAGGCCATCGCCGGGGCCCTGCGCACGTCTGCGCTCGTCGTCGAGGGTGCGGCCATCGCCGACGAGGTCGTGGTGGCGGCGTTGTCGCGCGAGGCGATCTGGACGCACGCGATTGTGATCGTCACCCGGGCCGAGGAGGTGCCCACGGCCATGTGGCGCGTGCTGACGCAGCGCCTGGAGGCACCTCTGATCGCGACGGCGGCGCGTGGGGCGCTGGCTGGCCTGGCGGCGAAGTCGGCACGCGCGCCCATCGAGGTCCAGGCGCCTCGTCGCGACGCCGAACATCGCCTGCGTTTGTGGCGCACCCGCGCGCCGCCGGCCTGGCCGTTGCAAGCACTGCGCGACTTGGCCGAGCGCTATGACTTCGGCGGCCGCCAGATCGACGCGGCACTGGCGGCGGCAGCGGCGCGAGCGTCACCCGCAGGCGCTGCAGGCCCGCAGGATGTGCGTGCCGCGTGCGAGATGCTGCGCGAGACGCGTTTCGCTGGTGCGGCGGCGCGCGTGGAATGCCCCTTCGAGGCCGGCGACATCGTGCTGCGCGACGAGACCCGTCGCGAGATCGATCTCGCCACCGCATGGGCGCGGCACGCCGCATCGGTTTTCGGCGCGGGCGGCCCTGGCGCTGCGCTGCGCGCCGGTGGCGGGCTCATCTGCCTGTTCAGCGGCCCGCCCGGCGGGGGCAAGACGATGGCCGCGCAGATCATGGCGCGAGAGATCGACTATGCGCTGTTCCGCATCGACCTCTCCCAGGTGGTCGACAAGTTCATCGGTGAAAGCGAGAAGAAGCTGGCTGCGCTCTTCGACGAAGCCGAACGGGCGCGCGTGGCGTTGTTCTTCGACGAAGCGGACGCGCTGTTCGGCAAGCGCACCGAACTGCGCGACTCGCACGACCGATACGCCAACATCACGGTGGACTACCTGCTGCAGCGTATCGAGGCCTTCGACGGACTCGCCATTCTCGCCACCAACTTCGCCACCAACATCGACGACGCCTTCCTGCGCCGGATCCGGGTGCGCGCCGTCTTTCCGGCACCCGACGCCGGCCAGCGGCGCCGCATTTGGGACAAGCTCCTGCCGGCCGCCGACCGGGCCGCAGACATCGACCTGGCACTGCTGTCCGATCGCTTCGAACTGATGGGCGGGGAGATCCGGAACGCGATCTACTCCGCACACCTCTTTGCCGCCCGTGAAGGCGTGGGCCTGTCGATGCGCCACTGCGTGTTGGGGCTGTGGCGTGAACTCGGCAAGACCGGCCGAATCACCAGCGTGTCACAGCTTGGGCGCTGGAAGGACGTGGTCGCGCAGTGAATCTCTGAGGCCCACCGAGCCTCCCTACATTTGTGTAACGGCAGATGTGAGCTGAATGCTAGATTCCACCACCCTGGACGGCCTTGATGGTGAGGACGCGACATGGTCTCGGTTACAGTCTGCGGCGGCACCCGAATCTATCGCGATGGGTTGTCGCTGGCCTTGGGTGCCTACGAGTGCTTTGACGGCGTTTCGTCCTGCGAAAGCGCAGAGCTGCTGTTGCGCTGGCGCGCAGAGGAGTGGCCCGACGTGGTGCTGCTGGACATTCAGTCGTGCCCTGAACCGCTGACGACGATCGGCCAGTTGCGCGCCTCGAGGCCGGACCCACTCAGGTGCAGCATCGTCGCACTGGGTCTGAGCGCCGAAGACCATCAGCCCGTGGTTGACCTACTTTCCGCAGGAACGGCCGGCTACGCAACCGTCAACGATTCGATAGAAAGGCTCGCAGACGTGATCCTCGCTGCCTCGCGCGGCGAGTGGCCCAGTGCGCCAAGGCTGGCGCGTCTGATGCAGGAGCGTCTGCTCCAGTCTCCGACCGGCACCCAAGCGGCCCCCGCGGTTCCGGCGCAAGACCTCTCACGTCGCGAGCGGGAAGTGCTGGAGCTGGCAGGTCAAGGGCGTTCCAACAAGGAGATCGCTCGTCAACTCTCGCTGGAGCCGACCACGGTGAAGAACCACATGCACAGCGTGATCACGAAGCTGCGTGTGCGCAACCGCTATGAGGCAGCGCGTGCCTTGGGCGAATGGCACTCCAGGCCTTCGGCGCAATAGGGCCGTGGCAAGGTACGCGATGCAGGAACCTGGCCACAGATGCAGTGCTTGTCTTCTGGTTCGGCGTAGGGTGGGGTTGATGTTCGCTTCCGATTTCATAAACGTTCCGGCTGCGCGTCCGGCGTTGGCGGGCAAACGGTCGAGGAGCCAGGCTGTGCGTTCACAGATGGATGCTGCTTAAGCGGTGCCCCAGGGACGCACTGATTTGTCCGGCCCGCCCACGATGGCGTAGGCGATCGCGAGGGGGGACGACAGGCGCATGAAGCAGATAGGTTTTGCCAGTGCCGACTGCGCCGACTGCGCCGACAAGAAGCGCCATACAAGGCGGGAGCGGTTCCCTGCCGAGATGAACACGGTGGTGCCGTGTCGCGACCAGAGGCGCTGGAAGACGCGCTGCCCAACAGCCGGGCCATGCGCGAGTGCATCGGCATCGACCTGGGACGGGAGAACGTGCCCGATGCCACCATGCTGCTGACGGTCCGGCGGCAGCCGAAACAGCACGAGCTGACAACAGCGACTCCGGCCCGAGATGCATCAAGCCAGGAAGGGCAAGCAGTGGCACTTCGGTATGAAGATGCACACGGGCGTCGACGCCGAGTCGGGGCTGATCGACAGCGTCGTGTACGCGGCGTCCAACGAGGCGAATGTGGTGCACGCGCACGAGCTGCTGCACGGTCAGGAGTGCCAGCTCCACGGCGGCAGCGGCCACACCGGTATGGACAAGCGCGACGGGATCAAGGCCGCGCAGGACGAACGCCGGTTGCGCAATGGCATCGACTGGTGCATCGCCGTCAAGCGGGGCTTGGTCAAGGCCAAGCCCGTGAGGCCGCGCAAGGCGCTGGACGAGTGGTTCGAGCGGCGCAAGGCACAGGTGCGGGCCATCGTCGAGCACCCATTCCACGTCATCAAGAACCTGTTCAGTTACCGCAAGGTCAGCTGCCGCGGCATCGCCAGGAACGAGGCTCGGGCGAAGGTGCAAGCGGCGCTCGCCAACCTCTGTATCGCCAGACGCCATCAGCACTTCGCTAGGGGCCCAGAGCGGCGGTCGCAAGCGTCTGCTCCTTTGGCCCGGAGTTCCGGTCCGCTGACTGCGCCGGAAGCTGACCTTGGTTGGCCGAGCTCGCCGGTCGAGAGTCAGCTTCGTGGCGCGGTTGCGTACTCACCGTGCCGGGCATCAGCTGTCGTTCATCCGGCACGCTGAGACCTGCCGTTCACGTATCGATTAGGTGGGGCACGACGTCAACAGAGGTAAGCAGAAGTGCGCCGATGCCTGCTACGGCCGTCGCTGAACAACATCCAGGGACGCGCTGGTCTGCCAGTGCGATGGTTTGGAAGTGATAGGCCTTGCCGCCGGGGAGGCCCTGCGTACAGAGTGTGTGGAGTTTCAACTCGGACGATCGGGCCAAGTGCGCGCTCAGAAGGCGTATGCAGCCGCGAGCAAACCACTGACGCTCGTCTTCTTGCGAACCAGCGGGCTGTCCGCGGCGTCGCCCAACAGGGTGTTGGCGGAGACACCTGCTGTGACCGACACCCGCGGGGTGGCTATACAGGTCAGTGCAAGGTTAATCCGGGCGTTGCGCACACCCGCCTTGGGTGCGGAGGCGCGGTACCCGCTCGCGGTCGCCTGCGCAGCGGTGACGCCGAAGAAGGACTGCAGGTACTCGGCGTTCGCGAGGCTGACGCCTGCGCCGACGCCCAAGCGCCACTGCGCATCGAGCTGAGTGGAATAGGCGCCACCCAGATCAACGACCAGGCCGTTGCCCTCCTGGCCTGCACCGTAGCGCAGCGACGAGGTGAGGCTGAAATCGGGGGTCAGCGCGTAGTTGAAGAATCCGCCGAACTCGGCCTTGACATCGACGTCGCCCATGCCGCGAAGTGCCGAGGAACGGTTTTCCTTGCGGCCGAGGTCGACAGTGAGCCGCAGGCCGTACTGCATGTGATTGCTGCCCGAGAAGTTGTAGCCGATGCCGTTGGTCGTACCCGCAAACCAGCCGTTGGCCCACTGGTAGTCGAGAACGGGCAGTGCTGACGTGCGACGCTCGTCCGAGCCTTGGTACTCGGTGCCCGCCAACACGGCCCCGCCGACCAGGCCGCCATCCTTACCAGGTGCAGCGCCGTACAGACGCACGGCATCGAAGGCCTGGGCGTGGACGCTGGTTGCGGCCAGGGTGGCGCCCACCACCACGATCGAAGCGAGAAGCGAAGGAGTCGAAGAGAGTTTCATGGAGATTTCCAGTGAAGTTAGGGAAACGGGGTTGAAGAAAGGGTTGAGGGACAGGAGTTGGGCAGACACGCCCGGGGGCTGGCCACCCGCGGGCAGCCATCGAAACGGATAGGTGGAGGGCCCGCTGGCGCCGCCGGTGGCTGCGCTCGAGCAGGGGTTAGCGCAAGGTCATCCCATGGAGGCGTGCGTCGTCATCAGTTGGACCTTGCCGGATCGAGCGCGCCAAGCCTGGACCAGCAGGCTCACCGCGATGGCGGCCAACCAGGCCTCCCAAGACATGAAGGCGATCGGGATGACTTCGATCGAAGGGACCGCCGGCACGACGCCGTGCAACAGCTCGCTCTGCCCGACCAGCCAGAACGGCAGTGTCAGGAAGCCGATGCTTGCCAGCCAGCGCGGCACCGCGCGCGATCGGTACAGCGCCAGGGCCACCAGGCCGGTCCACCCGGCCAGCAGCAACTGCCCGACCAGTTCGCCCAGCACCATGCCGCCATAGCGGTGGACTGCATCGAAGATCACCAACGTGGCATCGCGGGTGGCCTGCGATGATTGGGGATCGGCGAAAGTGGCCGCGAGTGCCGGCACCACGAGCACCCAGCGCAGCAGGCCGAGGGCCTGTGCGATGGCCGACCCAATGCCCAGCACCGCAGCGCCCGTGTCTGACGCCCAATGCGCTGACAACAAGCGCTGAAAGCCGCGGGCGACCGGGATGAAGAGCAGGCTGCTCATCGCGAACGCGAACCAGGCCAGAACCAGCGGCGCCCCGCCGGCCTTTAACTTCTGCAGGATCAAGGCGGCGGGCTCGCGCAGGATGTCGTCGTAGCCGAAATGCTCGATCAGCCAGGTGTAGGGCAGCGTGGCCGCCACCAGGAACACGATCAGGCTGGCGGCCAGTGAGAGTTCGGCGTGGGTGACTTGGGGTTGGTGGCGAACGCCGTCGGAATCGCTTGTCGAGTCGTTGAGCTTCATGATGGGAATTCCATGCAGATGGACTTGAGGTGGATCGGTCACAAGGCCTTGGGTGCGTCAGCGGGCGTGGCGTACACGCGCGCAGTGATCAGGCGGACGGCATCTGCAATACGTGCCGCGCCTTCCGGCGTGCTGATGTCCATGCCCGCAAAGCTGCCCAGCGATTGCTCGCGCAAGGCCAGGTAGTGCAAGCCGGCAAGCAGCAAGGCATTGACGGCCGGTGCATCGACGCCGGCTGGAGCGGGTTGTGCAGCAGTCCTTAGGCCCTGGATCCAGCCAGCCATCGCCCGGGACCGGGTCACCTCCAGTTCCTTCAGCACATCCGTTGGTTCGACCAGTTCCCAGGCCAGCAGGCGCAGCACCAGGTGGTTGCGCCGCAAGGCACCCGCGTACTCCATCAGCAGACGGTGCACGGCGTCGCCATAGGCCTCGCCTGCCTTGAACTGCAGCGGAGCCCCCAGCCAGAGTTCCAGTTGGTTCCCCAGGTCGCGGATCACGCCGTCCAACCCACCGAAGTGGTAGTAGATGAGTTGCTTGTCCACCCCCGCAGCGGCGGCCACGGTGTTGATGCCGATGCCAGGAAAGCCCTTCTCGGCCAGGAGCCTGACGGTGGCATTGCTGATGAGTTGCTTGGTCGCGGCAGCGTCGTGGGGCCGCTGGCCTCGGGTGGCGCGTTTGGCGGGCGCCTTGCGCGCAGCCAGCTTCGGGGTTGTGCTCATGATGGGTCCTCTGGTGGCTGCGGGTCAGGCGCCCAGGCACTGGCGCAAAGGTTCCACGCGATCGCGCTCGAACTGGCCGAGCCACTTCGCGTCGAGGTTGGAGGCCACGCGCCACTCGGCGCGGCTGCCCACGCCCTCGGGCGTGATCCGCACCTCCTCGAACCACAGGTCAGAGACCCGCAGTCGGTAGGTGAAGGCGGTCGTCGCGGCATCGCGCGAGAAGGTCGAAAGCGGCAGGAACGTCGCCCGGTCTTCAAAGCACTGCGCGGCCAGCGCCGCGTCGCGCGACCCGATCAAGGCCTTGGGCATCGTGGCGGCCTTGAAGGCTTCGTAACCGGCGACGCCGGCCGGCGTGGTGGCACAGCCGGCGAGGATGCTCAGCGCCAGTCCGGCCACAAGCAGCCGGGCGGTGCTGCAGAGTTGGCGCTGGGATGCTGTGCTGGCGGCGGTCGTTGATGTAGTGGTGGATAAAGTCATGATGGTTCGTGTTCTGTTGGGTGACAAATGGATGGCATTGACGATGCACAGCGCTGCAGCAGGCGCGTCAAGCGGGTGCTGCCACGTTGGTCAGGAAGAATTTGAGGCGGGCATTGAACGCCTCAGCTCGTTCGATCATCACGGCGTGCCCGGTGCGCGGAAATGCTTCGAACTGCGAACCAGCGATGGCCTGGTGCACGGCACGTGCGCGGGCGGGGCTGATCGGGCGGTCTTCTTCGCCGGAGACGATCAGGGTCGGTGCCACGATCTGCGCCAACTCAGCCGTTATTGCCATGCGGCCGGCCGAGGCGGCAGCCGCGCGGTGCAGGCTGCGGGGCAGCGCCTTGAGATAGGCCAACCAGCGGGCGCGGTCGGCTGCGACGGCTGGCGACTGCAGGAAGGTGTCGCCGAACAGGATCTTCATCAGGCGGGGCGCCACCAGGGTGGGGCCGAACCAGCGCACGAAACGGATCAGGCGGGCGTAACGCGGCAGGTTCTCGGGTTCTTCGGCGTCGGCGCTGGGGCCGATCAAGGTCAGCGACTGCACCAGCGCGGGGTGGCGGGCGGCCAGCCGCATGGCCACAAAGGTGCCCATCGAGAAGCCGACGATGTGGCAGGGACCGCCCACCAGCTGTTTGATCAGCGCGGCGGTGTCCTCGGCCAGCGTGTCCAGGTCCAGGCCACTGCGCGTCTTCTCTGACCGGCCCTGCCCGCGCAGGTCGAAGGTGATGACGCGGTGCGTGGCGCTGAAGGCCTCGCGCTGCGCCTCATAGGACTCGCTGGCCAGCATCAGGCCGTGGATGAAGACGATGGTTTGCGGGCCGGTGCCGACTTCGTCGTAATGAAGTTCGGCGCCGTTGGCGGTGAGGGTGGGCATGGCGGCTTCCAGAGCGTTGGGATCGACATTCGGCGTCAAGTACACCGACTGGTGCAGAATGTAGTTCACCAGTCGGTGTAGTGTCAAGCGGCCAGATTCGAAGCTCGTGCTGCTGACTGCGCCTCACTGTTCCACCTCCGCCGCCCATCGCACCAGCCCGTGGGCGATGGCGAAGAGCACGGCGTTCTTCAAAGCGAACATTCGGGTTTGGTGTTGCGAAGCTACGACCGGCTGACCACCACCAATATCGCGAAGCCCGCCGGGACCTCGGTGGGTACGCTCTGCCAAAGCCGCTCGAATGGGGGTGCGCTCCTGGCGGCTGCTCTCGGGCGCCAACTCGACGCCATCGTCACGGCTGCGGAAGTCGCCTGCCACGCCCAGCAGGGGCAGATCGTCCGCGCCATCGCGGCGTCGATGTGTCACGCGTTCATCGACACCAAGACCCGCCGGCCGGGCGATTCGAAGGCCCTGTACCAGCGGGCGACCGAACAGGGTTACGAAGCGCTCGCAGCGCGGTCTGATCCAGGCGCTGGGACAAGACGGCAACTCCAGCGACCGCGCAAGCCCTCGTCGAGAGCCTCCGGCGCGATGTACGGTCAAGGTAATCCGCGGGCCGCCTTCGTCGGTGCGGAACGGCAGGTTTGGGTCGGCTTGTTGAGTTCGCCCAAAGTGGAAGCGGTCATCCAGGCGCTGCAACCTGGCAGGGCGCATCGAGCGTTCAGTATCTGGTTGCAGCGATCCTTCCGGATGAGACGGCGCGAAGGATCGGTCTCGGCCAGTGCTGACGTTCGGTCCGCGAACGCGATGGTCTCAGGCCAGTCTGACGCGCGTGCTCGTGCAGCGACGCTCAATACGGGGAAATGGCAGGGACTGACGTCACGCGCTCCAACCCGTCAATGGCCCTCACTGATCATGTCAATCGACTGAGAACTTCCGCCAGCCTGGAAGCGCGGGAGCCGATATGAAGAGACATCCTTTGTCCTGGTTTCGTCACCCCGTGTGTCGCGAACCGGTGCTGGCTGCATTGGGGCTGTTCCCGCAGCAATGGGCTGCGCACGCACCGATCTCCGGCTCGTCTTGTGGTCGCGCGCGCACGCTCGCGTCAGCCGATGGCCTCGGGGCGGCGGCCCGTGGTGCGACAAAAGTCGTTGCAAATCAACTGGTTGCAAGGTGTGATGGCTGGCTGCTCGTTCCGCCGGCACCCAGTGTCCTCGCGCCAACTGTCCAGACATGCAATTCGATCTCATCGGCATGTATCTGTGCATCCGTCCCATGTTCTGTGGATCCAGGTCACCGGACTGACATGAGTTGTTCATGCGTCCGTCACGGTGCCACTGCCGGGACGGAGCATGAAGCGCATCCTCATCTACTCGCACGACACCTTCGGGCTGGGCAACATCCGCCGCATGCTGGAGGTGGCGCGCCACCTGGTGGAGGCGTCTGACCGGGTGTCGATCCTGGTCGTGACGGGCTCGCCGATGCTGCACGCCTTCCGGCTGCCGCCGCGCATCGACTACCTCAAGCTGCCTTGCCTGTCGCGCAACGTCGACGGGCAGTACGGCGCGCGTTCGCTCAACCTGTCGCTGGCCGCCACGGTGCGCCTGCGCGCCAACCTGATCCGCAGCGCCATCGAGGACTTCGAGCCCGATCTCATCGTCGTCGACAAGAAGCCCTTCGGCGTGGAAGACGAGTTGTGCGGCGCCTTCGAATCGCTGTCGGCCCTGACACGGCGCCCCAAGCTCGCGCTGCTGCTGCGCGACATCCTGGACAGCCCCGAAGCCACCACCCGCGTGTGGCGCAAGAACGGCTGCTTCGAAGCCATCGAGGCCTACTACGACCAGGTGCTGGTGGTCGGCGACCCCGGCGTCTTCGACCTGCGCCACGAGTACCAGTTTCCGCCCTTCTGCGCCGCCAAGGTGGCCTTCTGCGGCTACATCGGCCGCGAGCCCGGCCGCGAAGCGCGCGCCGACGTGCGCCGGCGCCTGGGCCTGGTCGGCGACGAGCCGCTGCTGCTGGTGACCACCGGCGGCGGCGAAGACGGCTTCGGCCTCGTCGACCAGGCCTTGCTCGGCCTGAAGGCGCTGCCCGATGCGGCGCGGCCGCGCACCCACATCGTCTGCGGGCCCGAGATGGCCGCGGGCCTGCGCGCGGATGTGGCGGCCCGCGCCGCCGCGCTGCCGGGCTTGAGCGTGCAGGACTTCAGCGACGACATGATGTCGCTCATCGCCGCGGCCGACGTGGTGGTGGCCATGGGTGGCTACAACACGGTGTGCGAGGTGCTCACAAGCCGGCGCCGCGCCGTCATCGTGCCGCGCGTCAGGCCGGGGCAGGAACAGTGCATCCGTGCCGAGCGCATGGCCGCGCTGGGCCTGCTGCGCATGCTGCACCCGGACCGCCTGAGCCCGGCCGCGCTGATGAGCGTGGTGATGGCGGAGGTGGATGCCGTGCGCCGCGCCGAACCCCTGCCTGCGCTGCATGCGCTGGACGGGCTTGCGGGCAGCACCCGCGAATTGTTGGGGCTGCTCGGGCTGCAGCCGAGGGACATCCACATCGCGCGTCCTGCCGCCGCCGAGCCGCACGCGGTGCCACGCGCCCATGCGCAACGCGCCATGCATCATGGCCACGAAACCCAGCTCGCGTCATGACGAGCCGGCAGCGCCCGCTGGGCATGCTGGTGAAGACTTTTCCCAAGCTGTCCGAGACCTTTATCCTCGAGGAAGTGCTGGGCCTGGAGCGCCTGGGCGTGCCACTGCGCCTGTACACGCTGCAGCCGCCCAGCGACACCCTCACGCACCCGGCCGTGGCGCGGGTGTGCAGCCCGGTGCTGCGCGTGCCCGATCCGGGCTGGCGCCATGCGGCCGGCTTCGTCGGCCGGCACCTGCAGCTGACCCTGGGCGGCCCACGCGCCTACGCCCGCGGCCTGGTGGCGGCCGCGGCCCGCGGGCGCCGCGGCCTGCGCGACTTCGCGCGCGCCGGCTGGCTGGCCGCGCAGCTGCGGCGCGACGGCGTGGCCCATCTGCACACGCACTTCATTTCCATGCCGGCCGACGTGGCCGAACTGGCGGCCGCCGTGGGCGGCCTGCCGTACTCGATCTCGGCGCACGCCAAGGACATCTATCTCTCGGAGCCCGCTGACCTGGCGCGCAAGATGAACGGCGCGCGTTTCACCGTCACCTGCACCGAGTTCAACCGCGCCACGCTGGCCGCGCTGGCGCCGCGGGCCACCGTGCACCGCATGTACCACGGCATCGACCATGGCGTGTTCCACCCGCAGTGCCGGCATGCCGAACCAGGCCCGCTGCCGTTATTGCTGAGCGTGGGCCGGCTGCGTGCCAAGAAGGGGCTGGACACGCTGGTCGATGCCTGCGCCCTGCTGCAGGCGCGTGCCGTGCCCTTCCGCTGCGAGATCGTCGGCTACGGCGAAGAACAGCCTGCGCTGCAGGCACGCATCGCCGGGCAGGGTCTGGCCGGGCGCGTGGTGCTGGTGGGCAAGCTGGCGCGCGAGCAGGTGATCGAGCGCTACGCGCAGGCGGCGCTGTACGTGCAGCCTTCGCGCATCGCCGCCGACGGCGACCGCGACGGCATACCCAACGTGCTGCTGGAAGCCATGGCGATGGCGCTGCCGGTGGTGGCCTCGGCCGTCTCGGGCATCCCCGAACTCGTGCAGCACGGCCACAACGGCCTGCTGGTGCCGCCCGACGACGCGCCGGCCCTGGCCGACGCGATGCAGCTGCTGCTGGCCGACCGCCAGGCGGGCCACACCCTGGGCCAGGCCGCGCGCCAGACGGTGACCGCCGGCTTCGACAACGACCACAACCTGCGCACCCTGCTGCGCCTGCTGGAGCATCCGCATGACTGCGCCGCCCACCACGCTGCCGTCGCCTGAACGGCGCGCCGCCACCACCGGCGCGCAAGGCCGGGACCTGCGCGTGGCCTACGTGATGAACGGTTTTCCGCGCCTGTCGGAGACCTTCATCGCGCACGAGATCCACCAGCTCGAACGCGCCGGCCTGGGCCTGCGCCTGTTCTCCGTCAAGCGCGAGGACGAGCCGCTGGTGCACCCCGTGGTGGCCACGCTGCGCTCGCCGCTGGCCTACCTGCCCAAGGCCACGTCCTTGTCGGACGCGGCCCTGCTGCCCTGGCTGCGGCAAAACCTGCCGGCCTTCGGGCGCGCGCATGCCGCGCTGGCGCTGCGCGCACCGCTGCGCTACGGCGCCACGCTGGCCTCGGCCCTGGCCATGAGCTGGCGCTACCGCAAGCCGGGCGGCGGCCTGCGCAAGGTCTTCATCAAGGAGTTCCTGCAGGCCGGCCACATCGCGCACGCCGTGCGGCGCGCCGGCGACGTGGGCCACCTGCACGGCCACTTCTGCCACGGCGTGGCCACCATCACCTGGTTCGCCAGCCGGCTGACGGGCCTGCCCTTCAGCTTCACCGCGCACGCCAAGGACATCTACCAGGCCGAGCTGAACCCCGGCGACCTGCTCGAACGCAAGCTGGGCGCGGCCCGCTTCGTGGCCACCTGCACCTGCGCCAACGCCGGCGTGCTGTGCGCGCGCCACCCGCGGCCGGAAGAGGTGCACACCATCTACCACGGGCTGGACACGGCTTGGTTCGCGCCCGCGCCGCAGCCACCGACGACCTCGCTACCCACCATCCTGAGCGTGGGCCGTTTCGTCGAGAAGAAGGGCTTCGACCAGCTGCTGCGCGCCTGTGCCCTGCTGAAGGCACAGGGCCTGCCCTTCCGCTGCCTGATCGTCGGCGAGCGCGGCAGCGCCTACGACGGCCTGGTGGCGCTGATCCACCAGCTGGGCCTGGCCGGCTGCGTGGAACTGCGCAGCGCCGTCACCCAGGACCAGTTGCGCGACATCTACCGCAGTGCCCAGCTCTTCGCCCTGCCCTGCCAGGTGATGGAAGACGGCGACCGCGACGGCATCCCCAACGTGCTGGCCGAAGCCATGGCCATGGGCGTGCCGGTGGTGTCCACGCGCATCTCGGGCATTCCCGAACTGGTGGACGACGGCCGGCATGGGCTGCTGGTGGAACCGCGCGACCCCGCTGCCCTGGCCGATGCGCTGCGCCGCGTGCTGCAGGAGCCGGGCCTGGCCGGTGCGCTGTCGCGGGCCGCGCGCCAGCGCATCTGCGAGGTCTTCGACTCCAGCCGTACCACCCTCGTTCTGCGCGATCTCTTCCTGGCCCAGCTGCGCCAGCGCGCAGCGGTGCAAGCGTGAGCGCCGTGCTGCAGGAGCGGCCGATGGTGGAAGCTGCACCCGGCGCCATCTTCCTGCCGCCCTTCGACCACCTGGACGATGCCGCGCTGCTGGCGCACTTCCGCTCGCCGCGCCCGGTGTTCGTCGATGCCGTCGCCGACCCGGAAGAGACGCGCCCGGAGAAGATCGACGCGCTGCTGGATGGCGTCTTCGAGTTCAACGGCGAGACCCACGCCCTGCCCGAGCCGCTGCCCTGGCTGCACAACCCGAGTGCCGACGTCGAGTGGCACATCCTGCTGCACAAGTTCTACTACGCCGTGGGGCTGGGCCTGGGCTTCCAGCGTGACGGCGATGCCCGCTACGCGCAGCGCTGGGCGCAGCTGATCGACGGCTGGATGGCGGTGACGCCGGTGGGCTTCATCGCCGCCGACGTGACCGGCCGGCGCGTGCAGAACTGGATCTACAGCCACCGCCAGTTCGTGGCCCCGAGCGTGGCCGCGCCGGTGGACGCCGGCTTCCACCGCCGCCTGCTGCACTCGCTGCACGAGCAGGTGGAGTACCTGTGCGCGCACCTCACGCCCAAGCGCAACCACCGCACGCTGGAGCTGATGGCCATCCTGCTGGCCGGGGTGGCCTTCCCCGAGATGAAGCGGGCCGCCTTCTGGCGCGAGTTCGCGCTGCGCGAGACCGTGGCCAACGTGGCGGCCGACCTGCTGCCCGACGGCGTGCACTGCGAGCTGTCCACCGACTACCACCACCT
>CAYREA010000014.1:0-51098 GCA_964423075.1 uncultured Rubrivivax sp. | reverse complement strand
CGCGATGAACCGCATCGTTCAGGCGATCGGCGCGAAGGCGAAGAACTACAAGGTGCGCGTCGGCGGCGTGATCGCCAACCGCAGCGCGGCCACCGACCAGATCGACAAGTACAACGAACGCACCGGCCTGAAGCTGGCGGCCCACTTCCCCGACCTGGACGCCATCCGCCGCAGCCGGCTGAAGAAGTGCACCCTGTTCGAGATGGACGCCACGCCCGAGGTCGAGGCCGTGCAGAAGGAATACCTGCGCCTGGCCGCCAGCATGTGGCTGGGGCCGGATCCGCTGCCGGCGGTGCCGATGAAGGACCGCGACATCTTCGACCTGCTGGGTTACGACTAGAGCGGGGCGCAGCACATGGCACAGGAAGCCTATCTGCAGCGGCGCGGCCAGATCGAAGACTACTTTGATCGCACGGCCGTCAAGGCCTGGGAACAGCTCACCTCCACGGCGCCGGTGGGCCGCATCCGCGCCACCGTGCGTGCCGGGCGCGAGCGCATGCGCGCGCAACTGCTCGACTGGCTGCCGCAAGACCTGCAGGGTGCGCGCATCCTCGACGCCGGCTGCGGCACCGGCGCGCTGGCGCTGGAAGCGGCACGCCGCGGCGCCGAGGTGGTGGCCATAGACCTGTCGCCCGCGCTCGTGGACGTGGCGCGCCGGCGCATGGTCGAAGGCGGTGACGACGCGGCGTACCGCATCGACTGGCGCAGCGGCGACATGCTCGACGCCGCGCTGGGCCACTTCGACCACGTGGTGGCGATGGACTCGCTGATCCACTACGACGAAGCCGACATGGTGCGTGCGCTGGCCTGCTGGGCGCCGCGCACGCGGCATTCGATGCTGATCACGTTTGCGCCGCGCAATCCGATGCTGGCCGCGATGCGCGCCGTGGGGCGGCTGTTCCCGCGCGGCAACCGCGCGCCCTGGATCGAACCCGTGGCCGAGAAGTCGCTGCGCCGGCACATCGCCGCTGGCGTGCCGCAGTGGGCCGCCGGGCGCACGCAGCGCGTGGCCAGCGGCTTCTACACCTCGCAGGCGCTGGAGCTGGGGCACGCATGAAGCGCATCGGCCTTGGCCTCGTGCACCGGTGGGCCACGCTCGGCCCGCGCTTCCTGCCGTTCGCCGATGCGGCCACGGCGGAGCTGCCGCTGTCACGCCTGCTGCGCCTGTCGCTGTTCCAGGTCTCCGTCGGCATGGCCACCGGGCTGCTGGTGGGAACGCTCAACCGTGTGCTGATCGTCGAGCTGGGTGTGCACGCCTGGATCGTGGCGCTGATGGTGGCGCTGCCGCTGGTCTTCGCGCCCTTCCGCGCCTTGCTCGGTTTCAAGAGTGACACGCACCGTTCGGCCTTCGGCTGGAAACGCGTGCCCTACATCTGGATGGGCAGCTTCCTGCAGTTCGCGGGCCTGTCGATCATGCCGTTTGCGCTGCTGCTGCTGACGGGCGAGCACAATGGCCCGGCCTGGGTGGGCAGTGCCAGCGCGGCACTGGCCTTCCTGCTGGTGGGGGCCGGCATGCAGATCGTGCAGACCGCCGGCCTGGCGCTGGCGGCCGACCTGGCGCCCGAGCATGTGCGCCCGCGCGTGGTGGCGCTGATGTACACGATGCTGCTGGTGGGCCTGGTGGGCTTCGGCGCCGTGTTCGGCGTGCTGCTCACCGGCTTCACGCCCACGCGCCTGGTGCAGGTGGTGCAGGGTGCCGCGGTGCTGACCGTGCTGCTCAACTTCACCGCCGCCTGGAAGCAGGAAGCACGCAGCAAGCCGGTGCGCGCCAAGGGCGTGGCGGGCCCCAGCTTCCGCGAGACCTGGGCGCGTTTTGCCGCCACCGGCCGCACGCTGCGCTTCATGGTGGCCGTGGGCCTGGGCACCATGGCCTTCAACATGCAGGACATCATCCTGGAGCCCTACGGCGGCGAGATCCTCAAGCTGTCGGTGGGTGCCACCACGGCCTTGACGGCGCTGATGGCGGTGGGCGCGCTGGTGGCCTTCGCACTCGGCGCCCGCGCCCTGGGTCGCGGCAGCGACCCCAGCCGCCTGGCCGCCTTCGGCGCGCTGGTGGGCCTGGTGGCCTTCAGCGCGGTGATCTTCGCCGAGCCGCTGGAATCGCCCTGGCTGTTCCGCGCTGGCGCCACGCTCATCGGCTTCGGCGGCGGGCTCTTCAGCGTGGGCACGCTCACCTACGCGATGGCGCTCGACGACGGGCCCCTGCATGGCCTGGCCGTCGGCGCCTGGGGCGCGGTGCAGGCCACCGCGGCGGGTGCTTCCATCGCCGCGGGTGGTGCCATCCGCGACATCGTCACGGGCCTCGCGCAAAGCGGCGCCCTGGGTGACGTTCTGTCCTCGCCGGGCGTGGGCTACAGCTTCGTCTACCACATCGAGCTGTACCTGATGTTCGCCACCCTCATCGCCATCGGCCCGCTGGTGCGGGCCCGTCGCAGCGTCTCAACCCCACCGCGCAAGTTCGGCCTGGCCGAACTGCCGGGTTAGCAGCCAGCAGGAGTCCGCACCATGGGAACCGGAGCCATCACCACCCACATCGACGTCGCGCAGCTCGTGCTGTACGCGTTCTGGATCTTCTTCGCCGGGCTGATCTACTACCTGGTGCGCGAGAACCACCGCGAGGGCTATCCGATGGACACCGACCGCGGCGTGACCACCGGCTGGCCCATCCCGGCGCCCAAGACCTACCTGCTGCCCAACGGGCACGAGGTGCAGGTGCCCAACGACCGCGTGTCGCCGCAGACGCTCAACGCCACGCCCACGCACCGCTGGGCCGGCTCGCCGATCGACCCCACGGGCAACCCGCTGCTGGCCGGCGTGGGCCCGGGTTCCTGGTCCGACCGCGAGGACGAACCCGACCTCGACTACCTGGGCAAGCCCAAGATCCTGCCGCTGCGTTCGCTGCCCGACTACGGCGTGGACGCCAAGGACTTCGACCCGCGCGGCGCCGAGGTGCTGGGCGCCGACGGCGAGGTGGCCGGCTTCGTCAGCGACATGTGGCTGGACACCTCCGACGTGCTGTTCCGCTACCTGCAGGTCAGCCTGGCGGGCAGCGGGCGCCAGGTGCTGCTGCCGATCAACTTCACGCGCATCAAGCGCGACCAGCCGGTGCGTGTGCAGGCCTTGTATGCGTACCAGTTCGCCGACGTGCCGGGGCAGAAGTCGCCCGACCACGTGACCGTGCTCGAGGAAGAGAAGATCTGCGCCTACTTCGGCGCCGGCACGCTCTACGCCGACCCGCAACGCGCCGAGCCGCTGGTCTGAGGGCGCTGCGATGAAGGCCATCCGCAAGACCGACGCCGCCGTGCACGGGCATGGCCACCGCCACAGCCCGCCCGGGCAGCACGAGCACGAACACGAGCCGCAGTACGGCCTGCCCGAGGCCCTGCCCGAAGGCGAGCAGGTGTTGTGGCAAGGCGCGCCCGACTGGAAGCTGCTGGCCGTGAAGCGCTTCCACGTGCGCAAGGTGGCGGTCTACTTCGCCATCCTGCTGGCGGCCCGCGTGACGGCGTTGATGTCCGACGGCATGCCGCTGGCTGCTGCGCTGTCGGGCACGCTGGTGCTGGGTTCGCTGGCCCTGGTGGCGCTGGGCCTGCTCAGCGTCCTGGCCTGGTACACGGCGCGCACCACCGCCTACACGCTGACCAACAAGCGCGTGGTGATGCGCATCGGCATCGCGCTGACGATCTCGCTGAACCTGCCGCTCAAGCGCGTGGAGAGCGCCGCGCTGGCCGACTTCGGCGGCGGCCGCGGCGACATCGCCATCAAGCTGCTGCCCGGCGACCGCGTGGCCTACCTGCACCTGTGGCCGCATGCGCGGCGTTGGCACTTCACGCGCACCGAGCCCACGCTGCTGTGCCTGCCCGACGCCGCGGCCGTGGCGCAGCGGCTCACCGCAGCCTGGGCCGGCGTCAACGGCCAGCCGGCCAGGCCCGCTGCGGCCGCCGGCCCGGCCACGCCGCTGCAGCCGACGCTGGCCACACGCTGAAAGCCGCCATGCAAGCCGCCGCCGCCCCGCAACGCCAGGACCTGCTGCCGCGCGGCGTGCTGGTCGCACTCGGCATCCTGGTGCTGGTGAGCCTGGCCGGCACGGCCGTGGTGCGGCTGTCGGGCATCTCGATCCGCGCGCCCGACGCGGCCACCGTCGCCCAGCGCGACCTGCGCTTCGACGACGCGCCCGACGGCAGCATCGTCATCACCGACGCCACCACCGGCGAGCCGGCGGCGCGCATCAGCGGCGAGCAGGGGTTCCTGCGCGGCGCGCTGCGTGCGCTGGCGCGCCAACGCAAGCTGGGCGGCGAGGGCGCAGGCCCGGCCTTCCGCCTGCTGGCGCGCGCCGACGGCCGCCTGACGCTGCTGGACCCGGTGACGCAGCAGCGCATCGACCTCGAATCCTTCGGCCCCACCAACGCCGCCGTGTTTGCACGGCTGCTGCCCGGTGCCGCCCAACCCGTGAAGCAGGAGTGAGCCCATGTCCGCCACGCAAGCCATCGCCACCCGTGAAGCCGCAGCCAACAAGGCGCGTGAAGCCACGCTGCTGAGCCCGCGCTTCTACACCACCGACTTCAAGGCCATGGACGCGCTGGACGTCTCGCCCATCCGCGCCGAGTGGGACACCATGATGGCCGAGTACGAAGGTGACAACAACCACGACCACTTCCAGCGCGACGCCGCCTTCGCGCAGGAAGTGGCCGAGCGCTTCGCGCAGGTCTCGCCCGCACTGCGCAACGAGTTCCTGGACTTCCTCGTCGGCTCGCTGACCAGCGAATTCAGCGGCTGCATCCTCTACAACGAGATCCAGAAGAACATCAGCAACCCGGACATCAAGGCCCTGATGCGCTTCATGGCGCGCGACGAATCGCGCCATGCCGGCTTTCTCAACCAGTCGCTGCGCGACTTCGGTCTCGGCATCGACCTGGGCGATCTCAAGCGCACCAAGAAGTACACCTTCTTCAAGCCCAAGTACATCTTCTACGCCACCTACCTGAGCGAGAAGATCGGCTACGCGCGCTACATCACCATCTTCCGCCAGCTCGAGCGCAACCCCGACAAGCGCTTCCACCCCATCTTTCGCTGGTTCGAGCGTTGGTGCAACGACGAATTCCGCCACGGCGAGAGCTTCGCGCTGCTGATGCGCGCCCAGCCCCACCTGTTGCGCGGCGCCAACCTGCTGTGGGTGCGCTTCTTCCTGCTGGCCGTCTACGCCACGATGTACGTGCGCGACCACGCGCGGCCGATGCTCAAGCAGGCCATGGGCCTGGATGCGACGAGCTACGACTACGAGGTCTTCCGCATCACCAACGAAATCAGCAAGCAGGTGTTCCCGATCTCGCTGGACATCGACAGCCCCGCCTTCCGCGCCGGCATGGAGCGCCTGTTCGAGCTGCAGACGCAGATGGACGCGGCCAAGCAGCGCGGCGGCCTGCTCGGCCGGCTGCAGCAGGGCTGGTGCGCACTGCGCGGGCTGGCCACCTTCGGCCGCCTCTTCCTGCTGCCCGTGAAGCGGCACGACCTGCCCGAGCAGGTGCGCATGGCCCCGGCCTGGTAGCCGCGCGAGAACACGATGTCCGAACTGGCGCTGGCCGTTCTCTTCGCGATCTTCATCTGGTGGTTCAGCACCGGCGTCGTGCTGCTGCTCAACCACCTGTCGCGCGGGGCGGTGGTGCTGTCGCTGCTGATCTCTTCGCTGCTGGCGCTGGCGGCACTGACGGCCCTGGCCCGCACCGCGCAGCAGACCAGCGTGGCCGGCGCCTACTGCGCCTTCACCTCGGCGCTGCTGGTGTGGGGCTGGCATGAACTGAGCTTCCTCACCGGCTGGATCACCGGGCCGCGCAAGACGGCGCTGCCCGCGGGCCTGAGCGAAGCGCGGCGCTTCGGCCAGGCGGTGCGCGTGATCCTGTGGCACGAGATCGGCATCATCGCCGTGGGCCTGGTGATCATCGCGCTCACCTGGGGTGCGCCCAACCAGGTGGGCACCGGCACCTTCGTCGTGCTGTGGGTGATGCGCACCAGCGCCAAGCTCAACCTGTTCCTGGGCGTGCGCAACCTCAGCGAGCAGTTCCTGCCCGCGCACCTGCGCTACCTGGAAAGCTGCTTCCGCCGCCGGCCGGTGAACCTGCTGTTCCCGGTGTCCGTCACCGCCGCCAGCGTCGTGCTGGCGCTGATGGTGGCCGCGGCGCAGAGCCCCGGCCTGCCCAGCGCGGCCGTGGTGGGCACCGCGCTGGTGGCCACGATGCTCGCGCTGGCCATCCTTGAACACTGGCTGCTGGTCCTGCCGCTGGACACTACGGCGCTGTGGCGCTGGGCCCTGCGCGCCGGCCGGCGCAGCCCAACGCCTCGATTGGAAACCGATGAAGACCTCGTACGAGCACGCTAGCGGGCGGCCGCGGGCCGTGGTCATCGGCAGCGGCTTCGGCGGCCTGGCGGCGGCCATCCGCATGGCCGTGAAGGGCTGGCAGGTGACGGTGCTGGAGAAGCTCGACGCGCCCGGCGGCCGCGCCTACGTGCACCGGCAGGACGGTTTCACCTTCGACGCCGGCCCCACCATCGTCACCGCGCCCTTCATGCTGGAAGAACTGTGGGCGCTGGCCGGCCAGCGTTTCGCCGACGACGTCGACCTGCAGCCGATGGACCCGTTCTACCGCATCCGCTTCGACGACGGCAGCTGGTTCGACTACAGCGGCGACGCCGAACATATGAAGCGCGAGGTGGCGCGCTTCTGCCCGCAAGACCTGCCGGGCTACGAACGTTTCCTGGCCGAGGCGGCCAACTGCTACCGCATGGGTTTCGAGGAACTCGGCAGCGTGGCCTACGAGTCCATCGGCGACCTCATCAAGGCCAGCCCGAAGCTGTTCCAGATGCGCGGCTGGCGCAGCATCTACAAGATGGTGGCGGGCCACTTCTCCAACGAGAAGCTGCGCGTGGTGATGAGCTTCCATCCGCTGCTCATCGGTGGCAACCCGTTTTCCGTCACCTGCATCTACAGCCTGATCAACACGCTGGAGCGCCGCTACGGCGTGCACTGGGCCATGGGCGGCACCGGCAGCATCGTGCGCGGCATGGTCAAGCTGCTGCAGAGCCTGGGCGGCACGCTGCGCTGCAACGCCGAGGTGAAGCAGATCCAGATCGAGCCGGGCAGCGGCAAACGCGGCCGCGCCACCGGCGTGCTGCTGGCCGGTGGTGAACACCTGGCCGCCGATGCCGTGGTGTCCAACGCCGACACCATGTGGACCTACAAACACCTGGTGGCGCCCGAGCACCGCCGCCACTGGACCGAGAAGCGCATCGAGAACGGCCGCTACTCGATGGGCCTGTTCGTCTGGTACTTCGGCACCAACAAGCGCTACGACGAGGTGCCGCACCACATGATGCTGCTGGGGCCGCGCTACGAAGGCCTGCTGAAGGACATCTTCAAGCGCCAGGTGCTGGCCCAGGACTTCAGCCTGTACCTGCACCGCCCCAGTGCCACCGACCCTTCGATGGCGCCCGCCGGCTGCGACGCCTTCTACGTGCTGAGCCCGGTGCCGCACCTGGGTAGCGGCACGCACTGGGCCAGCGAGGCCGAGGGCTACCGCCAGCGCATCGAAAAGGCGCTGGAAGACACCGTGCTGCCCGGCTTGCGCCAGCATGTGGTGACGAGCAAGGTCACCACGCCGCAGGATTTCAAGGACCGCCTGCTCGCCTACAAGGGCGCCGCCTTCGGCCTGGAACCCCTGCTGCTGCAGAGCGCCTGGTTCCGCCCGCACAACCGCAGCGAAGACATCGACGGCCTCTACATGGTGGGTGCCGGCACCCACCCGGGTGCCGGCATTCCGGGTGTGCTGATGTCGGCCAAGGCACTGGAATCGGTGCTGCCGCCGGTGTCGCTGCCGCGCCAGGCGCCGCGCGGCGCGCTGCTGGCGGTGGGGGCCTGACGCCATGGACGCGATGGCCCGCACCGGCGTCGTGGACCAGCAGGACCTGCAGGCTTGCCATGCGCTGATGCGCGGCGGCTCCAAGACTTTCTTTGCCGCGTCGCGCGTGCTGCCCGCGCGGGTGCGGGCGCCGGCGGCGGCGCTGTACGCCTTCTGCCGCGTGGCCGACGACGCCATCGACCTGGTCGACGACAAACACGCCGCGCTGGCCGACCTGCGCCTGCGCCTGGACGCCGTCTACGCCGACCGGCCGCGGCCCATCGTCGCCGACCGCGCCCTGGCCTGCGTGGTGCGGAAGTGCGCCATCCCGCGCGCGCTGCTCGAAGGCCTGCTCGAAGGTTTCGAGTGGGACGCGCAGGGCCGCCAGTACGAGACGCTGGAAGACCTGCATGCCTACGGTGCCCGCGTGGCCGGCACGGTGGGCGCGATGATGGCCCTGGTGATGGACACGCGCAGCGCCGCGGCCCTGGCGCGCGCGTGCGAGCTGGGCGTGGCGATGCAGCTGACCAACATCGCACGCGACGTCGGCGAAGACGCACGCGCCGGCCGCCTGTACCTGCCGCACGCGTGGCTGGTGGAAGCCGGCGTGCAGCCTGCGGCCTGGCTGGCCGCGCCGGTGTTCAATGCCGGCATCGCGCAGGTGGTGCAGCGCCTGCTGCAGGCGGCCGATGAGCTGTACCGGCGCGCCGAATGCGGCGTGGTGGCGCTGCCGCGCGACTGCCGGCCGGCGATCCAGGCCGCACGCCTGGTCTATGCAGAGATCGGCCGCGAGCTCGAGGCCGTGGGCCTCGATTCGGTGGCGCACCGTGCCGTGGTGCCGCGCGGGCGCAAGCTGGCGCTGATGACGCGTGCCGCTGCCACGCTGCTGGTGGCCCCGGCGCGCGCCGTCGACATGGCACCGCTGCCCGCCGTGCGCCACCTGGTGGACGCGGCGGCCGAGCCGCCGGCACCACCGCGGCGCGGCTTCTACCAGCGCACCGTGCAGATCCTGGAACTGCTTGAAGACGTGGAGCGTCGGCGCAAGCCGCACGGTCCCGCAGGGGTGGCGTCGCGATGAAGCCGCAGGTCGCGATCCCGGGCCGGCCCGTGCGCCGGTGTGTTGCTGTTTCGCTGTCAATATCGATTGACATTGAAGCGTGTAACGCGAGAATGACAGAGCAAGCGGTAGTACCCCCGTGCGGGTTGAGCACGTGACTGGACGTCCATGAAGGAGAACGAGATATGTCCGACCCAACCGCAGACCCCAACCGGGTCTGGCCGACCGGCTTGACCGAACCCGAAGCACAAGAGCTGCATCGGAACATCATCCAGGGCACGCAGATCTTCGGCGCCATCGCGGCGTTCGCGCACCTGCTGGCTTACATCTACTCGCCCTGGCTGCACTGACAGGAGGACCAAGTCATGATCTACGGAAAGATGTGGCTCGTGGTGAAGCCCTCGGTGGGCGTGCCTTTGCTGCTGGGCGCGGTGGCGGTGAGTTCGTTCGCGGTGCACTACGCGCTGCTGACGCACACCACCTGGCTGCCCAAGTACTACGAAGGCGCGGCCGGTCGCATGGCCGCTGCAGCACCCGCTGCAGCGCCCGCGGCGGCACCCAAGTAGCTGCGGCGCTCGCATGCGCCGCATCGGCAGGCCGGGGCCCGTGTGCCCCTGTCTGCCGCTTTTCAACCGACAGCCGGCCTCCCTACCGACCATGAATGTCCTGTCGCAGAAGCTGATGCGCGGCTGGGCCGGTCTGGGTCCGCGCTTCCTTCCCTTTGCCGACGCGGCCACGGCCGAACTGCCGCTGTCGCGCCTGCTGCGCCTGGCGCTGTTCCAGGTGTCGGTGGGCATGGCCCTGGTGCTGCTGATGGGCACGCTCAACCGCGTGATGATCGTCGAGCTGCAGGTGCCCGCCTCGCTGGTGGCCATCATGCTGGCGCTGCCGGTGCTGTACGCACCGTTCCGCGCGCTGATCGGCTTTCGTTCCGACAACCACCGCAGTGAACTCGGCTGGCGCCGCGTGCCCTATATCTGGATGGGCACGCTGATCCAGTTCGGTGGCCTGGCGGTGATGCCCTTTGCCCTGCTGGTGCTGGGCGGCCGCGGCAATGCCGCCGAATGGCCGGCCTGGATAGGCCCGGCCGGCGCGGGCGTGGCCTTCCTGCTGGTGGGCGCCGGCCTGCACACCACGCAGACCGCGGGCCTGGCCCTGGCCACCGACCTGGCGCCGCCCGAGTCGCAGCCCAAGGTGGTGGGGCTGATGTACGTGATGCTGCTCTTCGGCACCATCGTCAGCGCACTCGTCTTCGGCCAGCTGCTCACGCCCTTCAGCCCCGGGCGGCTGGTGCAGGTGATCCAGGGCGCGGCCGTGGTGACCCTGATCCTCAACGGCCTGGCGCTGTGGAAGCAGGAGACGCGCGACCGCTCGCGTGCGCTGCGCCGCCGCACCGAGCCGAGTTTTGCCGAGGCCTGGAAGGGCTACATGGCGGACGAGCGCGCGCGCCGCCGGCTCCTGGCCATCGGCCTGGGCACCATGGCCTTCAGCATGCAGGACGTGCTGCTCGAACCCTTCGGCGGCCAGGTGCTGGGCCTGTCGGTGGGCGCCACCACCACGCTCACCGCCAGCCTGGCCTTTGGTGCGCTGGTCGGCTTCTCGTGGGCCTCGCGCGTGCTGGGCCGCGGGGCCGACCCCTTCCGCATGGCCGGCGGCGGCGCGCTGCTGGGCGTGCCGGCCTTTGCGCTGGTGATCCTGTCGGCCTCGTTCAGCTCGGTGCCCGTGTTTGCGCTGGGCGCCATGGGGGTCGGCTTCGCGGGCGGCCTGTTCGCCCACGGCACGCTCACGGCCACGATGAACAGCGCGCCGCGCGACCAGGCCGGCCTGGCCCTGGGCGCCTGGGGCGCGGTGCAGGCCACCGCGGCCGGCGCGGCCGTGGCGCTGGGTGGCATCATCAACGACAGCGTGGCCGCGCTGGCGCGGCGTGGCCATTTCGGCGCCGCGCTCACGGGGCCGAACACCGGCTATCTGTCTGTCTATGCGCTGGAGATCGTGATGCTGGCCGCCACGGTGTGGCTGATGGCCTCACTGCAGCGCAAGGCCGTGCCCACGACGACACTGCAAAACTGCCCCACCCCTCGCTAGAAGGAGAACCCCTTGCAAACGAAATACGTGCTCTTGACGCTGTGGATCATCGTCGTGCTGATGTGGCTCATCAACCACTTCTACTACCAGAACCAGAAGCGCGAACTGGAGTACCGCAAGAAGAAGTTCGCCGAGAAGCGGCTCGGCTGAGGCTCAGGCGCGCCCGCGCCGCTTGCGGCCCAGGCGCTGCGCCTGTTCGGCCAGCGCCGGCACCATCAGCCAGGCGAACAGCGCACAGTTGGCGGCCGCGATGAAGCCCATCGGCGCGCCGCCGATCTGGATGCCGAAGCCGTAACCCAGCCAGGCCAGCGCGGCCGCGGCGGTGGCCTGCACGGCCACGAGCAGGGTGCCACTCATTTCAGGGCCCCAGCTGGCGCAGCAGGGGCATCGCGACGATGGCCGTGGCCAGGCCCGAGAACACCAGCGTGAAGCGCAGCAGCAGGGCGCGGCGGTAGAAGCTGTCGCAGCTGCGGCGGAACTCGCCCGCGGCGTCGGCGTGTTGGCCGTCGTCACCCCAGCGGGTGTACAGCGAGGCCAGCACGAACAGGCAGGCCAGCAGCGCCAGCAGCCCGCCCAGGATGGCCCCGCGCGGCATCGTCACGCGGGCATCGCTGAACACCAGCACGGCGAACAGGATGGCGTTGTAGGGCAGCAGCGCGCGCGCGTTGGCCAGCTGGCGTTCGGCGCCACGCTCGACGTGGGCCAGGGCCTGCTCGGTGGCCATCGAATACCGCTGCAGCAGCGTGCGTTCGTAGGCGGCGCGTTCCAGGCCGATGAGCGGCGCGCCGAGCCAGTTCGTGCTGCCGCGGGTGGTGGAGGTCATACGGGGCTCCTGATGACGATGTCACTTCAACGTGACACGCGCAGGTGTATCACGCCGTGGGCACTGGCGGCAAGGGCGGTGGTGTTGGCGGGGGCTCGTCCGGCGTCGGCGGCGCGGCCATCGCACGCTCGACGAAGGCGTCCACCAGCGTTCCGGCCGCGTGCGCGAACAGCGGGCCGGCGGCCTTGCTGACCAGCGAGCTGTCGAATTCCCATTCCAGCACGAAGTGCACCTTGCAACCGGCGGTGCCCAGGGGCGTGAGGTGCCACTGGCCTTCGAAGCGCTTGAACGGCCCCTTCTCCAGGTGGATGGCCATGTACTCGGGCCGCCGCTTGGGGTTGCGCGTGCGCATCTCGAAACTCAGGCCGTGGAAGCGCACGCGGATGTCGGCCGAGACCATCTCGTCGTCGCGCGCGATGATGCGCGCGCCCTCGCACCAGGGCAGGAACTGCGGGTAGTGCTCGGCGGCTTCGATCAGGTCGAAGAGCTGGGCCACCGGCCGCGCCACCAGGGCCGTGCGCTGCACGTTCATAGGCGCGCGATACGACCTTCGTGCACCAGCGGTGCGTACAGCGCGGCGTCACCCAGCATGCGCTCGCGCAGGGCCTGCGGCGTGGACGGCGTGAGCTCGAAGCCGGCCTGCTCGGTGGGCTGGCGCACTTCGGGTGCGGCCAGGGCGGTGGCGATGTCCTGCTCCAGCTGGGCCAGCACCGGCGCCGGCGTGCCGGCCACGGCCAGCAGCGCGGCCCAGGGGTGCATCTCCACCGCCGGGCCACCGGCTTCGGGCAGCGTGGGCACGGTGGGGGCCGCGGCCAGGCGCTGGCGCGCGGCCACCGCCAGCGGCCGCAGCTTGCCCTGGGCGTACAGGCCGGCCATGGTGTTGAGGCTGAAGGCGGTGAGGTCGACGTCACCCGACACCACCGCGGTCATGAGCGCACCCACGTCCTTGAAGGGCACGTGCAGCATGCGCAGGCCGGCGGCACTGGCGAAGCTCTCCATCGCCACGTGGCTGGCGTGGCCGTTGCCCAGCGTGGCGTAGCTCACGCGGCCGGGCTCGCGCCGAGCACTGTCGAGCAACTGCGCCAGCGTGGCGTGGCGGTTGCCGCCGCCGGTCCAGATGAGGAAGGTGGCACGGAACAGCAGCGACAGCGGCACCAGGTCGCGTTGCGGGTCGTAGGGCAGGGTGGCGTGCAGCAGCGGGTTGACGGCCAGCGTGGCGGTGTCGCCCAGGAACAGCGTGTGGCCGTCGGGCGGCGTGCGGCGCACGTCGGCGAAGGCCACGATGCCCGAGGCACCGGGCCGGTTGTCCACCCACACCGGCTGCTCCCAGCGCCGCGACAGGTGCGCGGCCACGCTGCGCGCCACCACGTCGGGGCCCACGCCCACCGAGTAGGGCACGACGATGCGCACCGCGCGCTGCGGAAAACGCTCCCCCGCGGCACGTGCGGCCCGTGGCAGCAGCAGGCCGCCGGCCGTGGCCACCAGGACTTCACGGCGCCGCATCAGCCCACCACCGCCGGCAGCAGGGCCCCGGCCGAGAGCAGCGCGGCGAACCAGAGTTCGAGCCTGAAGGTGCGGAACAGGATCTGGTTGTAGGCCAGCCCGCGCGGGCTGGTGATGAAGTCGTGGCGCAGCTGCCAGGCCACCGGCAGCAGCAGCAGCGGCAGCATCAGCCAGGCGGCGCGGGCCACATAGGCCATCACCGGCAGCAGCACGAAGGGGCCCAGCAGCAGCAGCGTGTAAAGCGACACCGACGCCTGCTCGCCGAAGCTCACCGCGAAGGTGCGCCGGCCCACCAGGCGGTCGTGCGCGATGTCGCGGTGGTTGTTCACCGCCAGCGCCGCCGCCGCCAGCGCGCCGATGGCCAGCGAGGCCAGCACGCTGACGTCACCCACGCTGCCGGTGAGCACCCAGTCGGCGCCGATCACCGCCACCAGGCCGAAGAACACGAATACCGTCAGTTCACCATAGGGCGAATAGGCGATGGGTTTCGGCCCGCCCATGTAGGCCAGCGCGGCCAGCAGCGACGACACGCCGATGGCCAGCACCGGCCAGCCGCGCCAGGCCACCAGGGCCAGGCCGCAGGCCGTGGCCACCAGCGCGGCCAGCACGATGCCGGCGCGCACGTGGCGCACGCTCAGCCAGCCGTTGGCGGTGGCGCGCGGCAGGCCGGTGCGGGTGCCGCTGCTGTCGCCGCCGCGCACCGTGTAGCCCACGTCGTTCTGCATGTTGGTGATGACCTGCATCAGCAGCGCCGCGGCCAGCACCAGCAACGCGGCCACCCAGTCGATGCGGCCGGTGCGCTGGAAGCCCAGCGTCGCACCCACCAGCACCGGGCTCAGGGCCACCAGCAGGGTGCGTGGCCGCACCGCCACGGCCCAGGCCTGCCACGAACCGGAGCGCACGGCCATCGCGTCGTTCATGCTGCCCTTCTTCGTTGTCGTCGTCATCGGCATCCTTGTGACTGCGGCCCGCCGTGGCACCACGCAGCGATTGGATTGCCCATGCTGCGGCGGCGGCTTGCGCCAAGTCAACCGGTCCCGCCGGTACGCGTCGGCTGCTGCATTGCAGCACACCTTGGCGGCCGCTTGACATGCATCAAGCGGCACCGGCGGCAGGGCCCTAAGGTGAGCGCAGGCACGACGCCTTACGTGCCGATGGTGGCTCGCATGACAGAACACTGCTACGCACCGTCCATCTGTCCACCGCCGACGGTCGCCACGATCGGCGGCCCTGTGGCTTGGCGCCCGTACGGCTGGAGCGCTTCGGTCCATGCCTTGATCGCCGCGCAGGTCGTCCCGCCCTGGCCGGCCGACCGGGGTGCCTTCGATGCGGCGCTGGCGGCGCTGGCGACGCGGCCCGACGACGCCATAGGCCTCGAAGTGACGGTGCCCTTCTGCCTGTCGCACTGCCTGTGCTGCGAGCGCGACGTGCACGTGGCGCAGCCCGAGTCCGTGATCGACGGCTACATCAGCAGCCTGGAGGCCGAGCTGGCGCTGCTGGCCGGGCAACTCGGCCCGGGCCGCGACGTGCTCTCGCTGCACCTGGGGCAGGGCACCGCCAATGAACTCAGCCCGGCGCAGCTGGCGCGCCTGGTGGACGTGGTCTCGCGCCACTGCCGCCTGCCCGCAGAAGCCGTGCTGGTGGCCGACTGCGACCCGCGCCGCACCGGCTGGCTGCAGCTGCGCGTGCTGCGCCGCCTGGGCTTCCGGCGCCTGGCTTTCGGCGTCCTGGACCTGGACGGCGCGGTGCAGGCCGCCATCGGCCGTGCACAGTCGCCGGCCCTGGTGGCCGACGCGTGCCAGACCGCACGCGACAGCGGCATCGAGTCGATCGAACTCCGCCTGATGGTCGGCCTGCCGCGGCAGACGCTGGACTCGTGGCGCAGCACGCTGCGCCGCTTGATCACGATGGCGCCCGACCGCATTGCGCTGTGCCGCTACCACCACCAGCCGCAATGGGCGCCGGCCCAGTACGCCATCGACGCAGACAGCCTGCCCGACGCCGAGCTGTGCCAGGAGCTGGTGCGCTGCGCCGCCACGATGCTGTGCGAAGCCGGCTACGAATGGCTGGGGGCCGACCTGTTCGTGCTGGAAACCGACGAGCTGGCGCTCGCCCGCGAACAGGGCCGGTTGCGCTGCAGCCCGGGCGGCTTCAGCGCGACGGCGCCGCTGCCGCAGCTGGGCCTGGGTGTCGGCGCGCTGTCGGCCATCGAGGGCGGCCTGTTCTGGAACGCCGCGCCGATGCAGGCCTGGTGCGCCGCCGTCCAGGCCGGGCGCGCCACGGTGGTTCATGGCGTGCCCGCCGATGCCGAAGGCCTGCGCCGGCGCGATGCGGTCGAGCGCCTGCTGTGCCAGATGCAGCTGCCGCGCCCCGCCGATGCCGACGGCCTGCAGCCGGCCTTCGAGCGCCTGCGGGCGCACCAGGCCGATGGCGCCTTGATCGCGGGGCCGGGCTCCGTGCTCGTCACCGAAGCCGGCCGGCATCGCCTGCCTGAACTTTGCGCCGCCTTCGCGGCGCCTTCCAGGGTCCTGCAACTGACATGATTCCATCGATCCGCGCCGCCTTGCGGCACCCCTGGCTGCACGCGGCCTGGCTGCTGGCCCTGCTGTCCGGCACGCTGTGTGCGCAGGCCCCGGCCGAGACCGTGCTGGCACCGGCCCTGCCGGCCTCGTCGGCCTACACCCACCGGCCCCTGCGCGACAACCAGCCGCTGCCGGCGGTGCCCGTGCCCATGGCGCCCGAAGAGTTCAAGGGCTACCCGGCTGCACCGCCCTTCAGCGTGGTGACGCGGCGCGAGAACATCCTGCTGTACCCCTGCAGCCAGTGCCACAACCTGCTGCCGCTGAACACGCTGCCGCGCAAGCTCATCGCGTCGCCGCACCAGGCCACGCTGCAGCACGGCGACGGCCGCTTCTGGTGCCTGGACTGCCACCAGGCCAAGGACCGCCAGTGGCTGCGCACCATCGACGGCGACAAGGTCGACTTCAACGACAGCTCGCGCCTGTGCGGCCAGTGCCACGGCGCGCGCCAGCGCGACTGGGCCTTCGGTGCCCACGGCAAGCGCGTGGCCGGCTGGAACGGCGAGCGCCAGATCTACGCCTGCACGCATTGCCACGACCCGCACAGCCCGGTGCTGAAGCTGCGCGAGGCCCAGGCCGTGCCACCGGTGCGCGCCGGCCTGGCACCGATGCAGCGCAGCCCGCATGAACGTGTGCTGCCCTGGCAGCGCGCCACCAACGGAAAACACGAATGACGACCTCTTCGAACAAGGATCCCGCCGACGAGGCGGGAGACGGCTTCAGCCGCTACCGGCGGCGTTTCCTGCGCGGCCTGGCCCAGGTGGGCGTGGCTGGCGGTGCCGCGGCGGCCGGCGGCGTGGCGGCCCAGGGTGCCTACGGCGGCAGCACGCTGCAGGACGCGCTGGGCAGCTTCTTCCAGGACCACTACCAGCGCATGAGCAAGGACGAGATCCAGGCCGCGCTGCAGCGCATCGAACGCAAGGCCCAGCGCAAGCACGGCGTGGCCATCCACTGCGAGGACACGCCGCCCATCCCCGGCGTGGTGTTCGGCTACGCCCTCAACATCAGCAAGTGCAAGGGCTACCGCGACTGCGTCAAGGGCTGCATCGAAGAGAACAACCAGGGCCGCGACTCGCAGGTGCAGTACATCCGCGTGCTGCAGCTCGACCGCGGCACCATGGAACTCGAGCAGTCCGAGCACTACTACGACCCCAAGGCCGTGCCGGTGCCGGGCAAGTTCTACCTGCCGGTGCAGTGCATGCAGTGCGACAACCCGCCCTGCGTGAAGGCCTGCCCGACCCAGGCCACGTGGAAGGAAGACGACGGCATCGTCGTCATCGACTACGACTGGTGCATCGGCTGCCGCTACTGCATGACGGCCTGCCCCTACTGGGCGCGCCACTTCAACTGGACCGAGCCGCAGATACCGCCGGCGCAGATGAACCCCAACACCAACTACCTGGGCAACCGCCCGCGGCCGCAGGGCGTGGTGGAGAAGTGCCACTTCTGCACCCAGCGCACGCGCAAGGGCCGCCAGCCGGCCTGCCAGGAAGCCTGCCCCACCGGCGCGCGCGTGTTCGGCAACCTGATGGACCCGACCAGCGAGATCCGCTACGTGCTCGAGCACAAGCAGGTGTTCAGGCTCAAGGAGGAACTGGGCACCGAGCCCAAGTTCTGGTACTACACCGACGACCGGGCGAGCACGTGATGGGCGGCATGCTTCGATTCATCGCCGCCGGCCTGCGCGAGATGGCACGCGGCGGCCCGGCCTACTGGCGCTGGGTGGGTGGGCTGGCGGCGGTGGCCGGCATCGGCGCCATCACCTACGCGCTGCAGCTGCGCGACGGCCTGGTCGTCACCGGCATGAGCGACCAGGTGTCCTGGGGCTTCTACATCAGCAACTTCGCCTTCCTGGTGGGCATCGCCGCGGCGGCGGTGCTGCTGGTGATCCCGGCCTACATCTTCCACCGCGCCGACCTCAAGGCCGTGGTGCTGCTGGGCGAAGGCCTGGCGGTGGCGGCGGTGCTGTGCGCGATGGCCTTCGTCACGGTCGACCTGGGCCGGCCCGAACGCGTGTGGCACATGCTCCCCTTCATCGGCCGCTTCAACTGGCCGGTGTCGCTGCTGGCCTGGGACGTGCTGGTGCTCTCGGGCTACCTGCTGCTCAACCTGGGCCTGCCCTTCTACGTGCTGTACCGCCACTACCAGGGCCGCGAGCCCACGTTCAGGCGCTACTTCCCGGTGGTGGTGCTGGCGATGTTCTGGGCCATCTCCATCCATACAGTCACGGCCTTCCTGTTCTCGGCCAACGCCGGGCGGCCGTTCTGGCACACGGCGCTCCTGGGGCCGCGTTTCATCGCCTCGGCCTTCGTTTCGGGGCCGGCGCTCATCATCCTGGTGCTGCAGGCCATCCGCCGGCGCACGGCCTACCCGGTGAGTGCGGGTGTCATCGACATGCTGGCCGTGGTGATGACGGTGTCGCTGCAGATCAGCCTGTTCTTCGTCGGCGCCGAGCTCTTCACCGACTTCTACAACGAGACCAGCCATGCGGGCTCGATCCGCTACCTGCTGCTCGGCCTCAACGGCCTGTCGGGCCTGCGCACCTGGATCTGGCTGGCGCTGGCGCTCAACGTCGCGGCGGTGATCCTGCTCAGCGTCAACACCACGCGGCGCAACCTGACGACGCTGAACCTGGCCTGCGTGATGGCCTTCATCGGCATCTGGATCGAGAAGGGCATGGGCCTGGTGGTGCCCGGTTTCATCCCCACGCCGCTGGGCGAGGTGTTCGAGTACACGCCCACGCTGCGCGAGCTGCTGGTGGCGGTGGGCATCTGGGCCTTCGGCGCGCTGGTGTTCACGCTGCTGGCCAAGGCCTGCATCGCCATCGAAATGGGGTCCTTGCGCGAGCGCCCGCAGACCCCCTAGCATGGCCGGATTGGTGATGGCCCATCACTTCATCCGAAAGCGTTCATGCCGATGCCCCGCCTGCTGTTCTGCGCACTCGCCTGCGCCTGCGCCCTGCCCACGGCCCGGGCCGCCACTGCCTGGGACGAGGCGGCATCCGGCGACCTGGCCAACGTGGGCACCGGCCCCACCGCGCTGACACTCGGCCCGGGCAGCAACCTCGTGATCGGCAGCACCGGCCGCAGCGCGGGCGTGGTCGACCGCGACTACTTCAGCTTCACCATCCCCGCCGGCTGGCAGCTCGACGCGCTGACCCTGCTGCCGGGCAGCACCTTCCTCGGGCCTTCGTCGGTGAGCTTCATCGGCGTGCAGCAGGGCCTGCAGGTGACCGTCAACCCCACCGGCGGCAGCGCCGCCGGCCTGCTGGGCTGGTGGCACTACGGCGAGAACGACCTCGGCACCAACATCCTGCCCTTGCTCGGCGCCAGCCCCGGCGCCAGCGGCTTCGTCGAGGTGCTGCCGGCAGGCACCTATGCCTTCTGGATCCAGGACACCGCCACCGGCAGTGCGGCCTACCACTTCGACTTCAGCGTGACCGCGGTGCCCGAGTCGTCCACCGCGCTGCTGCTGGCGGCCGGCCTGGCGGGGCTGGCGCTGCGTCGCCGTCGCTGAAGGCGCGGTTCGTCGGTTCTTGCGAATGGCCTGGCGCTGGCGCGTGACTGCGCGGCGCAACGACGTGCTCGCCGTCAGTCCCGACGTCGCAAGGCCAACCGGCCGCGATGCCGTTCCGGCGGCGCAAGCACGGACGGGTCGCCCAGTCGGCAGGCGCTGGACGCCCGAAGCCGTCGGCGACAGCTTTCCGTCAAGGCGCCTTCATGCCTCGCGGGGTGCCACCGACTCTGAAAGGACATTGGCAATCCCGACCTCGATCCCCTCAAGCTGCCGCTCGATGCCGTGCGCCCGCGGTCCGGATCAAGCCGCTGGGTCGACTGTTGGGGCAAGCGACCTCCAGCCCTTCAGAACGTCTCCGGGTGAACACCCGCGACCCGCTATGGGAGCTTCACATCTGGAGCGCCGCGGATCTGGCGGCCGGCCGTCTCGGCCGCTGCCGGAAACGCCACACGCGCCACGAAGCGGCCGCTCTCGCACCGGTACGCGAATGCCCAGCCCTGCCGCTCGCATATGCGTGAGACGATCTGCAAGCCATACCCCGTCGAGGAGGCACTGCGCGGCTGTTTCCGCACATCGTTCTCGACCTCGACACCGCGCGCGTCCGCCCGCACCACGATCCAGGTGTCGGCATACGCTACGGCGTTGCGCATAAGGTTGTCGATCAGGACCGGGCCCAGGCCCGGGGCGGCGCACACACGCGCGTGCACGTCGACCTGCCGCTCGATCCGCAGACCCTTCTGCGTGGCCAATGGGGCGAGCCGATCGAGCAGGTCTTGGATGATCGACGCGACGTCCAACTCCTGGACGTCGCGGTGGCCCGGCTCCTCAGGGCCGCGGCCGAGCGCCAGGAGCGCGGCGACCAGATCTGCCATGTCGTTGGCGCTCTGGGCCATGCGCGCGAGCGCCCGTTGACGCACGGGTGCCTCGTCGGTCGCACGCAACACGGCGAGACTGCTCTTGAAGACGGCCACAGGCGTGCGCAGCTCATGGCTCGCAAAGCGCGTGAATTCCCGTTCGCGTTGAAGAAAGTCGCTGAGCCGGGCCACGAGCGCCGCGAAGCCGCGGCTGAGCGCTCCCACTTCGTCGCCTCTTTGGGCACCCGAGAACTCCAGCGGTCCTTCGCGATGGCCGTTCACCTCCCGTGTCAAGGTGACCAGCGGCATCGCGAGCTGGCGAGCGAGCATGCCTCCGACGACTCCGCTCAGGGCCGTCACAGTCGCGCCGACCAGCAGCAACGTGAGCAGCACATAGGGCTCGAAATCGTCAATGTCGAGAATCCCGTCGCCATCGATGACCGCAAAGAGCGTATCGCTACCGCCCATGATCGGGACGATCCGGACCATCGCGCCGTCTTCAAGCCGGCGGTGTGTACCCGGCCCGTACGAGGCCGCCCAGGCCGGCAGGTCCGGTGAGGCGCGCACGTAGAAGCTCACCACTTCAATGCGCGGTGCGAAAACTGTGCCGCGATGCGGAGGCGGCGCGAGGGCCTGGACCCGCTCCAGCATGCTCGGCGTGGTGCCGTCCGTGCTCGGGCGCTCGATCTGCGCGATCGCGTGCTCGACCATCGCGCCCAGGTAGCGGCGCAGCAGCAACTCTTCGGTCCCGAGCGAGACGAGGTAGATCAGCAAGCCATAGAGCAGCGCGGTCGCTCCGGCAAAGCGCATGAACGCCCTGCGCAAGCGCCGCTGGAAGGTGATGTCACCCGACAAAGCGCCACCCCTTGCCGTGTACCGTCTCGATCAACTCGCGCTCGCCGAGGATGGTCAGCGCATTGCGCAGTCGGTAGATGTGGGTGCGCAGCGCATCGCTGTCTGGAACGTCTTCGCCCCACAGTTCCCTTTCGAGGACGGCACGCTCCACGGTCAGCGGTGAACGGGCAGCGAGAATCTTGAGGACCCTCCACTGCAGTTCGTGAAGCCGAATGCGCCGGCCGTTGCGCACCACGATGCCTGCAGCGTGGTCGAGCATGACTTCGCCCAACACCTGGGTCGATATCTGGGGCCGCCGCCCTCTCGCGGCGAGCGCCTGCAGACGAAGGAAGAGTTCTTCCATCTCGAACGGCTTCACCAGATAGTCGTCCGCGCCGCGTGCAAATCCTGCCTTCTTGTCCTGCAGCGTGTCGCGCGCGGTCAGGAAGATCACGGGCGTTTCGTCGCGCATCTGTGTGCGCAGGCGCTCGCAGACGTCCAGCCCGTCGATGCCGGGAACAGCCACGTCGAGAACGTAGACATCGAAGCGCGCAACGTTCGCCAGATCGAGAAACGCCTGTCCATGGAAGGCCAGGTCGACCGCGCAGCCGCGCACCTCCAGATAGTCCGAAACTGCACCGGCCAGCGCAAGACTGTCTTCGAGCACAAGTACCCGCATGGTGATGCTGCAACGCCGACGAGGGCGCGATGGTAAAGCCGCGGTGCGCGGTGAACCGCCGCGCCGTGTGACGTTTGGTTCACGGGCGGCTTCCTAGGATCGGGCGACTCGTCCGACTCCCTCTCGCCACCCATGGTCTCGACCTTCGACGCACACAACCGTATCACCTCAATGGAACGAATCGTTCGGCTCTTCGCGGGGCTGCTGGTCTTTTGCGCGGCATCTGCTGCGATGGCGCAAAGCGCAGGTGGCGGAATGCGCATTTCAGTCGCCAGCAAGGAGACACAGCGCCCGCTCGAGGGCGTGGCGGTGACCGTGACCGACCGCGTCGGCAAGGTCATTGCCCGTCGCACCGAGGCCAACGGAACGGTCGACTTGACGGGCCTTGAAGCGGGACTGTATGCGGTCACGGCAGACGGCCCTGGATTGATGGCGGTCAGCGAGCCCAGCGTCCGTGTCGTCGACCGCAAGGTGACTCCGCTGAACCTCGAAATGCTCGCCCGCTCGGAGGCGGTGCAGAGCGTCGTGGTGGTGGGCCGCGCGCAGACTGCCGATCCGTATGGATCGGCCAGCAACTCCTTGCTGAACCGAGAGGAACTGCGCAGTGCCCCTGGCACAGGCAGCGATGTCCTGCGGGCACTTGATGGCCTGCCCGGGCTGATACCCGACGGCGAATTCGCCAGCTTCTCAGTGCGCGGCCGTGGCCCCCGGGACAACCTGATTCTGGTTGACGGGCTGCCCTTGGATCGGGTGGTTCACTTCGACCAGACAGTCGGCGAGGAGGACGACATCGGTGGCGGCGGTCGCTATTCGATCTTCGCGCCGAACTCCATTGCGAGTGCGGAATTCTCGCCCGGCGGTTGGAGCGCCGCGTACGGAGGGCGCTCGGGCTCCTTGCTGAAGCTTGACGTCGCTGGCGGCAGCCCGACGCCGAGCGGCAGTCTGCGGGTGGACATTGCAGGGCTCGAACTGAGCTATGAAGGGCCCAGCGGCATTCATGGTGGCACGACCCTGTACTTCACGGCGCGCCAGTTCGATTTCGGCCGCGTCTTCGAGATGATCGAGGAACTGGACATAGGCCAGCCGAGATTGACCGACATCGTGCTCAAGACGGTGAGTTCGCTTGATGCTGACAACAAGATCGAATTCCTCGGCATCTACGCGCCGGAGAAGTACACACGCAATGTGAAGAACGTCCTCGCCTCGCCGAACTTCGAGGACGTGTCGCTGATCGACACCAAACAGGACCTGTCCCTGGTGGGCCTGACCTGGCGCCGCCGCGTCGGCGTGGAAGGTAAGTGGACCCATCAGATCTACCACCGCGCGAACAAGAAGACCTCAGCGGAGGGTGAGGCTTATCCGGACCTCGTACCGATAGGCACCCCGGCCCCGGACGTTCCGCTGCGCGAACGCTTGATGACCGTCAAGGAGAATGAATCCGAGAGCGGCTGGCACAGCGACTATGTGAGCCGCAACCGTTTCGGCCAGGTATCGGCCGGGCTGCGTGTCTGGCGGACCGACGTTGATTACTCGACTGCCCTCAGGGAGGACTGGGACCGGTTCGTCTATCGAACAACCGACCCGCGTCCGCCCGGCCAGCAATACATCACGTTGACACCGGATGGCATCAACTCGGTTTACAAGGCGAGGAAGACCAGCTACGCCGCATACGGCGAGCAGGTGTTCAAGTTCGCTCACTGGGATCTGAGAACAGGGCTTCGTTACGATCGCGATGGCTTCTCGGACGAATCGCTCGTTTCTCCGCGGCTTGCGGCGAATTGGCGCCTTGAATCGGGCCTGCGAGTGTCGGCAACAGCGGGCGTGTTCCATCAGTCGCCGCGATTTCTGGTCCGCGCCGCCAGCCCGGAGAACTTCGATATCCGGAATGAGCGAGTCACACACGTGAGTGTGGGCTTCGAGCAGCACTTCGGCCGGAACTGGTCGCTGCTCGTCGAGCCGTACTTTCAGCGGCTGGGTCGTCTCGTCGTCGAGCCGGAACGCACCAGTGGCCAGGTCACCAACGACGGGACAGGCACGAATCGCGGGCTGGATGTCGTTCTTTCACGGCGCTTTGCGGGCGGCTGGTCCGGGAATGCCGTCTACGCCTACAACAAGGCGCGCATCAATGACAACGATGGACTCGGCGACTACGACGCCGATTTCAACCGCAAGCACTTCTTCTCCATCGGCGGCAACTGGCAGATCAATGAACGCTGGAAACTGGGTGCGCGCTGGAAATGGGCCAGCGGCCGACCCACGGACGACTTCATCATCCATAGCGACGTGCTGGGACCAGGACAGCCGCCGCGCTACTCGAAAGAGCTGACGCGACGGAACGCGCTTCGGCTTGAGAACCTGCACTCGCTCAATATCCGGATCGACTACCGACGCAATCTCGGACCGGTGGACCTGGTCGGGTTCCTGGACGTGATCAACGTCTATGGCGGCCCCAGTGGCGGTGCGCGGGAATTCGATCCGCGACGGGGCGTCATCGTCGCAGACAAGGGCGAAGCACTTCCCATCATCGGCCTCATCTTGGAACGCTCCTGGTAAGGAGCCCGCAGACAAGGCTCGCGCCGACATCGTCGGCGTGGGTGCCGGCAGTTCCCCGTGCGTGATGCCGCCAGCGTTCTGGCAGGCTCGTGCGCGGTGTTCTGTCGGCGCAGGTGTATCCGGGCGATGGCCTCTGGATTTCGGGATCACTGTGCAATCCCAGTGTGCCGACCACCACGAAGGACGGGAACTGGCCGATCCCCGACACCTATGAACCACGGGTCTGTGGCAACTGAGCCAGTCGCCAGCAACTGCCACCTTGCGCAACGTTCCGGTTCGGCGATGGGGCTGGTCTTCGTTGCAGCAAGTCTGGCGCGATGGCCCGTCGGTTGCACCCGCCCCGATCCGGGGCACGGGCAGCTCGAAACTCTCAATCCTTCATCGACACCAGGGCCCTTGCTCCTGCGCCCTAAGGTGGCCCGTTCGGCAGGCGCAGCGACAGCAGGCGGTGCCCCAGGCGCGGCGGCGGCACCGGCGACAGGCTGCCGTCGGGCTGCAGCATCTGCAGGTTGGGGTCGGCGATGAAGTGGAAGAAGCCGTCGGCCACGGCACCGGTGGTGGGGTTGCGCAGGTCGGCATGGCCACGCAGCAGCAGGCGGGCCTGCACGCGGGCGCCGGCCGCATCGACCTGCAACCACCACACGCGCGACAGCCCCACCAGGTTCTGGATGCCCACCAGCTGCGAGCCGGCCAGCGCCAGCCCGTCGAAGCCGCCCAGGTACTGCCCATCGGCGCCCTGCAGCCGGCGCCGCGTGGGCTGGCCGCCTGCGGCGCCATCCACCAGCCACAGGCCGTGGAAGTCGGCCACCACCAGCGTATCGGCATTCAGTGCCACGATGCCGTTAGGTCCTTCGAAGGTACCGGCCGGGAAGATGGGTACCAGCGCGCGCTGCGCCGGTGCCAGCCGGTAGACCGTGCCACCCTGCGACTCGGTGACGTAGACCGAACCATCGGGCGCCAGCGCCAGGTCGTTCAGCAGGCCGGGGCCGGGCAGGCGCCAGGTCTGCACGGTTCGGCCCTGCTGCAGATCGATGCGCGCCAGCAGCGTCGTGCCCGCTTCGGCGGGCTGGGCCGCCTGCATGAACGGGGCGGCGGCGCTGGCCACCCACAGCGTGTCGCTGCCGGCGTCCACGCCCATGCCCAGCACGGCCAGCAGGCCACCGTCGGCGCTGGGCACGAGCGGGCGGCAGTCGCCTTCGGCATCGAGCGTGAACACCGTGCGCTGGCGTCCGCTGGACAGCAGCAGCCGGCGCCGTTTCGGATCCCATGCCGTGCCTTCGGGCAGCAGGTCGGCGCAGGTGGTGTCCAGCACGCGCTGCGGCGCGCCCACGGCCGGCGCCGCAGCGGCGAAAGCCGCGGCGCGCTGCCGGTAGGCGGGTGAGCTGGCGATGGCGGCGAAGTCGTCGGGGTCCAGCGCGTCGCCCAGCCCGGCTTGCAGCAGGCGGTCGAGCCAGCGCAGCGCCAGGGCCTCGTTGCCACTGCGTGCTGCACGGCGCGCGGCCACGTAGGCTGCGCCGTGGTGGCGCGGGTTCTGCTGCCACAGGCGTTCCAGGGTGCTGTTGAAGTCGGCCGCGGTCAGGGGCGCGTCGGCCGGGCAGTGCTGGCGTGGCGAGGTGCTTTGCGCGGTGTCGGCGGCCACCTGCCGCAGCTGCGCCTGCACCGCGGCGGGCACGCCGTTGTCCTGGTCGGGCAGGGCCAGCGGCGACGCGCCGGTGATGGTGGTGTAGAGCATCAGCGCGGCCAGGTACGAGCCGGCGGGCGCCGCGTGGTTGCCGTCGGCGGCGTGCAGCACCAGGCCGGGGTGGCGCTGCGCCGCCAGGTCCCAGGCCTGGCCCACCGGCGCCACGCAGGCGGGTTCGGCGCGGGCGATGCTGGCGTGCAGGTCGTAGATGCGCTGCGTCTCGGCCACACCGCTGCGCGGCCACTCCGGAAACAGCACCGGCAGCGCGCCGGCGGCGCGCGCGCGGCGGATCAGCTCTTCGGCCTCGCTCGTGGAGTAGCTGAACTGGCCCGAGCTGCTGTATTTCTGCGCCTGCAGCACCACCACGCTCCAGCGCCGGCTGGCCAGCAGCCGCATCGAAGGCGTGTCTGCCAGGCGCTGGTCCAGGAACATCCAGCCCGGTGCCTCCGCCGTGGCCACCGCCTTGCCGGCCAGCCCGGCCAGCAGCATCGTGTCCAGCTGCTGCGGCAGGTTGTTGTAGGCGGTGTGGCTGTTGCCCATCATCAGCACGGTCACGTCGGCGGGGCGCTCGGTGGATGGGGGCGTGCCAACCCAGGGCTCGCCGGCCGGCGAGCCGCAGGCGACGCAGGCCAGGGCGGCCATCAGCGCGGCCCACACCCGCTTCATCGATGAGCTTGACATCCGGTTTCCGCTCCGTGCTCAGTCGGCCGACTGGTAGCGATAGGGCGCCACCGATTCGGTGATCAGGCGGCCATGGGTGGCAAGGCGTTTGAACATGAAGGCTCCCGGCGCGTCTGCCGGGCACGGTGTGTGCCTCTGCCGCAGCGCCGGCGCAGTAGGCCCCGGGGCCGCCGCGGGCCGCAAGACGGCACCGGCCGCGGCGCCATCCAAAGCACATCCAATAGTTATTTGTGCTGCGCTGACAGGGACTTGCAAGCGCCTCGGGTTTCAGCGCGCCTGCATCAGATCGGCCACCGCGGTGTTGGCGAGGTCGACCAGGGCCGTGCCGTCGGCGGCCAACGTGAAGGTGGCGAACTCGGGGAAGGTGCCCAGGGTGTGTTCGCTCAGAACGTCCAGGCGGCGGCCGCTGACGGGGTCGATGTGCAGGAAGCGCTCGGCCTTGCCACGTGCCAGGGCCACCACGCCGGCCGCGCCGAGCCGCCAGTCGACCAGGGTCTCGCCCTCGCCGGTGACGCGCAACGTGCGTTCGGCGCCACCCGCCGCGGGCCGCCAGCGCAGCTGGCTGCTGAACATCGGCTGGTACAGCAGTGCGCTGCCATCGGCCACCCACTGCAGCGCGCGGCCGGCCGGCGCTTCGGTGGCCACCACCTCGGCACCGCCGCTGCCGTCGGTGGCAAAGCGCCACAGCTGCCAGCGGCCGCCGCGGTCGCTGCTGACCCACACCTCGGGTGCCGTCGGGTGCCAGGCGGGCCGGCCGTAGTGGGCGGCATCGGCGGCCAGCGGGCGTGGGGCCTGCCCGGCGGCGGCGTCCACCACGCACAGGCCGTAGCGCTTGCCGGGGCCGCAGCTGCCCAGGAAGGCGATCTGCGCGCCGCTGGGTGACCAGGCGGGTGAGGACACCTGCCCGTTCAGCTGCGTCAGCGCCGTCGGCTGCTGCCCACGCACGTCGGCCAGCCAGAGTTCGGGCTGGCCCGAGCGGCGCGAGACGAACACGGTGCGCGCCCGGGCGGGGTCAAGGTCGGCGCTGCGGTCGCTGGCCACCGAGGTGATCAGCCGCTGCGGCGCGCCGCCACCCAGGGCCACGCGGGCGATGCTGACGTGCGAGCGCAGCAGCGCATAGACCAGCCGCCCGTCGGCACCCCGCGCCGGCGCGCTGCCTTCCAGGCCCAGCGGCATTGCGGTGCCCGTGGCGCGCTGCCAGCGCAGCAACACGCGGGTGTCCTGCCGGGTGGTGGAAAAGACGATGTCCTGGCCGCCGGCGTCGAAGGTCAGGCCGTGCAGGGCGTAGAGGCGCAGCGTCGACAGGCGCTGCACCGGGCCGTCCAGCGTGGTTTCGTAGAGATCGCGCGTGCCGTCGGCGGGGTCCTGGCGCGCAAAGGCCAGGCGCTTGCCGTCGGGTGACCAGGCGGGCTGGTGGTCGCCCATGGCCGCGGGCGGTGCGGTGGTCAGCCGGCGCAGGCCACTGCCGTCGGGCGCCACCAGGAACAGGCCGCCGGCGCCATCGGCCTGGGCGGTGTAGGCGATCCAGCGGCCGTCGGGCGACCAGTCGACGGTGGGTGTGAAGAGCGCCGCGCAGCGCGCCAGTTCGCGCCGGTTCCGGTCTTGCAGCCGCACCAGCCACAGCGTGCAGCGCCCCTGTTGAACGGCGGTGAAGGCGATGGCCTGGCCATCCGGCGACCAGGCCAGGCCCTGCACCTCGCCGCTGTCGCCGCTGAGCAGCGTGGGCGTGGCGGCCAGGTCATCGGCCGCGCGCAGGTAGAGCTGGCCGGCACCCTGGCCCTGCCACCAGGCGAAGGCCAGCAGGCGGCCGTCGGGCGACACCTGGCCCAGGTATTCGAGGCCAGGGTTCTGCGTCAGCGGGGTGGCCACGGGCAGGGCGGCCGCGCTGTTCGCCGGCGGCACACGGTGCCACGGCCGCCACAACGCGGCGACAGCCAGCAGCAGCACCGCAGCGGCCAGCAGCAGCCACGGCCCGCGCCGCGGCGGCGCGGGTGGCGGCAATGGCGGCAGCGCCGCCGCGCCCGGCGTGAGGGCCTTCACCGGCGCGATCAGCCGGTAGCCCTTCTTGGCGATGGTCTCCAGGTAGCGCGGCGTTTCGGGGTCGTCGCCCAGGGCCTGGCGGATGGCCCAGATGGCGGTGTTGATGGCCTTGGGGGCGACGAACTGATTGCCGTCCCACACGGCGTTCACGATCTCGTCGCGCGTGACGGTCTCGCCCGGCCGGCTGGCCAGCAGCACCAGCAGCGCCATCGCCTTGTGGCGCAGCGGCCGCAGCTCGTCGCCGCGCCGCAGGCGGTTGCCGGGCGCGTCGACCAGCCAGTCGCCCAGCTCGAAAGGCTCGCGTGCGGGATCCACGCGGCCATCGTAGCGGCAGGGCCAGCCGGCTCCGGCACACTCCGGCCATGAACCCCTTCGGCTTCGACAACACCTACGCCCGCGAGCTGTCCGGTTTCCATGTGGCCTGGAAACCCGCCACGGTGCCCGCGCCGCGGCTGCTCTACCTGAACACGCCGCTGGTGGACGAACTGGGGCTGGACGCCGCGGCGCTGGGCGGCGCCGAAGGTGCGGCGCTGTTCGCCGGCAACAGCCTGCCGCCGGACGCCGAGCCCATCGCGCAGGCCTACGCCGGCCACCAGTTCGGCGGCTTTTCGCCGCAGCTCGGCGACGGTCGCGCGCTGCTGCTGGGCGAAGTGATGGACCGCGCCGGCCAGCGCCGCGACATCGCCTTCAAGGGCTCGGGCCGCACGCCGTTTTCGCGCGGCGGCGACGGCAAGGCCGCGGTGGGCCCGATGCTGCGCGAGGTGCTGATCGGCGAGGCCATGTTTGCGCTGGGCATCCCCACCACGCGCGCACTGGCCGTGGCCGCCACCGGCGAGACCGTGCGGCGCGAACTGCCGCTGCCCGGCGCCGTGCTCACGCGCGTGGCGGCCAGCCACCTGCGCGTGGGCACCTTCCAGTACGCGCTGGTGCAGGGTGATCAGGACGCGCTGCGCCGGCTGGCCGACTACAGCATCGCGCGCCACGATCCCACGCTCATGGGCACACCCGGCCGCCACCTGGCCCTGCTGCGCGCGGTGGCGCAGCGCCAGGCGAAGCTGATCGCGATGTGGATGAACGTGGGTTTCATCCACGGCGTGATGAACACCGACAACATGACCATCAGCGGCGAGACCATCGACTACGGCCCCTGCGCCTTCATGGAGGCCTACGACCCGAACACCGTGTTCAGCAGCATCGACCACGGTGGCCGCTACGCCTACGGCAACCAGCCCCACATCGCGCGCTGGAACCTGGCGCGCCTGGCCGAAACCCTGCTGCCGCTGATGGCCGACGCCGACGACGAAGCCGCCGCGCAGCAGGCCGTGGCGCAGGTCACCGAGGTGATCGACGCCTTCCCCGGCTGGTATGCCGCGGCGCTGCTGCAGGGCCAGCGCGCCAAGCTCGGGCTGCTGGCCGCGGGCGCGGCCGACGATGCCGCCGACGCCGCGCTCGCCGCCGACTGGCTGGCGCTGCTGCATACGAACGCGGTCGATTTCACGCTCGGCTGGCGCCACCTGGCCGCGGCCGCCGAAGGCCACGAGGCGCCGCTGCGCGACCTGTTCATCGAGCGTGCGGCCCCCGAGGCCTGGCTGGCGCGCTGGCGCGAGCGCTGCGAGCGTGACCACGCCGCCGGCGGCCCGGGCCACGCCGGGCGGGCGCTGCACATGCGCCGCGCCAGCCCGTGGATCATTCCGCGCAACCACCACGTCGAAGAGGCCCTGGCCGCCGCGATGAACGACGACGACCTGGCGCCCTTCGAACGCCTGCTGGCCGCGCTGCGCGAGCCTTACAGCGAAGCGCCGGAACGGGCGCTCTACGCCACGCCGGCGCCTGCCGAAGCGACGGCGGGCTACCAGACCTTCTGCGGCACCTGAGGCCGCGCAAGGCCCTCACCCCCTAGCTCGCGCCGGCCCCCGGGCGCGGCGATAACGGACGGCTGACGCCCACAAAACTACAAACAGGGCGTTGGCTCAGAGGCCACCAACCGTTGCCTTTTCTGGCCTCTTCTCAAACGTCTCAAGGGAGTGATCCATGTCCAAGTCTGGTGTTGTGAGGTTGGCAGCGGCGGTGGCCGCCGCCGCGCTCGCGGGGGTGGCCGGCCACGCGCAAGCGGGCACGGTCACGGTCTACAACACGCTGGCGTCCTGGACGGCGGCGGCCACCGGCACGGTGGTGGTGGAAGACTTCGCCGACGCCGCGCTGCAGGCCGGTTTCTCCACCGCCCAGGGCGGCTCCGTCGGCGGCGGCGTGTTCAACGGCCTGGCGCTGACCCAGTTCAACGACGCCGCCAACCCGCTGTGGAATTTCGGCGCCACGGCGGCCTTCGGCGCCGACTTCGACTTCGGCCCTGGCGGCGCGGGTGACGGCCTGCTGCTGGCCATCGACTTCGTCGACGGCAGTTCCATCGCGCAGGCCTTCATCGGCAACCCGGCCGGCGGCACCTTCGCCGGCTTCTTCGGCCTGGTGGCCAGCACCGCGATCAAGTCGGTGCGCTTCGACTCGCCCTTCACCGGCCAGGAAGAGTTCAACGCCGACAACCTGCGCTTCACCACCGCGGGCGGTGGCGGCGGTGGTGGTGGCACGGTGCCCGAGCCGGCGTCGCTGGCGCTGTGCGGCCTGGCCCTGATGGCGGCCTTCGCCGCGCGCCGCCAGGCACCGGTGTAGCGCCGCCGCAGCCGCGCCGGTGGCGCGGCTGCGCCCGATGCGGCACCATGGGCCGATGTGGAAGACAGGACAGATCGATCACGAGCTTGCGGCCACGCTGCAGCGGCGGGGCGATGAGTTGCGCCAGCAGGGCCAGCTGGGCCCGGCCCTCGTCAGCTATGCCGAGGCGCTGAAGTGCACGGACAGCGCCCAGGCCCGGGCCCGCTTCGTGCAGGCCGTCAGAACCGCGCATTTCCACGCGCCGCTGCCCGAGGTGCGGGCCCAGGTGCTGCGTGCCCTGCAGGAGCTGTGGGCCGATCCGGGTGAGCTGCTGACGCCGGCCACGAGCCTGATCGAGGCCGAGCCCGCCGTGCGCGAAGCGCTGGCCCGCGGCCGGCTCGATGCCGGGCTGTGGGCCGGCCTGTGGGCCGCGCTGGCCGCCGACGAGTTGCTGCTGTGCCTGCTGGAAACCGACACCGTGGCCAGCATCGCGCTGGAGCGCCTGCTGACGCTGGCGCGCGCCCACATGCTCGAGCAGGCCTTGCTCGATGCACCGGCGGGCCCCATGAGCCCCGCCGTGGAAAGGCTGCAGGCCGCCATCGCGCGCCAGTGTTTCATCAACGAGTACGTCTACACCTGCAGCGAGCACGAAGCCCAGCAGCTCGCCCGCCTGCAGGCCCGCTTGGGCAAGGGCCTGGCCGAAGGCGTGCTGCCGCAGCCGCGCTGGCAGGTGGCCCATGCGGCCTACGCGCCACTGTCGGAACTGGCCGGCGTTGAACACTGGGCGGCGCAGGCCTGGCCCGCGCCACTGGCGGACCTGTACACCCAGCAGGTCGGCGAGCCCGCCATCGAGCGCGCCTACCGCGCCGGCATGCCCTGCCTGACCCCCGTTCACGACCCGGTCTCGCAGCAGGTGCAGGCGCAGTACGAAGCCCATCCCTACCCGCGCTGGATGCGCCTGCCGCGCATCGCCGCGCCCGTCGAGATCGACAGCCTGCTGCGCCTGCAGTTCCCGGGCGCGCCCTTGCAGCCGCGCGCCGCGCGCGGGCCGCTGGACGTGCTGGTGGCCGGCTGCGGCACCGGGCAACATCCGATCCAGGTGGCGCAGCAGTTCAAGGGCGCCCGCTTGCTGGCGGTGGACCTGAGCCTGGCCAGCCTGTGTTATGCGCGGCGCAAGACCGAGGAGATCGGCTTGCCCAACATCGAGTACGCGCAGGCCGACATCCTCGGCCTGGGCGGGCTGAACCGGCGCTTCGACCTGATCGAGTGCGCTGGCGTGCTGCACCACCTGGCCGACCCGCTGGCGGGCTGGCAGGTGCTGCTGGACCTGCTGCGCCCCGGCGGCCTGATGCTGCTGGGCCTGTACAGCGAACTCGGGCGCCGCGCCGTGGTGGCCGCGCGTGAGCGCGTGGCCGCACAGGGCCTGCCCACGCAGGCCGCCGACATCCGGCGCTGCCGGCAGATGCTGATGGCTGACGAACTGGCGCCGCAGTTCGGGCAGTTCCTGGCCTCGCGCGACTTCTATTCCACCAGTGCCTGCCGCGACCTGCTGTTCCACGTGCAGGAACACCGCACCACACTGCCGCAGCTGAAGGACATCCTGGCCCGCCTGGGCCTGAACTTCATCGGCTTCATGCTCGACCCGGATACGGCGGCGGCCTACACAAGCCGGTTCCCCGACGATCCGGCCCGAACCAACCTGGACCACTGGCACGCCTTCGAGACGGCGAGATCCGACACCTTCTCGCACATGTACCAGTTCTGGGTGCAGAAGCCGCGCTGACCAGCCCCCGGGGCCCGGCCTCAGCGCGCCGCTTCAGACTGCCACGCCAGGCGCGGGCCGATCACCGGCAGGCGGGCCAGCGCCAGGTCCATGAAGCGGCGCACGCGCAGCGGCAGGCGCCCGCCGGGGAACACGAACTGCAGCGGCTTGCTCGGCGCCAGGTGGTCGGTCATCACCGGCACCAGGCGCCCGGCTTCGAGATGGGTGCCGATCTCCCATACCGACTTGTAGATCAGCCCCGCGCCGTCCACGGCCAGGGCTTGCGCCACCTCGCCGTCGTTCACGCTGAGCCGGCCCTTCACGCGCACGGTGGCCGTGCGGCCTTCGTGGCGGAATACCCACTGGTCTTCCAGGCTCTCGCTGAACACGATGCAGGCGTGGTGCGCCAAATCTTCCAGCTTCGTGGGCGTGCCGTGGCGCTGCAGGTAGGCGGGCGCGGCGCACAACACGCGGAAGTTGGGTGCCACGCGGCGCGCCTTCATGCTGCTGTCAGCCAGCATGCCGAAGCGGAAGGCCAGGCTCACCCGCTGCGCCACCAGGTCGACCACCTCGTCGGTGAGCAGCAGGCGTACACACACGGCCGGATGTTCGGCCTGGAACTGCGCCACCAGCGGCGCCAGGTACTGGCGCCCGAAGGCCGGCGTGGCGGTGAGCGTGAGCAGCCCGCTCATGGTGCCGCGCTGGTCGAGCATCGAGGCCTCGGCACCGGCCACCTCGGCCAGGATGCGCACGCAGTGCTCGTGGAAGACCTCGCCCTCGGGCGTGAGCGACTGGCGCCGCGTGGTGCGGTGGAGCAGCCGCGCGCCCAGCCGCTCTTCCAGCGCCGCCACCCGCTTGCTCACCACGGCCAGCGACAGGTCGAGCTCGCGCGCCGCGGCCGACATGCTGCCCGCGCCGACCACGCGCTCGAAGGTCACCAGTTCCTGCAGGTTGTCCAGCACGGACCCTCAACTTCCGGGAAAGAGTGAATCGTCGCGCCGAGGCTGTTTCGGCGCGGCCTGGCCACGCACAGTGGCGGCCTTCCTGCACCGAGAGCCCACCGCCATGAAACTCTATCCTGCCTTGTCGACCCTTGTTCTGGCTTGTTCACTGGCCCTGCTTGCAGCGCCGGTGCGCGCCGCCGATGCCGCTGATGCCGCGGTACCACGCCTGACCCAGGCACAGCCCGGTTACCACCGCTTCATGGTGGGTGCGGTGGAGGTGTTGGCCCTGTCCGACGGCACCATCGGGCTGGACACCCAGCTGCTGCAGACCCCGCACCGCCACAGGCTGGACGCCGCGCTGAAGCTCGCGCACCTGCAGACGCCACTGGACACCTCGGTCAATGCCTACCTCGTGAAGTCGGCTGACCGCCTGATCCTGGTCGATGCCGGCACCGGCACGCTCTTCGGCCCCAGCCTCAACAAGCTGCCGGCCAGCCTGCGCGCGGCGGGCGTCGAGCCCGGGCAGATCACCGATGTGCTCATCACCCACGTGCACACCGACCACACCGGCGGCCTGACGAGCGGCGAGCAGCGCGTGTACCCCAACGCCACGCTGCATGTGGACCAGCGCGAGATCGCCTACTGGCTCGACCCGGCCAACGAGCAGCGTGCCCCGAGCCCGAAGCAGGCCTTCTTCCAGCAGGCGCGCGCCGCCCTTGCGCCCTATGTCGCGGCCGGCCAGGTGCACCGCTTCGACGGTGCGCAGCAGCTCTTCCCCGGCCTGCGCTCGGTGCCGGCACCGGGCCACACGCCGGGCCACAGCTTCTACCAACTCGAAAGCCAGGGCACGCGCTTGATGTTCTGGGGCGACGTGATGCATGCGGCCGAGGTGCAGCTGCCCGACCCGTCGGTCACCATCGCCTACGACGTCGACCCCGCTGCGGCACGCGCGCAGCGCCTGCGTGCCTTTGCCGATGCGGCGCGTGGCGGCTACCTGGTGGCGCCGGCGCACATGGCCTTTCCGGGCGTTGGGCGCCTGCGCGCCGAGGGCCGCGCCTACCGCTGGCTGCCCATGCCCTACGTCAACGACGCGCCGGCAGCGCGCTAAAGCAGGCCGCGGCCGATTGGCGCGGCAGCGCCTTCGAGAATGGCCCTTGTGCGGCGTTGGCGCCGCAGCCACCATGCAAGGGCCATGCTTGTACGGACGGCCACCTCCCAGACCAGTGAAACAGCAGCACCTGCCGGTGCGCGCGTGGTCGGTGTGCGCTGCGACGACGTGCGTGCCGGCCACGAGTGGGGCCACGCGCTGGCCGCCGAAGGCCTGCAGACCCAGGTGCTGGCCGTGGACGACCGCGCGCCCGCGCTGGCCGATGCGCTGGTGCTGCACGTCTCTTCGGGCCGGCTGGCCGAACAGCTGGGCCGCTTGCGCAACCTGCGGGCGCAGTCGCCGCAGACACCGCTGCTGCTGGCGGTGCACGAGCTGCGTGACCTGGACCAGGTGCTGGGCCTGGAGATGGGCGCCGACGACGCCATCGACACCGGTCTGGCCGCGCCGGTGGTGGCGGCGCGCCTGCGCGCGCTGTGGCGCCGCGCCGCGGTGCAGCGCGACAGCGAGCCGGCGCGCGAGCTGCGCTTCGGCCGGCTCGAACTGCTGCTGCTGCAGCGCCAGGTGCGCCTGGCCGGGCGCGTGGTGCCACTCACCGAAGGCGAATTCGAAGTGCTGTGGCTGCTGGCCAGCCATGCCGGACAGGCGCTGTCACGGCGCGAGCTGCTGCGTTGTGTGCGCGGCCTGGACGACCATCCGATGGACCGTTCGATCGACAGCCGCGTCTACCGCATCCGCGCCAAGCTGGGTGACGACGAGGGCGTGATGCAGCGCATCCGCACCGTGCGCAATCACGGTTACGTGTTCTGCCCCGTCGGCTGGTAGGCGGCCGCCTCGTTCAGCGTGGGGGCCAGTGCGTGCAGGCCCTGTTCGAGCGCCGCGTCGGCCAGCCCGCCGTAGCCCAGCACGATGCCGTTCAGCGTGCTCGGCTGCCAGGCCAGTGCCGACAGCGACTCCACGTAGACCTGGTGCTGGCGCAGCCGTTCGGCGATGGTGCTGTCTTTCAAATGCAGTGGCAGGTGCAGGCACAGGTGCAGGCCGGTGTCCATGGGCCCGGCGCGCACCGCGGCCGGCAGTGCGGGCAGCAGCACCCGGCGCACCAGCTCGCGCTTGCGTGCGCAGCGCTGGCGCTGGGCCTGCAGGTGGGCCGTCATGTGGCCGCGGTCGATGAACTCGGCCAGCGCCCATTGCACCGGCGCCGGCACGTGTTCACCGTAGAGCTGGGCCACATCGATGAAACCCGCCGCCAGCGCCGGCGGCAGCACCAGGTAACCCACACGCAAGGACGGGAAGGCCACGCCCTCGAAGGTGCCCAGCAGCAGCGTGCGGCCGTGGCCGTCGCGTGAGAACAGCGTGGGCGGCTGCTGGGCCGGCGGCACCATCTCGTCGTTCATGTTGGCTTCGACGATCCAGGCCCCGCTGCGCGCGGCCCAGGCCAGCAGTTCGGCGCCGCGTGCGGCGCTGGTGCGCTGGCCCAGCGGGTACTGCGTCAGCGGGTGCAGGTAGCAGGCGCGGGCCTGCGGCGCCTGGCGCAGGCCGGCCTCGACGTCCAGGCCCTGCGCATCCAGCGGCAGGCCCAGCACGCGCAGCCCCATCGAAGCCATCAGCCAGGGCAGCGAGGCGTGGCTCGGGTTCTCCATCCACAGCGTGTCACCCGGTTGCAGCAGCAGCCGGCCCACCAGCTGCATGCCTTCGCCCGGGCCGTTGATCACCAGCACCTGTTCAGGGGCGACGTTCAGCCCGCGGTGCACGGCCAGGTGGCGCGTGATGGCCTCGCGCAGCGCCGGCAGGCCGCCGCAGGGCGCGCCGTCGAGCAGGTGGCGCTGCGGCGCCTCGTGCGCCTGCAGCATCAGGCGGCGCCAGGTGTCGAGCGGGAAGTGATCGAGGTCGGTGCGGCGCGGGTGCATGGGCGGCACGAACTGCATGCGCCGCGCCGAGTCGAGCTGCGAACTCGGGTTGCCCAGCAGCTGGCTGTGGCGCAGGATGCGCCGCGCTTCGGGCGCGGCCTGGCGCTGCGGCGCGGCGGCGGCCGCGGCAGCGATGGCACCGCGCAGGTAGGTGCCGTCGCCCACGCGGCGTTCGATCAGGCCTTCGAGCTGCAGCTCGGCGAAGGCATCTTCCACCGCGCCGCGCGACACTTGCCAGTCCAGCGCCAGCTGGCGCGCCGACGGCAGCCGCTGGCCGCCCTGCACCGCGCCGCTGGCCGCGGCATGGCGCACGGCATGGGCGATGCGCGCCCACTGCGGCAGGCCCGCGCTGGCCGCGTCGTGGATGGGCTGGATGAAAACGCCTGCCGCAGACTTCACGATCAGGTCCCCTGGTGCATCCGCCGGCAGTGTGGGCCCCGCGGCGCACGCGCCGGGCACTCGACGACGAACTGCGGGATGCGCGGGTTGAAGCGCGGTTTCCTGCGACCGGCGTTCAGGCCGCGCGCAGGGCCGCGCCGATCTCGCGCACGGCGGTGTTGATGGTGGCCTCGTCGTCGGCGCCGTAACCCAGCAGCAGGCCGTTCAGGCCCGTGCCCTGCCAGACATGGCCGCTCAGCGGCTGCACCGCCAGGCCGCAGGCGTTCAGGCGTGCGGCCAGCGCGCGGTCTTGCCAGCGCCCGTGCAGGTGCAGGCAGGCATGCACGCCGCCGCTCACCGGGCCCAGCCGGGCACCGTCGGGCAGGTGGTCGTGTGCGGCCTGCACCAGCGCGTCGCGTCGCGCGCGGTAGAGCCGGCGCACATGGCGCACGTGCGCGTCCAGGTGGCCGTGTTCGATGAAACCGGCCAGGGCCATCTGCATGGCCACCGGGTTGTGTTCGCCCATCAGGCCGCGCAGGGCCACGAAGACGTCGACCAGCGGCTCGGGCAGCACCAGGTAGGCGATGCGGATGGCGGGGAAGGTCAGCGAGAGGAAGTTGCCGAGGAAGATCACGCGGCCGCCGCGGTCTTCACTGAACAGCGCCGGCGGGGCGGCGCCGTCGTGCACGATCTCGCCCAGCGAGTCCAGCTCGACCAGCCACGCGTCTTGCCCGGCCGACCAGTCCAGCAGCTCGGCACGGCGCTTTGGCGACGTGCGCAGGCCGGTGGGCCACTGGTGCAGGGGCATCAGCATCGCTGCCGCGGCATGCGGCGCCAGGCGGCGTGCGGCGGCGACCTCGAAACCCTCGGCGTCGGGCGCCACGCCCACCACGTCCAGGTGTTGCAGGCTGAAACGGCGCGTCATCGACAACGGGCCCGGGTCTTCCACCACCACGCTTTCGCCGGGTGCCAGCAACACACGCGCGATCAGCTCAAGGCCCTGACGCGGGCTGCCGACGATCAGCACCTGCTCGGGCCGGCACTGGATCGAACGTGTGAGCGACAGATGGCGCGCCACCGCCAGGCGCAGCTCGGGCACGCCCGAAGGCACGCCGTAGCTGAGGCAGGCGCGGTGTTCGTCGCCGAGCACCCGAGCCAGCTCGCGCCGCCAGGCGACAAGCGGGAAGCTCGCGGTGTCGGGCATGCCGGGGCTCAGCCGCTTCGGGCCCCGCGCCGGCGTGGCGAAGACACGCGACTCGGCCGACCAGGACGCCAGGCGCTCGAGCACGGCGCGTGTGGTCGCGTCGGCCTCCGCCGCGGCCACGGCCGGCGCGGGCCGCACGCGCTGCGCGACGAAGCTGCCGTTGCCGACGCGGCGCTCCACCAGGCCTTCGGCCTGCAGCTGCGCGTAGGCCTCGTCGACCGCGCCCCGCGGCACCACCCAGGCCGTGGCCAGGCGGCGCGCGGAAGGCAGGCGGCTGCCGGGCGGCAGGCTGCCGCCGCGGATGGCATCGAGCAGCTGGCGGTAGACCGCGCTGCGGCGTGTCGATGCCGCGTCGAGGCCGGCGCGATGCGTCTCGATGAACCTGTCGATCACGGCCGATTCCACCCGGCGGCCTCCGTGCCTGAGTCTGTGCGCCGCATTCTGACCACGCCGCACCCGCGGCACAAATTGGCCTGCCGCCGCCGCGCGCAATGGCCCTTGTTGAGCCCGCCGCCGCTACCCACGATGCGCGCGGTGCCCAGGCCCGGCAGGAGACCGCACGATGAAGCCCATGCTCACGCTCGACATGATCCTCGGCGGCGGCGCCGGCCACGCGGCGCCCGAACCGGGCCGTGCGCCCAGCGACGACCTGGAGCACCGGCTGCTGCAGATCGTGTGGGCCAACGGCGAGGGCCTGGACGCCACCGTGCCCACACGCGGCACGGCACTGCTGCAGCACGGCTTCAAGGAATGGAGCGCGGCACGTGGCATCACGCCCATCGGGCCCGACCCGGCCGCGGTGCTGCAGGCCGTGCGCATCTGCCACGACGAGAATTGGACGCCGCTGGTGCTGTGCCGCGACCTGGTGCTGCCGCTGCACGTGCTGGCCCACCTGATGGCCTGCGGGCCCACCGCCTTGATGGCGCTGGGCGCACCGCTGGGCCTGCGCCTGTCGCCGCGGCGGGCCGACCTGCACGGTGCCCTGTTCCCGATCAGGCCGCCAGCCGGCGTCGACCCCGGCCAGTGCCTGTGGCTGGGCGCGCCAGAAGGCCTGGTGCGGCCGGCCCTGGGCCTGCCCGGCGGCCTGCGCGTGCCCGGCCGTGAATTGCGCGGCCAGGCCCTGAAGCACCATCTGCAGGACGCCGAGACGCACCTGTGCGCACTGGGCCCGGCCCACCTGTGGTGCCTGCTGTTCCTGGACGACGTGGCGCTGTCCGATGCGACGGCCGACAGCGACGAAGGCGTGCCGCCCGAGGCGCTGGCCGCCACGCTGCGCTGGCTGCAGCGTCAGCTGCCCTCGGTGTTCGTCTTCATGGTCTCGCACGAGCGGGTGACGCCGCCGCAGCGCGGCCGCATCGCCGAGCTGGCGCGCCACCTGGGTGGCGCGCTGCACCGGCACACGGGCGTGCGGCGCGAGGCCTTCGCGGCCCCGGCTCAGAAGAAGCGGTAACGCACCCCGGCGTTGAAGAAGCGGCCGATCGCGCCGCTGAAGTCCAGCGGGTTGTAGCTGACGGCGCCGTAGGTCAGCGGGTCCAGCGGCGCCTTGGCGTCGAACAGGTTCTGCACGCTGCCGAACAGCTCCAGGTTGGAGTTGAGTTTCCAGCGCGCCGTCAGGTCCACCGTGGTGAAGGCCTTGATCTTGCAGCCGCTGGGCGCATCGGTGCCGTCGGCGTAGTGCGAGGCGCAGTCGGGGTCGTCCTTGGACAGCCGGTTCTTCATCGCCGCGCGGTAGTTGGCCAGCGCCGCCACGCGCAGGCCGCCGAGCTCCCAGCTCACGCCCAGGTTCACGCGGTCGGCGGGTGTGCCGATGCAGTTGGTGACGTCGCAGTTGCCGTGCGTGCCGGCGAAGTCGAGGCTGGTGCCGTCGCGTTCAGTGCGCTTGAAGCTGCTCATGTGCGTCCACTTGATGTCGAGCCCCAGCTTGCCGGCGCTGCCCATCGGGAAGCTCTGGCGCGCGTCGACGTCGAAGCCCTTCACCTCGCTCTGCGCCGAGTTCACGTAGTTGGCCAGCACCGCCACGATGGCGCCCGGGTCGCCGGGGATGGTGGTGGCGCTGCCGGGGTCGCGCACCACGCGGCCGGCGGCGATGGCCTCGGCGGTGGTGGTCTGGTTGATCTCGTCCTTGCGCTTGACCTTCCACAGGTCGAAAGCGACGCTGGTGTTGGCGCTGGGGTCGAACACCAGGCCGGCGGTCATCGTGGTCGACTTCTCCGGCGTCAGGTCGGGATTGGGTGAGGTGATCACCGCCACCGCAGCGGGGTTGCAGGCCGCGGCCACGCCCAGGGCGCAGCGCACCGGGTCGGCGGCGGTGGTGAACGCGGCCAGGCCGCCGCGGCCGTTTTCGGCCGGGCTCGGGGCGCGGAAGCCCTTCGAGAAGCTGGCCCGCAGCGCCAGTTCCTTCATCGGCGTCCACTTCAGGCCCAGCTTGGGCGTGCTGGAGTTGCCGACATCGGAGTAATGGTCCACGCGCGCGGCCAGATTGGCTTCGAAGGTCTTCGTGAGCGGCACCAGCAGTTCGGCGTAGGCCGCCTGCAGCGTGCGCGAGCCGTCGTAGGCCGAGTAGCCCAGGCCGATAATGTTGCCGCGTTCGGTGCCGGTCACCGGGTCGAGCCGGATCGACTCGCGCCGCACCTCGGCGCCGAGGGCCAGCGCCAGCATGCCGGCCTCCATCTGCATGAGGTCGCGCGAGGCGCGCACGTCGAACTGCGTGGTCTTCGATTCGGCTTCGCTGCCGATCTCGGGCGACAGCGCCGCGTACAGCGCGGCCGAATTCAGGTTCGCGTTCTCGCCGATGCGCCACACGCTGCCGGCCGGCAGCGCCGCGTAGGCCGCGCTCCCGGCCGTGGCCGCGGCCACGTTGGCGGGTGTCGGGTTCAGCAGCGCGAAGGCCACGTCGCGCTGGATCTGGCCGGTGCGGCGGCTCTTGCTCTTGCTCTGCGAGAACAGCAGGCCGCTGTCCAGGTCCCAGTCGGCCACGCTGGTCTTCACGCCCACCAGCGCGCGCGTGAAGTCCGAGGTCACGTTGTTGATGCGCGGGCCGACGTCGGCGGCCAGGTAGCGCAGGCGCGCGGCGGTGCCGAAGTAGGGGTTGTCGGGGTGGTCGGCACCGAGCGAGACGCCGGCGTTGTTCACCGGTCCGCCGGGGTAGCCCACCGAACCGCTGACGGTGGACGGCGTGGTCTCGGCCTTGCTCTTGCCGTGGTAGGCGTTCAGTTCGCCGTACAGCTGCGTGTTGGGCGACAGCGCCAGCGTGGCGCGCGTGAACAGGTTCACCGTGTCCTGCGGCGGCTGGATCTGGTTGTAGATCTGCGGCGCGTCGATCAGGCAGCCGCCGCCCGGGTCGCCCTGCGGGTGGCTCGTGAAGTTGCTGCAGGCCGCACCGGGGAAGAAGCGCGTGAAGCCCACGCCGGCCGGGTTGCCGCGGCTGTAGTAGTCGAGCGTGGTCGGGTTGCGCACGTTGCCGTTGATCGAGCTGCCGGCGGCGTTGTTGCCGGTGATCGCGCCGGTGCCGCCCAGCCCCTCCTGGGCCGAAAAGCCCAGGTCGCGCAGGTCGGCGCGGCCCACGGCGCCGCGGTCGGTGCGGTCCCTGGCCCACACCGCGTTGCGCGTGGTGGCCTCCAGGTTCACCAGCATGTTGAAGCCGTCCTGCAGGTTGCCGAAGCCGCCGGTGAGCGCGACGCTGCCGGTGCGGCCGTCGTTGTAGCCGGACTGGCCGGCGCTGGCCTTGCCGACGAGGCCGTTGAAGTCGCGCCGCAGGATCACGTTGACGACACCGGCGATGGCGTCCGAGCCGTAGATCGCCGAGCCGCCGTCCTTCAGGATCTCGACCCGGTCCACCGCTTCGAGCGGAATGATGTTGAGGTCGGCGAAGACCTTCTGGCCGTCGTCGGCCAGGCCATAGGGCGCGATGCGCCGGCCGTTCAGCAGCACCAGCGTCGACGCCGCGCCCAGGCCGCGCAGCGAGATGCCCGAGGCGCCCGAGGCGAAGCCGCCGCCGAAGGTGGTGGGCACCGAGCCCTGGTTGTCGACCGACAGCGTCTGGAGCAGCTCGGCCACGCTGGCCTTGCCCGAACGCGCGATCTCCTCGCGCGTGAGCGTCTGCACCGGCGATGCGGTCTCGGACTGCACGCGGCGGATGTTGGAGCCGGTGATCTCGACACGTTGCACGTCCTGCGCCGCGGCCTGCGAGAGCAGGGCTGCGCCGACGGCAAGGGCCAGTGCGGTGCGGAGAGGGGGGGTGGCCAGCATGGTGTGAACTCCTGATTGGTGTGTGCAGCCAATCTACGGATTCACACGCGCCACGCTGCGCGCATGCGTCACGGCTCTGCGACCGGGCGCGACGCGTTGGCCTGCCCTGTCACCGCATGTCGCAGCGCGCCACGGTGGCCATGTGGGCGACGTGCGGCGACGCGGCGCCCGCTCTCAGGTCCTACCCCAGGGTGTGGTGCACCGCCGACGCCTGCGGCCGTGCAGCGCTTCTCAAGGCGTCTTCAGGATCCAGGCGATCACGGTCTTGAGGTCGGCGTCGCTGATGCGGTCGGGCCCCAGCGGCAGCATCGGCACCGGGCCCCACACGTCCTTGCCGCCCTTGCGCACACGCTCGGCCAGCAGCTTGGGCGCGTCGGCCTTGCCCTTGTACTTCACGGCCACGTCGTGCCAGCTCGGGCCGACCAGCTTCTTGGTGGCGGTGTGGCACGCGGCGCAGGTGGCCTTGACCGAGATCTGCTCCGACGCGAACACAACCGGCGCGGCGAGCAGGCCACCGATGAGGGCGGCGGCTAGGGCATGGCGGAACCTGGGCATGGCAAACACTCCGGCGTGTAGGGATGACCCCACTGTGCCTTTGCGGCGGCCACGGCGGTCTGCGCTGGCGCAAACCGCGCGCGCTTCAGCCGCGCCGCGGCATGCGAAAAGGCAGCATCAGGCGCACCGGCAGCGAGGCCACGCGCGGCAGGTCCAGCGTCTCGTGGATGGCGGTGGTGGTCTCACCCAGCAGGCCGGCCCGCACCGTGGCGCGCGCGTAGAAGGGCGTGTCTTCCAGGCTCTGCGCCAGCGCCGCCGGGGCTGCGCTGCGCATGCTGCGCGACAGGCCCCAGGCCGTGCGCGGCAGCGGGTGGCGCGGTGGCGGCTCGAAGGTAGTGGCGCTGCCGTCGGGCGCAAAACGTTCGGCGATGACACGGCCCGCGCCGGCACGTGGCTGCAGGTCGTAGATGACGGCGGTGCTGCCGTCGGCCAGCGTGGCGCGGGCCCAGTCCCAGGCCTTGAAGGGGCGGTCGATGGGTTCGTCGCCTTCGTTGCTGTCGAGGTAGGCATGGCCATGCCAGCGCAGGGCCGGGGCATCGAAGTCAACCTCGACGCGCGCGCAGGGTGCGATCGGGCCCCAGCGGTGGCGGCCCGCGGCGTCGAGCGCGGTGCTGAAGGTGCACAGGGCCTGCGGCAGCAGGCGGATGCGGCCACGCACGCGGCGCGGCCAGGGCACGGCGATCTCGTCGATGTCGATCTGCAGTGCTTCGCCCGTCCAGCGCAGGCCGCTCGGGCCGACGCGGAACTCGCGCGCGTCGCGCTGCATGTGGCCGCGGCCGCGTTCGGTCATGGTCCAGCGCTGCGCATCGGCGCCGTACAGCGCCACGTTGATGGCGCAGTGGTTCTCGGGGTCGGCCGCACCGCCGGGGCTGCGGCTGCGCGCCCAGGCGTAGTAGGGCGAGAAGACGCTGCCGACGAAGGCGATGACGGTCAGCCCGTGCCGGCCGTCGTCGCTGAGGGCGTCGACATACCACCAGAGGTAGCCGCCGGGCGCAACCGGCTGGTCGAAACAAGGTGCGCCAGCACCGTCTCGGCCGCCCGCATGCCGCTCAGCGCCGCCATCGGCACCCCCGGGCCCGGGTGCACGCTGCCCCCGGCCAGCATCAGGCCCGGCAGCCGCGTCTTCGCGCCCGGGCGCCGGAACAGCGCCATCCAGCCCTGCGTGGCCGTGCCGTACAGGCCACCGCCCGAGCCCGGGTACAGGCGGTTGAAGTCCTGCGGCGTGGTCCGCACCCAGGTCGGCACGCCGGGCGACGAGCCCAGTTCCAGGTTCAGGCCGCAACGCCGCAACAGGGCCAGGCTGGTCTGCTCGCATGTCTGTATCTCCAGGGGGTCGGCCGGCACGCGGTCGCCGTTGGGCGGTGCGTTCACCAGCAGCAGCAGGCGTTCGGGGCGGCCGGGGTCGGCGGCGTCGTCACCGCGGTCCTGCGCGCAGACGTAGACCGTGCCCTTGTGCGGCAGGCGGCCGGCATGCAGCACGTCCTCGAACTCGGCCGCGTAGTCGGGCTGGAAGAAGACGTTGTGGCGCGTCAGCGGGAAGCCCTCGCAGCGCGCCAGCACCGAAGCCGTGAGCGCCGACAGCGAACGGTCGGCCGGCCGGCGCGGCGGCACGGCGCGTTGTGCGTCGGTGCCCAGCAGGCCTTGCGCCAGCGCATCGGCGTCGCCGTTGAAGACCACGGCGTCGGCCTCGAACACGCGGCCGTCGGCGGTGCGCACGCCGCTGGCGCGGCCGCGCGCCACCAGGATCTCGCTGACCGTGCTGCCGTAGCTGAAGCTGGCGCCGCGCTGCACCGCCAGACCGGCGACGGCGCGCGCCAGCGCGTGCATGCCGCCGGCCACGGCCCAGACGCCGTCCATCTCGACCTGCGCCACCAGCAGCAGCGTGGCCGGTGCGAGCCAGGGCGAGGTGCCGCAGTAGGTGGCATAACGTCCGAACAGCTGCTGCAGACGCGGGTCGGCGAAGCGGCGCGACAGCAGGCCGGCCAGGGTGCCCAGCGGCCCCAGCGCCGCCAGCTGCGCCAGGCCGCGCGGCCCCAGAGCGGCGATCATGCCCGGCACGCTGGGCCGGGCCGAGCGGATGTAAGGTCCTTCGAGCGTGCGGTAGACCGCCCGTGCCTCGGCGCAGAAGGCCTGGAAGCGGCGCGCCTCGGCCGCGCCGGCAAAACGGCCGATGGCGTCGGTGCTGCGCGTGGTGTCGGCGTACAGGTCCAGCTGGTCGGCCGGTGCGCCGCCCCAGGCGTGGCGTGCCAGCACCTGCAGCGGCGACAGCGCCACATGCTCGTGCAACTCGGCGCCGGCCTGGCGGAAGATCGACTCCAGCACCCAGCGCATGGTCAGCACCGTGGGCCCGGAATCGATGGGCTGGCCACCGACGTTGAGCTGCCGCATCTTGCCGCCCGGTGCCGCCGCGGCTTCCAGCACCGTGACGCGCAGGCCCTGGTGCGCCAGCAGCAGCGCGCTCACCAGGCCGCCGATGCCGGCGCCCACCACCACCACATGCGGCGTGCGCAGGGCCTCAGGCATAGGACCGGCCCTTCCACGTGCCGCACAGGTTCTCGGGGATGAAGCGCACGAACATCGACTCCGAGAAGTGGCTGCCTTGCGCGGCGGCGCGTGCGGCCGCCTGGTGCGCGCCGTGGCGCGCGTAGGCGTCCATCGCCGGCACGTCGTCCCAGATGCTGAAGGTGGCCTGGCGCAGCAGCGGCGCTTCGCCCAGGCCCACGCCCAGGCGGCAACCGGGTGCGGCTTCCACCGAGCGCTGTGCCGCCGGCGCCATGCGCCAGAAGGACCAGGCGCGCAGCGGGCGGATGGAAGCGCGCGTGAGTGCCGCCACCGGGCCCGCGGCCGGCACGGCGGCGCTGGTGGGCAGCGGCACGCCGTCCCAGCTGCCGCGGCTGGCATAGGGCCGCAGCAGCACCGAGCAGAACTCGCGTGCGTGGCGCCGGTATTCGGCGATGGTGGGTGACGCGTCGACGAAGGCACGCGCCTGCAGCTCGTCGTCGAAGATGCAGAAGAGCCCGCCGCGCGTGGCGCTGGGCTGCAGGCCGAAGCCACCTTCATGCCCGCTGCCCAGCACCTTGGCAAAACGCAGGCCGGGTGTGCCGCGCAGCGCGCGCGGGCCGCGCACCAGGCGCATCCAGGCCCACAGGCGGGACGCGGCGTCGACCAGCACCAGCACCGCCACCGGGCCACCGCTCATGGCGCCGTGCCTACTTCGATGCCACGATCTCCACCCGGCGGGCGTCGCTCTCGGCGCCGCCGATCACGAACTCGGGCTTCCTCATGGCGATGCGGGCCTCGGCCACGCCGCCGGCCTTCAGCGCTTCGCGCACGGCCAGGGCACGCTGCTTGGCGAGTTCCAGGTTGGCGTTGGGGTTGCCGGTCTTGTCGGCATAACCCGACAGCGCGATCTTCACGCCGGCGTTGTCCTTGAGCAGCTTGGCCGCGCTCGAGATCACCTCGCGCGCCTGCACGCTGAGGGTGGCCTGGCCCGACTCGAACAGCACCTTGCCGAGTAGGCCGTTGATGTCCGGCGTGGGCAGGTTGGCGGGGGCTGCCGTCACGGTGGCGCTGACCTGTTGCGAGACGCTCAGCAGGCCCGGGTAGTCCTTGGCCATCTTGGCGCCGTTCAGCGGCTTGTTCACGCCCTGGTGACAGGTGCTGCAGTTGACCTTGGCCACGTCGCCGGTGGGCCCCAGGCGCTCGGCCGGGAAGGTGGCGGTCAGTGGCTTCAGGTAGCTGGCGTTGAGCTCGCCCACCATGCGGATGCCGTACCAGGCCGTGGCGCGCTGCGGCGGGCCGTTCCAGGAGGCGAAGGAGTTGGTGTTGTGGCAGAAGGTGCAGTTCACGCCCAAAGCGCCCGACATGTGCATCATCAGCGCGTAGGTGTGTTCGGCCTGCTTGATGGAATGGCGGTTGTTCTTGGGCAGCGCGGTGCTGCCGTAGACGCGGATGTCGGCGATGGCCTTGTTGTCCGACAGGTAGGGCGTGAAGGGGTCGTAGGGCAGGGACGAGAAGCCCACCACCTCGGCCGCCTTGTTCTGCCCCGCGTCGTCGCCCATCAGCAGGTTGGAGCCGCTGCGCTTGCCGGGCGGCGTGGTGAACCACACGTTGGCGGGGATGGCGTTGCCGCGGTGGCAGGTCCAGCAGGTGACGCCGGTGCCGGCGTGGTGCGGCTTCCAGTCGACGTTGACGTGCTGCGTCATCTCGATCATGCGGCGCGCCACCACCTTGGTGTACTTGCTGTCGTCGGCCAGGTTGGCCAGGTTGTGGCAGTAGGCGCAGCCTTCCTGCGGCGACACCCAGGCGGTGATGGCGGTCATCGTGCGCGTGAACTCGGCCACGCTCAGGTCGCCCAGCACCTTCACGTTCTGGAACACCTGCTTGGCCTGCGGCCCGTCGGTGGGTGCCACCGGCGTGGCCTCGGGCACCACCTGGCGCGCCAGCACGGGTGCCGTGATGCGCGGGTTGGTGATCTGCACCATGCCCGTGCCGCGGTAGCCGGTCTGCTTGCTGTCCATCGGCGGACGTTCGACAGGCACGCCGCGTTCGCAGCCGGCCAGCGCCGCAGCGCCGAAGAGCAGCGCGGCTGCGAGCTTGAAGTACCGGCTCATGGCTTGACCCCTTGCAAGGTGGCGGGGTCTATCACCGGCGCCACCGGATAGCCCGGCGCGACACCGTGCTTGACCGACCACAGGTACCAGTTGTCGACCACCGTGCCGGTCAGCAGGATGCCGATGCCGCCCACCAGCGGGCACAACACGGCGAACCACCAGCCCCAGCGGTGCAGCGATTCCATGGTGGCGTTGAAGCCCATGGTCCACCGCCAGAACAGGGCCGCGCGTTCGGTGGCGGTGCCGCGGTCGACGATCTGCTCGATCTCGCGTTCACCGCCGTAGCGGCTGACGGCCAGGATGGTGGCGCCGTGCATCGCGAAGATCAGCGTGCTGCCGTACAGGAAGGCGATCGACAGCGCGTGGAAGGGGTTGTAGAAGAGGTTGCCGTAGCGCAGCGAGAAGGCGGCGGTCCAGTCCAGGTGCGGGAAGATGCCGAAGGGCACGGCCTCGCTCCAGCTGCCCATCAGCAGCGGGCGGAAGAAGCCCAGCACCAGGAAGAGCCAGATCGCCGACGCGAAGGCCCAGGCCACGTGCGTGCCCAGGCCCAGGGCGCGGGCGCGGCGGTAGGTGCGCAGCCACCACAGCAGCATCGACATCGTCAGCAGCCCGCCGGCCAGCAGCCACCAGCCGCCCTGGTTCATGGGCGGCAGGCTCAGGCCGTAGGCGGGCGGCGGCGGCTCCAGCGCCAGCCAGAACAGCTGGCGGATGAACTGCACGGGGCTCCAGTTCACCTGGGCCAGCATGTTGAAGCCGATGATGTTGAACGACAGCGTGCCCAGGATGATGGAGGCCAGCCCCAGCGGCCCCAGGTACAGCGAGCCGATCTGCGCGTTGCCCAGGCGCCCGGCCAGGTGCAGGAAGAAGGGCTTGATGAGACGTTCTTCGCTGCCGGCTGGCAGCGGCACACCGGCTTGCACCGGTGCAGAAACCTGCACCTGCGTGAACAGGTTCTGGTACTGGGCCATTCGAATCTCCTCGTTGTGCGTGTGCAGGCCGCTGACGTCACTTCCAGATCGGCAGCGCCAGCCACCAGCCCCACCACTCGGGCCAGCCGCGCGTCCAGAACGGGCCGCTGATGACGATGCACACGGCGCTGAAGAACACGGCTGCCATGGCCAGGAACAGGCCCAGCCGGTGGATGCCCAGGATGCCCACCGAGTAGCCCACCAGGTCGCGGAAGAAGGTGTCTTCGTGGTCGACCGACTTCACCACCTCGCCCTTCTTCGGGTTGGTCGACGACAGGATCAGCGCGCCGTGCATCGACAGCGCCAGCGTCGTCGTGAAGAAGAAGGTGATGGCCAGCATGTGCGCCGGGTTGTAGTGGAAGTGCAGGTACTGGTAGCCGACGTTGGACACCCAGTCCAGGTGGCTGTAGATGCCGTACGGGAAGCCGTGGCCCCAGGCGCCCAGCAGCACGGGGCGGATGACCACCAGCGTGACGTAGGCGAAGATCGCCATGCCGAAGGCCGCGGGCACGTGGTAGCCCATGCCCAGCTTGCGGCAGATCTCCACCTCGCGCAGCGCCCAGCTGACGAAGGCGCCGATGGCGCACACGGTGATCAGCTGCCACAGCCCGCCGGCCATCAGCGGCGCCATCTTCAGGCCGTATTTCAGGTCGGGCGGCGCGATGCTGATCTGCCACAGGTTCCAGGTGCCGCCCTTGGCCGCACCCCACAGGATCAGGGCGGTGCCGACGAAGCTGAAGAAGGCCGTGGCGATGCCGAAGAAGCCGACGTAGAAAGGGCCGACCCAGAAGTCGAACAGATCTCCACCGACCAGCGTACCGCCGCGCACGCGGTACTTTCTCTCGAAGCTGAGCATGGCCATGGCTTAAGCCCCTTCAGGTGTACTTGGAAATGGTCTTGCCGGATGGGGCCGGCCGGGGTTTGCACCGTCGGCCGGCCCGTCCGTTTCAGGCTGTCGCCGTCAAGGCTTGGCCGGCAGCGGCGCGTTCTGCTGCGCCACCGCCTGGCGGGCCTTGGGGCCGTCCAGCCAGTTGAAGGTGGGCGTGCTCAGCAGGATGAGGTGGATCATGATCGCGATCGCGAACAAGCCCACCCCCTGCGCCACGAGCGCGCGCACCGGGTCAAAGATTCGCCACAGTCTCCACATACCCATATCTCCTAGGTTAGGTGTGACATGAAGGTGTACACAGCCGCCTTCACGCCACCGGTCAGGGACTTCACGCCTTCGGCTCCGGGGAGCCAGGAACGCCATTGCGCACCCAGCAGCTGCGCCACGAGCGCAATGGAAAGAAACACCGCAAAACCCACCGCGAAGATCGCGAAATAGGTCTTGGAGTCGTTCTTCAGGATGCCCAGGGGCGCGGGCTTGCTGGTGATGGCCATGGTGTTTCCTTCTTCAGGCGCTTAGAGCCAGGGACGCCAGATCCAGACCAGGATGTGGGCCACCACGGCCACGGCCGTGAAGCCGATGAACCCTTGTGTCCAGTACTGGTGGAATTCCTGGGCTTCCTCGTCGGTCAGGCCTGAGATCGAGCCCTTTCGTTCAGCCATAGGATCGCTCCTCACTGTTGGCCTCTCGGCCACAACCGCGCGCCAGCCTGCGCAGCAAAGGCAGCCGCAGCCCGCAGGCCGCAGATTCGTGGGTCGGGTGTGCCGGCTTCATGCCGCCACCCCCAGGCGCAACGCGTCACGCGTGCGCTGCATGCGTTCGAGCGACACACGCCGCTCGCCGGCGTTGCGCGCGTCGCGCTCGGCGCGGTCGCGCAGGCGCTTGGCGGCGCTGATCTGCACCAGCACCGGCTCGTGCGCCACCAGCTCGTTCATCAGGGCCTGCGCGTCGTCGTCCCAGGGGCAGGGCTCGTCGCTGGTGCGCGCTGGCGTGGCGTCCACTCGGTCGAGTTCGGTGCCCAGCGGCAGCACGTGGAACAGCGCGTCGAAGAGGGCGTTGCAGAACTCCTGCACGATGTAGGTGGCGCCGGCGTAACCCATGAAGGGCG
>CAYREA010000013.1:0-55217 GCA_964423075.1 uncultured Rubrivivax sp. | reverse complement strand
AGCAAAGCCGCCAGCGACCGTGCGGCGGTGGACTTGGCCGTGCCGCGCGGCCCGCAGACGAGCACGCCGCCGATGGCCGGGTCGATGGCCGCCAGCAGCAGCGCACGTTGCAGCCCGGGCTGGCCGACCAGTGCGCTGAACGGAAACGCCGGGCGTGTGGCGGCTTCGAGCCGGGTCGTGGGTGTCGAAACGGCGGTGGGTCCGGTGTCGTGTGTCATGCCAGCGGCCCTTCGCCGTCTTCTTCCAACCGATGTTCCAGCGCCAGCAGGTGGTGTTCGATGCGTTCGCGGTGGTCGCCGGGGTCTTGCCACAGTCCGCGTTGCATGGCGTCAAGCAGCTTCTCGCCGATGCCGCGCAGCGCCAATGGGTTGTGCTGTTGCAGGAACGCGCGCATGGTGTCGTCGTGCAGATAGGCGTCGGCCACCAGCGCGTACTGGTGGTCGCCGACGACGCCGGTGGTGGCGCCGAACGCGAACAGGTTGTCCACCGTGGTGGCGATCTCGGCCGCGCCCTTGTAGCCATGCCGGCGCACTCCCTCCAGCCACTTGGGGTTGACGGCGCGTGAACGCACGACACGCGCCACCTCTTCGCGCAGCGGCCGGATGCGCGGCGCGCCCGGCACGCTGAAGTCGCCGTGGTACAGCGCCGCCGGGGCCGCCGCCAGGTGCTGCACCGCCGCCGCCATGCCGCCCTGGAACTGCGCGTGGTCGGCGGCGTCGAGCAGGTCGTGTTCGCGGTTGTCCTGGTTGTGCAGCACGGCGTCGAGCTGCGCCAGCCGCTGCTCGAAGGGCTGGCGGGCGGCGGCACCATGTTCGCCCTGGCCGTAGGCGTAGGCACCGGCCTGCACATAGGCTTGCGCGATGTCGGCCTTGCTGCTCCAGCGCCCGCTGCTGAACAGCGCCTGAACGCCCACACCGTAGCCGCCGGGGCGCGGCCCGAAGACACGCCAGGTGGCCTGGCGTTGCGCGGCGTCGGCGGTCTGGCCGGCGGCCAGCGCCTCGGCGGCTTCGCGCTGCACGCGGGCGCGGATCGGGTTCACATCGTCGGGCTCGTCGTCCGCGCTGATGGCGGCCACGGCACGGACGGCGGTGTCGAACAGGTCGATCACGTTCGGGAAGGCATCGCGAAAGAAGCCCGAGACGCGCAGGGTCACGTCCACCCGCGGCCGGTTGCGGATGGCCATCGGCAGCACCTCGATGTCGGTCACCCGCCCGCTGCCGTCGGCCCACTTCGGCCGCACGCCCAGCAGCGCGAAGGCCTGGGCCACGTCTTCGCCACCGGTGCGCATGGTGCTGGTGCCCCAGACCGACAAGCCCACCGCACCGGGCATGGTGCCGTGGTCTTGCAGGTGGCGCTCGACCAGCCGCTCGGCCGCTGCCGCGCCCATTGAGTAGGCCGTGGGGGTGGGTACGGCGCGGGTATCTGTCGTGTAGAAGTTGCGGCCGGTGGGCAGCACATCGGGCCGCCCCCGCGACGGCGCGCCGCTGGGGCCCGGCGGCACGAAACGGCCAGCCATGCCGCGCAGCAGTTGCGCCATTTCCTGCGGTCCACAGGCATCGAGCCGCGGGCACAGCACCGCGCGCAGGCGCCGCAGCACGGGCGCAGCGTGGGGCCAATCGCTGGCGTTGATCGAGGCGCTGAACGCGGCGTCGCAGGCGACCGGCTCGGCGCCGGTGTCGACGGCATCGGCGACCAGGCGGGTGGCCAGCCGCTCCAGCCGCTCGCGGGTGTGCCCCGCATGCCGCCAGGCTTCATCGCCGAGCTGTTGCAGCACCGGTGGGCGCGGCCCCTGCCAAGGCGCGGCCCAGTCCGGGCTGAGTGCGCTGAAGCCGTCCACGCCTTCGAGCTGAAGGTCTTGCGCCAGCGCCACCAGCAGGCTTTGCTGGCCGGGTGCTGCGCCGTTGGAGAAGCGCGCCAGCGCCAGCAGCGTGTCGATGCGCTGCTGGCCCTGTGGTGACCGGCCCAGGGTGTGCAGCCCGTCGCGGATCTGCGACTCCTTGATCTCGCACAGGTAGGCGTCCAAGCGGCTGAGCAAGGCTTCACGCGCAGCGTCGTCGGCGGGCCGTGCAAGGCCCAGTTCGGCGTGCAGGCCATCGCGCAGCACCTGATCGAGCATGCCCTCGCGCAGCCGCCGCGCGCGCCGAGGGTCGAGCGACAAGGCTTCGTAGTACTCGTCCATCTGCCGCTCCAGGCGCTGCAGCGGGCCGTAGGTTTCTGCGCGTGTCAGCGCCGGCATCAGGTGGTCGATGATCACCGCTTGCGTGCGCCGCTTGGCCTGCGCGCCTTCGCCGGGGTCGTTGACGATGAAGGGGTACAGATGCGGCAGCGGGCCGAGGATGGCATCGGGCCAGCACGCGGCACTCAGCGCGACGCTCTTGCCGGGCAGCCATTCGAGGTTGCCGTGCGTGCCCACATGCACCACTGCGTCGACCTGGAACGCATGACGCAGCCAGAAGTAGAAGGCCAGGTAGTGGTGCGGTGGCACCAGATCGGCGTCGTGGTAAGTCGCCGAGAGGTCGATGTCACGCCCTCGTGCCGGCTGGATGCCGACGAAGAGGTGTCCCAGGCGCAGCCCGGCGATCATGAAGCGGCCGCTGCGCAGCGTCGGATCGTCCTCCGGCAAGCCCCAGCGGGCGTGGATGGCGGCGCGGCTGTCTGCGGGCAGCCGGTCGAAGGCAGTGCGGTAGTCGGCCAGCGCAAAGCTCTGTGCGGCCGGGCGCAGGTCGTTGGCGGACTGGTCGTTGGTGATGCCGCGCAGCAGGGCGGCGATCAGGGCGTCGCCGCTCTCGGGCAGACCCTCGCTGTGATCGTTCGGCAGACCGACCGTGTAGCCCTCGGCCTGCAAGGCTTGCAGCACTGCGACGGTCGAGGCCGGTGTGTCCAGCCCCACGCCACCTGCAATCCGCGCATCGTCGATGGGATAGTTGGCGAGGATCAGCGCGACGCGCTTGTCGGCGTTGCGCTTGTCGCGCAGCACGCACCAGCGGCGTGCCAGTTCGGCCACGAAGGCCATGCGCTCGGGCTCGGCTTCGTAGCGCAACACGTCGAATTGGGTTTGCTCGCAGCGCCAGGCCACGCCCTTGAAGCTGATGGCGCGGGTGAGGATGCGACCATCTACCTCCGGCAGCACCACCTGCATGGCCAGATCGCGTGGCGCCAGGCCATGCGGGTCGGCCAGCCATTGTTCGTGCGAGCAGCCGGCGGTGATGAGTTGCAGCACGGGGGCATCACCTGCCAGCGTGGCCAATGGGGCTGATGTGATGGCGGCGGGTGTGTCGGCATCCGCGCCGCCATCCATTGACGCGACCGCGAAGTTGGTCGCGTTCAACACGATGGACACGCGGTGTTCAGCCACGAGGGCCTGCACCGCCGCATGACTGGCGGGGTTCTTCAGCGAATCGACGGCAAGTGCCAACGCGTTCAGCCCAGCGGACGCCAGCGCGTCCAGCATGGCATCGAACACCGCCGTGTTGCCGGCTTGGAGTTGGGCGCGGTAGAACAGCAGCAGGGCCACCGGCGCGCCGTCTGACCAAGTGGCCCGACCGGCAGCCTGTTGCGGTTCATAACGCACGGCCGGCGGCAGGGACACAGGCAGCGGCGGCCGCGCGCCGAGGCCGAAGGCGGCATGTCCGATCAGCGAAAAGAAGGCTTGCGCGTTGCCGCGCCCGCCTTCGCGCAGGCAGCGCCAAAGGTGGCGGCAATCTTCTGGCGCAGCGGTGCTGCGCAGCAGCAGTTGCGGGTCTTCGAATGCATCGCCAGAGAACATCGCCAACCACTGGCCGCGCTCTCGTGCCAGTGCCATCGCACGCTCGACCACGTAGGCCCAGTCGCTGGAGCTGCCCAGGTGGTCGATCACCACCACGCGGGCATGGCACAGCACGTCGTCGACGTACAAGTCCACCGAGGCCGGCTGGCGCAGCCACAACAAGTTGGCCAGGCGCACGCTGGGGTAGCCAGAGCCGAGTTGCGCGGCAACGTCGGCCAGCAACGACAGTCTGCTGTCGGCGGCGCTGAGCACGACGATATCGCCCGGCGTCTGTGCCACGCGCACGACGCCCTGGCCGCCGTCCTCGACGTGGCCACCGGGGCGGGTGGAAAGCAGGTGCATGGGGACTCGTTGCCGTGGTTGTTGCTGCGCTTGCTGGCGTATGCGTGCGTTTCAGGCGGCAGCCAGCGCGACGCTCAGCTCGGCCTGCAGCACAGCGGTGTCCAGGCCCGAGCCGATCAGCACCAGCCGCGACGCGCGGGCTTCGTCGGCGCGCCAGGGGCGGTCGAAGTAGCTGTCGAAGCGGCCGCCCACACCTTGCACCACCAGCCGCATGGCCGCGCCGGGCAGTGCGACAAAGCCCTTTACGCGGTAGATCTCGTGACGCTCCACCATGCCACGCAAAGCGGCCAGCAGGCGTTCGCGGTCTGCAACATCGAGGTTGACCGACACCGAGTCGAACGCGTCGTGGTCGTGGTCTTCCTCGTCGTCGTGGTGAGTCCGGCGCTGGTTGATGCTGTCCTCGACCGCACGCTCCAGGCCCAGCAACACACCCACGCCGATGCGGCCGTGCTGCGCATGCACCAGCTTCACGCCGGACGCGGTTTCCAGGCGGATGGCGGCTTCCACGCGAGCCAATGCGGTGGCATCCAGGCCGTCGGTCTTGTGCACCACCACCAGATCGGCGGTGGCGAGCTGATCTTCGAACAGTTCGGCCAGCGGCGAGTCGTGGTCGAGGTTGTCGTCGGCGCGGCGCTGGGTATCGACGGCCACCGGGTCGTCGGCAAAGCGGCCGGCTGCGACGGCGGGCGCGTCGACGACGGTGATGACGGCATCGACCGTGAACGCGTTGCGCAGGGTCGGCCACTGAAAGGCCTGCACCAGCGGCTTGGGCAGGGCCAGCCCCGAGGTCTCGATGACCAGGTGATCGATCTGCTCACGCCGCGCGGCAAGCTGTTCCATCACCGGCGCGAACTCTTCTTGCACCGTACAGCACAGGCAGCCGTTGGCCAGCTCGTACAACGTGCCGTTGGGTGTGCCGGCTTCGTCACAGCCGATGCCGCAAGCGCGCAGCAGTTCGCCATCGATGCCGAGCTCGCCGAATTCGTTGACGATCACGGCGATGCGCCGGCCCTCGGCGTTCTGCAGCAGGTGGCGCAGCAGCGTGGTCTTGCCGCTGCCCAGAAAGCCCGTGACGATGGTGGCGGGGATTTTTCGGGTTTGCATGGTGTGTGGGTCCGGGGGTCAGTCTTCGATGCCGCGTTGAGCCGGCACGCCGGCCTTGAAGTGGTGCTTGACGAGCGTCATCTCGGTCACGGTGTCGGCCAGCGCGATCAGCTCGTCGGGCGCGTTTCGGCCGGTCAGCACCACATGCACCTGTGGTGGACGTTCGCGCAGGCAAGCGAGCACCGGTTCCAGCGGCAGCCAGCCGTAGCGCAGCGGGTACATGATTTCGTCGAGTACGACCATGAAATGCTCACCGGTGCGCAGCGTGGCCTCGGCACGCGACCAGCCAGCGCGTGCCAGCTCAGCGGAGTGATCAAGGTCGCGGCTCTTCCAGCTGAAGCCGTCGCCCAGGCCTTCGATCGGCATGCCGAGTTGCTCGAAGAGACGGTGCTCGCCGAAACGGGCCGACGGCACCTTCATGAACTGATAGACCTTCACCGTCTTGCCGCGGCCGAACGCACGCAGTGCCAGGCCGAATGCGGCCGTGCTTTTGCCCTTGCCGTTGCCGGTGTGCACGATCACCAGACCGCGCCGTTCGCCGGTGGGTTTGGGTGTGTCGCGCAGCATGGGTGGGGTGTGGATGTCCATGAGGTCAATCAGTTCGTCAGGGCCTGAACAGCGCGGCGGTGGCCGTCGGATTGCTGGCGAAGTACAGGTGCATGAAGGATGCGAACAGGCGCCCTACGCGGTAGACGGCTTCGGGCCGACCGTGCTGGCGCCGTGCCTGGGTGTGAAGTGCGGGTTGCACCGACACATCGATGTGCGCGTGGTGGAAGGTATGGCCGCGCAGCTCGCCTTCGGGCACCTCGGGCAGCAGCAAGCTGTGCATGCCCAGGTTGACCAGCCCATCGGCCATCACGCCGTGGCCGGGCAGCAGGCCGAACATGGCTGCGCGCTGGCCTTGCGCATCGGTCATCGATTCGAGCAGCGCCAGCATGCCGCCGCATTCGGCCACCAGCGGCCGGCCGGCGGTGTGGTGGGCGCGGATCGTGTCGCGTGCAATGGTGTTGTTCGCCAGGGCCTGCAGGTTGAGCTCGGGGTAGCCACCCGGCAGGTAGAGCGCGTGCGCGGCGGCGGGCACCGGCTCGTCGGCCAGCGGCGAGAAGAAGCACAGCTCGGCGCCGAGGGCGCGCAGCGTACCGAGGTTGGCCGGGTAGAGGAACGAGAACGCGGCGTCGCGTGCCACGGCGATGGTGACGCCGGCCAGCATGGCCGGTGTTGGCTGGCCGGATGGCGGCGCGGTAAACGCAATGGCCGGCGGCATTGGCAGCGTACCGGCCGCACCCAGCGCCTGCGCGGCTGCGGCGAGGCGCTGGTCGATGTCACTCAGCTCGCTGGTCTGGACCAGACCGAGGTGGCGCGACGGCAGCGCAAAGTGTTGGCCACGCGGCAATGCGCCGTACCAGGCGGTGCCCGGCAGCAAGCTCTCGCGCAGCATCTGCGCATGGCCGGAGCTGCCTACGCGGTTGGCCAGCACGCCGGCCAGCTTCAGACCCGGCCGGTACGTGGCCAGGCCGTGGGCGATGGCGCCGAAGGTCTGCGCCATTGCCGTAGCGTCGATCACGGCCAGCAAGGGCAGGCCGAAGTGCAAGGCCAGGTCGGCACTCGACGGCGTGCCGTCGTGCAAGCCCATCACACCTTCGACGAGGATCAGGTCGGACTCGCGCGCCGCATGATGCAGCAACTCGGCGCAGCGCGCGGGGCCGACCATCCACAGGTCGAGTTGCTGCACCGGCGCGCCGCTGGCGCGTTCAAGCACCATCGGGTCCAGGTAGTCGGGCCCGGTCTTGAACACCCGCACGCACCGGCCTGCGCTTCGGTGCCAATGCGCCAGCGCCGCAGTGACGGTGGTCTTGCCCTGGCCTGACGAGGGCGCAGTGACCATCAGGGCCGGGCATTCGACGGCGGTGGGTGCGCTCATCATTTCACCTTCACCTCGATGCCGGCCACCGTCAGCGTGACGCGCTCGCACAGCGCGGCCATGCGCTGATGCAGCGTGCCCAGGGCGTCCAGGTAACGGCGCACGTCACGACCCAGGGGCGCAACCCCCATGCCGATTTCGTTGGACACCAGCACGATGGGGCCGGCTGCGTCGCGCACCGCGTCGCACAGCGCGTCGAGTTGAAACTGCCAGGCCGATTCGTTAGGCGGCGGGTCGTCCATCGGCATCAGCTGCTGGGTCAACCACAGGGTCAGGCAATCGACGATCACCAACCGGCCAGGCGAGCACCATTCGTGCAGCGCGGACGGCAGGTCGTTGTGCGCTGTCTCCACGGTTTCCAGCGCGGGGACATGCTGCGCCCTCTGCGTTTGGTGGCGGGAGATGCGCTCACGCATCTCTTCATCGCCCGGCAAGGCCGTGGCGACCAGCAGCGCCTCATGACCCGGTACCTGCAGCCAGGCCTTGGCACGCGATTCAGCGCAGCGGGACTTGCCGCTCCTGCCGCCGCCGAGGATCAGTTCGTGCATGCGTGCGCCTCAACGCTCGCAACGACGCAGCGTGACGCAGGCCTGCAGTGACCTGAGGAGGGACGAATCATGACGGAAACCACCGCAACAACCGCGCTGATCTGCTTCCCCGCAGGCCTGCACCGTATGGCGCGTCGTTCGCACGAAGCGCCGCCTTGTCGGCCGGTATCCGGGCTGGCGGAGACGACCCGTGTTCCCTTCCCAGGCGGCACCGCTTGTCACGATGCGCGCCCAGTGGGCTGTCAACACGAGATGCAGACATGAAGCCTGCGTCCGCTTACCGTTGCGGGGGCAGCTCAGGTTAGGGTGTTGCCGTCACATCGCAGCGAACTGCGGCTCGACCCCTCCTGATTCCCGTTGAACTGTGCTTGTTAGAAAACGAGCACGAGCACCAACGCAGTCATGATAGCCGATGCGGTTGTTTGTTCGCCGACGCCGCCTGCTGCTTGCGGCCTGTGGGCAAGTTTGACGCAGGCCCCAGGAGACCCCTCTGAGGCTTGCATTGCCACGTAGAACATAGAGACGCGGGAGCCTGGGGCAGTCCGATCAACTCAGGTGCTCATGCACGAGCCACTGCAGTGCCGCCGGCAAGACCTTGTGTGCATCAACGGTGAGGGTGACGGCACGCCCACCGTGCCAGCGCAGTTCGCCATCTCGGTCATCGAACCGCAGGTGGGCATCCTCAAAGGATCGTGTGCCCGTGGTGTCGTCCATGCTGAGGAATAGCAACGAGCTGACGGTGCCGTCTTCGATCCACAGCCACTGATAGCGCCGGCCCTTCGGGGCATCACCGGGCAGGTCGAGCCGCCGGATCTCTGCCAGGTAGCCCTGCGCGGCGAGCAGCAGGTGAACGATTTCGAACTGAACCGGCATGGGTCTGAAGGCGCGGGATGTGGAGTGATCTGAAGGGACTTTGCCCACGATTGTCCGGCGAAACACCGGCAGGTCTGCCGCACCAGGCAGGCCCTTGAAGAAGTGCCGTCGGATGGGATCCTGAATGCAAGGACACGCAACCCGCGTGATCCGCCCACCGCATCCAGGAGCCATTGATGAAGTTCACCAAAGCAGCGATCGACGCCATCATCGAAGCGTCGCCTCGCACCTTCGTTCCCTTCAACAAGCTGGCGCTGTCCGAAGACCACCAGGCGCGCAGCGGCGGCAGCACGCCGCAAATGAGCATCTCCGAACTGGCCGCCTCGATCAAGGACAGCGGCGTGCTGCAGAACCTGATCGTCGTGCAGGGCGCGCGTGGCCGCCACGAGGTCTGCGCCGGCGGTCGCCGCCTCGAAGCGCTGGCGCTGCTGGTTGCCAACGGCGACATCGCCGAGAACTACCCGGTGCCGGTGCTGATCGTGCCGGCCGACAAGGCACTGATCGCCAGCCTGTCGGAGAACTGCTTCCATGTGCCGATGGCACCGGCCGACGAGTACGCGGCCTTTGCGAAGCTCGCCGAGCAGGGCAAGCCGGTCGAGGACATCGCAGCGGCCTTCGGCGTCACGCCGCTGGTGGTCAAGCGCCGGCTCAAGCTCGCTGCCGTGTCGCCCAAGCTGATGGCTCAGTTTCGGCAGGGCCAGATCGGCCTGGACTGCCTGATGGTGCTGGCCTCGGTGGATGACCACGAGAAGCAGGATCAAGCCTGGGCTGGATTGCCGCAGTGGAACCGGCGCCCGGACCATCTGCGCCAACTGCTCGCCCAGGGCGAGGTCGAATCCGACCGCGACCCGGTGGCCCGCTACGTGACGCTCAAGGCCTATGAGAAGGCAGGCGGCGCTCTGCGGCGCGATCTGTTCAGCGACGACGAGAAGAAGGCCTTCCTGCTGGACATCCCGCTGCTGGGGCAACTGGCCACCGAGAAACTGCGGAAGAAGGCCAAGCCGATTGCCGCCGAAGGTTGGAGGTGGGTCGAGGTCCGCGTGCATTACTTCTACGACGAGTTCGTCAAGTTCGGCGAGATCCGCAAGACCCGGCGCGCGCCGTCCGAACAGGAGGCGGGCGACCTCGCATCGCTGCAGGCCCGGCAGGCGGCCCTGACCGAGCAGATGGAAGCGCTGTGCGAACAGGACGACGACGACTCGGCGCGCGACGAAGCCTACTGCCGGCTGGAGGCAGAGTCCGACACGCTGGGCGCGCAGATCGGGGCCATCGAGGAAGCGCTCAGCGTCTGGCCGGTCGAACTGATGGCACAGGCCGGCTGCGTGGTCTACGTCAACAGCGACGGCACCGCCACCGTGAAGCGGGGGCTGGTGCGGCCGGAGGACCGGGCCGACATGGTTCAGGCCGTGCGGCAGGCGAGGGCCGATGGTGATTCGGGTTCGCTGGTGTCGCTGCCGGCACCCAAGACGCGGCCCGTGCACTCCGAGCGGCTGATGCGCCGACTGACGGCTCACCGCGTCGCGGCCGTTCAAGCCGAAATGCTGCTGCGGCCCGATGTGGCCCTGGTGGCGATCACCGCCCATCTGGCAGGCAAGCTGTTCGAGCACGACCTGTCCTTCGATCATCGGGCCGAGCGCATGCTGTCGATCAGCGCCACGGACCTCGCCTTCGACCTGCGTGCTGCTGCCGAGGACATGGAGGCGAGCCCGGCTTGGGCCAGACTGCAAACGGAGCGAGCAGCCTGGGCCGAGAGGCTGCCGAAACAGCCCGACGCAATCTTCGGCTGGCTGCTGAAACAGGATCAGTCCACCGTGCTGCAACTGCTGACGCTGACCGTGGCGGTCACCGTGAAGGGCATCCATGGCACCGAGACGGATAGGCCGAGCGACGAAGCCCTGGCGCAGGCGCTCGGTCTGGATATGACCCGCTGGTGGGCGGCGACCGGACCCGCGTACTTCGACCATGTATCCAAGGCCCGCGTCCTGGAGGTCGTTGCCGAAGCCGTTGACGCCAACGCCGCGAGCCCGCTCGCCGCGCTGAAGAAGGATGCTGTCGTGGCTGGGGCTGAACAAGTGCTCGCAGGTACCGGATGGCTGCCCGAATGCTTGCGGACTCGCCAAGTCGCACCGGGAAGTGCGCCCAACGCCGAGCAACCGAGCGACGGTCTGCCTTTGGAGCCCGAGCCGCACCACGCTGCACACGCGGACCTCGCGGTGGCCTGACTGGGCGTGCGAACCGGCCAGGGTTTCGGGGAGCGCAAGCCGCGGCGGGGCGTGTGCCCGCAATGCGGCAAGCGCGGCATGATGATCTGGCGCGCCACGGCCAACGGTCTGCTGCGCTGGTGCCAGTACTGTCAGCACAGCGAGGGGCAGGGCGTCTTTGAGACGAGGATGCAGCAGCGTGCCAAGGCAGACTGACCCCTGGAGTTCGAGCGCCACGCGCCATGGGCCGACGAGAGTCTCGGCGAGATCGTCCATATCCTCGGGTCAGATGTCGGCTGGCACTTCGCCGGCCGGCGCACACCGCTACGCAACACCCCCAAGTAGCCGCTGTCGCATGGCTTCGGCGACGGTAAGCGCCATCCCCGAGTCGCCCATCGCACGTGCCATCGTCACCGCTCCAATCAACGAGGCGAGAGCGGTCAGCGCGTTGTCCTGTGTCGCGGGCTTTGCCGGAGAATCAGGGCCGTCCACAACCGCCTCTGCAATGGACTGAAGCTTCGCACGGAACACGTCCTTGGCCGCGTGGTCAGCTCGGGCCAGTTCCGGCGTGAGGGTCTGAAGACTGCAGCTCTGCGCCAGTTCGCAGGTGAGCTTTTCGCCGAGATAGAACCGGACGAACTCGGGCCACCACGCCTGACCGTGCTCTTGCTGGAAGTAGCGGATGCCACCGAGCAGGTCATCCATGCCATAGGTGACCGCCTCTCGGAACGCATCAGCTTTAGAACCGAAGTGGGTATAGAACGCCCCGGACGTCACCCCTGCGCGCTTCGCCAGCCCATCCACGCCGATGCCGTAGCCCTGGCTTCGAAAGCCTTCGGCCGCAGCCTGCCGCATCCGCTGACGTGTCTGTTCCTTTTGTTCGCTTCTCATTGCTCGTGTCATCAAAGGCAATGACCCATCATAACAGTCGGATAACGAACGCTATGTACAGTTAAATAACGGTCGTTATGTGAACACCGTTGTCCACCTCACTGCACTGGAGCAACACTATGCCTTTGACCCTCATCGTCACCGAAGGACTGATCCCATCGAGCCGCTACGCGAACACGGTCGCGCGCCTGTCCGAGTTGTTTCTCCGTCTTCACGGCTTGTCCGGGAATCGGGCGTTGACGCCCAACGTGGTGGCCCACGTTCAGGCCGTGCCGGTCGGAAGCAGCTTCTGCGGCCTGGAGCCTCGGCCCGTCGTTGTCGTTGAGTGGTTGACCCCCTCCTTCGCCTTCACCTCGCGGGACGTCCAGCGTGCCTACGTGAAGGAGGCAACGGACATCGTCGAAGAGGCTTGCGAGGGCCGCCAGCCGCGCGAGCACATCTGGGTCAACGTGAAGCACGCCGTAGATGGCACCTGGGGCATTGGCGGCGAGGCTCTGACGAACGTGGAACTTCTGGAGGCCATTGCGAAGGGGTGAGTTGCCCCGCAAGGGCTCGTCAAAGAAGGCTGGCGGCCAAGCTCGCCGGCTCCCATCACTTCAAGAGAAACCCTCGCCATGCCCTTCGTCCACATCTTTCATAGTCGGGACTTCAGCCAAGAGCGGATCGAGCATCTCGGAGACGCCGTGCATCGAGCGCTCATGGACGCCTTCAGTGTTCCGTCAGACGACCTGTTCCAGGCCCTTTCGGCACGTGCGACCGGCTGTCAGCTGCGGGTCACGCCGGAGTTCCTTGGCATTCGACACTCGGCCGACGCTGTCTTCGTGCAGATCACCTGCGCGCCAGGCCGTACCGTCGAACAGAAGCGAACGCTGTTCGCTGCCATCGCCTCTCACGCCCACGCGATGGCGAACGTCGACCCGGAGGACGTCATCGTCAACCTGGTCGAATCCGGGCGGGAGAACTGGTCTTTCGGCAACGGCCTTGCGCAGCTCGCGGCATGAGCACTCTTCGACTGGAGGGTACGCGCCTGCTACACACGATGCTGCGCGTCCGGGACCTTGACGTTGCCCTGGCTTTCTACGTCGGAAAGCTTGGAATGCGGCTGCTGCGGCGCCAGGATTTTCCAGAGGGACGCTTCACGCTGGCGTTCGTCGGCTACGCAGCCGAAACCGAGTCCACCGTCTTGGAACTGACCGAGAACTGGGAGGTCCACGAGTACGAGCTGGGGAGCGCCTACGGCCATATCGCCATCGGCGTTCCCGACATCTTCCAGGCCGCAAAAATCCTGAGAGAAGCTGGTGTGCCTGTCACCCGCGAACCCGGCCCGCTGAAGGGCAGTCCGGACGAGCTGTTTGCCTTTGTAGAGGACCCTGACGGGTATCGGGTGGAACTCATCCAGCGTTGATCGTGCCTGGCGAGCCGGCCTCCCGCAGGCACAAGCGCCAGTGGCAGCAGTGGACGAAGAGCGGCGCACATTCCAGCTGCCGCAGCGCCGCGGCCTTCAGCCGCGCGTACGCGTGGGCGCTTTTCCGCAGCTCATCCAATGCAACCTTGCCTTGAGGTCGACCCGACTCAAGCCGAGATCATGTGGACGGCAGCAGTCGATCACCAAACGGGTTGTCCAGCACAAGCTGCCAGTTCCCCGCGGCCGAGCGGCGCAGCACTGCCACCGACAAACCTCGCTGTTCGATGACTTGACCGCCAGGCGTCGCGCCCGTCATCTCCCAAGGTGCGATGTGCAGCGCCAAATCGCCAGCAACCATCACATCATGGCCGGCGTAGCGGAATTGGGGGCTGACGCTGAAGAACTGCTGGAACCCTGCGCTGAGCGCCGCTTCGCCGCTGACGGGGTGTCCAGGCTCGAATGCCACGGCGGCATCGAGCGCATAGGCGCTCAACACGCCCTGCAGATCGCCGTTCTGAAATGCGGACGTCATCGCCTCGATGGCCTGAACGACCTTTGCCTCTTCGGCGGAATGGGTGGATGTCATGAATGCTCCTGGTTGGTAGGTCCACGAAGTGGGACGGGTTCACAATCTAGGAACAACCCTGTCAAAAACTGACACCAACTCGATGCCCAGAGCCACCCGACTGATGGCGCTTGCCAGCCGGCTACGCGCGGAGCCCGAGGCGACAGTCGCCCAGCTTGCGGCGGAGTTCGGCACAAGTGGGCGGACGGTCTTGCGCGACCTGGCCGCGCTGCGAGACACGGGCATGCCAATCGCCGGGCAGGCGGGGCCCGGCGGCGGCATCCGCCTGGAGGGCTCACGCGGCCTGACCGCTGTCCACCTGAATCTCGCCGAAGTGATGGCCCTCTGGCTGGCCTCGCGACTCGCGAGAGAGTCGAGCGTCCTGCCCTGGAGCGAACCTGCCACGTCCGCGCTGAGCAAGCTGCTGCTCAGCCTTCCACCCGCGCGAGCAGACGCATTGCGAGGCGTGCTGCGGCGCGTCTTCGTGGGCCGGCCGGCAAGCGCCGCGCTCGCGGTGACCGTCGGAAGCGCTCCGGCCGAGCTGCTGGTGATGTTCGAGCGGGCCTTCAGCGGCGGCAATGGGATGAGGTTCCTCTACACGGACGCGCAAGGCCGCCGCAGCATCCGTGAGATTGAACCTCACGGGCTGCTCGTCGAACCGCCGGTTTGGTACTTGCTGGCGAGAGACATCGGCAAGGGCGCCGCGCGAACCTTTCGAATGGACCGGATCGCTGAGCCAGCGGTCATAGACAGCGTGCGCTTCCGGCCCGATCTGAAACTGGCGATGAGCCAACTGCCGCCTACGGGCCGCTATGTCCGGGCGGACTCAGGACGGGCCGTCCTCCAGGCATGGCGGTGCAGAGAGCCGCCAGCGTGCCTAGACTAGGCAGCTCGCCTGCGCTTTCCGGCTGGTAGGACGGCGTCCAGCCAAGCTTCATCCTCAAGGACGATGGCGGATGGACGCTCTCCGTCGGGAATTGAGGTCGGTCTTCATGCGGAGCGGTCTGTGGAGGCCGAAGACTGTGCACAATCCGGAGGTGCGGGCTCGACATCTGGCCCATGTTCTACAAGGCCGCTACGCACGACAGCGGATGAACCTACATAGGCCCCCGCGGCGCGTCGCCTTGAGTGGCCAGCCAGTTGCGAAACAGCCTGCCTTGCAGCCCGATCAACCTCGGCACTGACCAGCCCGCCGCCGCGCACGGGTGACGCTGCGCCCGACACATCCTCGTAGACGTCATTGAGCACCTCGTGGCGCAGCCCATGGGCCGTGGTGCCCCGCTGGCGCAGTGTGATGCCGAACTTTTCCAGCACGTAGTCAAAGCGACGCAGGTTGCCCTTCAGGTCTCGCGCCGGATCACCCATGTGCGCGTCGCGGCCGCTGACCAGGCTCTGTGCGTGCGCCACCGCGGCCAGCCGTACGGGGCTGTCCAGCGCGATCCAGCGCACCCGCCCGCCCTTGCCCTTGACCCACGCATACCGTTCCGCTTGTTGCTGGTCGGCCGGCAGCCCCGTTGCGTCGAAGGGCTGCACGTGCTCGAGCGGTCGGAACTGCACCGATTCCTTGCGGCGCAGTCCCATCGCCTGGATCAGCCGCAGCGAGGCGCCGACATGAGCATCGAATGCACTGACCCGGGCAATCACTGCATCGGCGTCGATCCCCTGGCCTGACCAGCTCTTGTCGCGCTGGGCGGTTTCGTGGCGCTGGTACTCCTCGGGGGTCAGGCCGTAGAAGGCAGGCGGGCGAACGAAGCCGTGCTTGCCCATCCACATGCCCAGTCCGCGCAGGAAGCTCAGATAGGTCTGGATGGTGGCGGGTGCCAGGTCTTCGCGTTGCCAGACCTGCACCATCGCACGGATGTGCTTCTGCCCGAGGTTGCGCGGGTCGGGCAGGGTCTTGAATCCCGCCTTGAGCTTCAGGTCGCGGAAGAAGCGCCGCAGGAACTGGGCGCGCTCGTGCCGCGTCTTGTGCGAGACGGTCTTCTCCAGCGCTGTGTGCAAAGTATTGAACAACTCGATCAGCACCTCGAGCACCGTCAGCGGCGCCGCCTTGCCGGGCACGTAGCGGGCGAGGATCTGTTCCGGCATCATGCCCGCCCAGCTCTGGCGGCGCACCGGCTGGTAGCGGCTGGATCGGCCCGGGCTGGGCACGGCCTCCTGTCGTCGTCGTGAGGACGATGGTGTGGGCCGAGGTTGGTGGCGAATGGGTCGGTGCGGGTTTGCGGTCGGCATGACCGTGCTCCATGGCGAAGGCCCGCCGCCCGAACGGCGAGCCGGGTTGAGATGCAAGGAATCCATGGCGGCCGCCGGCCAGGCGGATTCCGATACCGGGTCGGGCGGTGGTCTGTGATTCGGTGCCGCGCGCGACCACAGCGCTGCGGCACCTACCCAAAGGGTTTGCGGGTCAGCACCTGCACGCGGGCCCACTCGGTCGGTCTTAAAAATACAAATGGGTGATCCGTCCCGCGCGTGCATTTCTGCAACTGCGGGGTTGGTGACGCCGGCCGGCCTCTGGGGCTGGCGATCGGCATCGGCGGCAAGGTCCGGCCTTGCACACCACTGGTGGATCAGTTCTGGATTCGTAGCGCCATCGACTCGCATGGGTCCGCCCCTGACCGAAAGTCCAGGGCAGTGCCGAGTCTGTGAGCGGGGGCGAGCGGGGAGCCCATCAGGGCAAACACAACCGCACGCTGCGTGGAACGCGTGCTCAGGTGATGGCGGGAACATCGGTGCGGCATCGGGTGCCGACCGGTAGATCGAAGGTGGTGGCGCGTTTCAGGAACGCCCGGCGATGAACACCGGCAGGGCCACGGGCACATGCACTACGAAGAAGACCTCGGGGCCGCCACCTCTTGGGGCTGCGGCTGACCCGGTTCGAGACCGGGGCTTGAAGGGCAGGTAACGACTGCGACGCCTTTGGCTCCATGAAGGAGCAGGGCCAGGACGGCCATCGGGAAGCTGCAGTGGACACCGGGGCGGCGACAGGGTCAATCCATGCGTGCCGCAACGGGCTTGGTTTCGAGGCGATTGCGGGTGGCGAATGCAGGGGCGGGAGTCGCCCGTGAGGCGCATCTGTTCTCCCGAACGGGCCGAGAGCCAGGCTGCATGCGGGGTTGACAAGGAGATTGGCTGCCTCTGGTCTCTGCCGGACGAAGCCTGCCAGCCCAGCGGCACCCGGGCGAGCCGGATGAAGGCGGAGCCGACGGGGTTGACGGGCCTCGTTCAGATGAGAGCGTAGTGACACACGCGGGATGACACCTCAACTGCACACGGCTCCATTGACAGCCCAAGGTCGCTTTGATGCGGATTGGGTGACAACGGGCTGACCCTGGTGCCGAAATCGGCCCATTCGAGTCGCCATTCCGCGTGGCGCGACCGCGTCGACCTGTCGATGCTGGTCACCTTTGAACCTGTCTTGGAGTCTCGAAATGGAATTGATCGTCAGGGCGGTGGATGTCGGATCTGGCAACACCAAGCTCGTCACGGCTGCGGCGGGCGCCGACATTCGCTGCGTCAGTTTCCCGTCCATCGCCTATCCGAGCAGTGACGCCTCGCCGTCGTGGCCGGCCAGCGAGCGCAGGAAGACGGTGTGCATCCCGGTCGGCCCGCTGTTCTACGAAGTGGGGCCCGACGTCGGTCTCGCGGCCGACACCTTCCGCGCCAAGCAACTGCACGACGACTACACCGAGTCGCCCGAGTACCTGGCACTGCTGCGCGGTGCCCTGAGCATGATGAAGCTCAGCCACATCGACCTGCTGGTGGTTGGCCTGCCCGTGGCGTTGTTCGCCGTCAAAAAGGCTGCGTTGGAGAAGTTGATGGTGGGCAGCCACGACATCGGAGGCGGCAAGACCGTGACGGTGGCCAAAGCGCTCGCCGTCGCCCAGCCGCAAGGGGCGCTGGTGCACTACGCGTCCGAGCACAAGAAGATGGCCACCATCGGCAACGAGCAGAGCCTGGTCATCGACCCGGGATCGCGCACCTTCGATTGGCTGGTGGCCCGGGGCATGCGGTTGGTGCAGAAGCAGAGCCACTCGTTCAACCGCGGCATGTCCGACGTGCTGCGTGCACTGGCGGCCGAGATCACGAAGCGTATCGGCTCGCCGTACCGTGACTACGACGCCATCGACTTGGCGTTGCGCTCCGGCAAGCCGCCGATCATCTACCAGAAGCCCTACGACATGAGCCGCCACCTGCCCGTGGCGGAGTCGATCGCGCAGCAGGCGGTGTCGACCATGCGCGAGTGGATCGAGTCGCCGCACAGCCTGCAAAACATCATCCTCGTGGGCGGCGGTGCCTTCCTGTTCCGGAAGGCCGTCAAGGCGGCGTTTCCGATGCACCGCATCCACGAGGTGAAGGAACCGATGTTCGCCAACGTTCGCGGCTTCCAGCTCGCGGGGCAGAACTACGCACGCAGTGTGATGGCCGACGGTGGGCGAGCCGTCGCACCGGACAGCGCGAGGGAGGGCTCATGACGACCGAAGCACCGAAAAGCGTCGCTCCGATCCGCCTGGTGTTCGAACTCACCCGTGCCGATCACCCTCGGCTGTATGACGACCTGATCCGGTTTCCGAAGGGAACCAAGCGCATCAACCGGCTGCGCGTGCTGGCCTACGACGGCTTGCTGATCCAGTTGGGCCAACTGATCGCAGTAGGGCCGGCGCCGCAGTCGCCGAGCGCGCGCGGCAACGCCGAGGAGGGCAGCGGTGAAGTCACCAACAGCATGTTCGGTCCGGCGCACGCGGAGTAGCGGCATCGTGAGTCGGCATCCCAAGGGCACCCAGAGCAACCGCGCAGTCGGTGCGTCGGAGTTGGCGCAGATGGGTCGATGCGAGCGGCTCGTGCTGTTTGAACAGACACATGGCCGCCACCGGACTGCCCGTCAGCAGAGGGATCGCAAGCGCGGGCAGCTTGCCCACCAGCAGTTCGAGCGTGAGGGCCTCGATGCGATGTCCGCTGCAGCCCGGCACCGTGGGCGATGCTTCATCGCAACCTGCGTGTTCGGTGACGGTTGGCAGACCCAGGCCCTGCGTCAGTTCCGAGATGAGGTGCTGCGCCCGAGGCCTTGGGGTCGATGGTTGATCCGTCGCTACTACCGTGCTGGGCCTGGGCTCTGCAGCCTGCTGTGCACGTGGCCTGTCATGCGAGCCGCGACGCGAGCTGTGCTGGGAATTGTGGCTGCCGTGCTCAGCTGGAGCATGCGGCAGGAGGAGGCTGAATGAGCGAGTCCGCCTGGGCAATCCTGATTGCCGCTCTTTTGGGCTGCGTGGGTGTGGCCCTCATCGGCCGTCGCCACCGGCATTCGGCAGACGGCGTGAAGGCGGAACTCGCGTCTCGCCCCGATGCCCTGCGCAAGGCGGAGTTGATCCATGTGGAGCGGCTCTTCCACGTCTCCGAGCCCGTGCGCCTGGTCGCCCGGATCGACCGAGCCTACCGGCTGCCTTCGGGCTTGATCGTGCTGGTGGAGTTCAAGACACGCTGGGTCAACCGCCCATTCTTGTCTGACGTGATCCTGTTGTCGGCGCAGCGGCTGGCGCTGGAACGTGAGGGCCAGTTGGTGGCGCCGTTCGGATACGTCGTGGTGAAGCGCCCGAACAGGGCGGCGCCGCACACGGCACACTGGGTCGAGCTGATGGCGGGAACAGACGTTGTGGACTTGGTCCACCGCCGAGAAGACATTCTGGCCGGGCGCGTCCAACCACATCCTCCTGCGCATAGCGGGACATGTCGCACCTGCGCGTTCCGATCCGAATGCGAGCGTGCGCGGTTGTGAGGCGTTGTTCGGCGTGACGTCGGCGCCCAGCAGTAGGGCTCAGGACGCACTTGATCGTCCGTAGCCCGTTGCGATACGCGGTGCCATCACCGGGAACAGCATGCTCAGCACAGGGTCGTATAGCGCTGGCCGAAGGTAGGCTTCATCGCGGGATTCCACCTTTGCGATGAGGACCTTGCGCCAGTCGGCATAGAGATCCTTCTGCTTTTGCGAGAAGTGCGCCTCCAGGCCGAAGGTCTTCACGGCCATCGTGTAGAGCGTGTCCCAGCGCTTGTTGTCGGCACCGCTCTGCATGATGGCGTTGAGAACCTGGAACCCGGTGTCGACCGCGTAGCCCACGCCTCGATTGTTCTGGATGGAGAGGATGCGGGGTACCAAGCCCGCTTCATCCAGCATGGCCGGATCGGCCGCGCCACCCAGCCCATGCGCTGCAAGCGCCTCGGCGGCCTCCACGATGCGCGCCCAAACGGCGCTGTCCTCGCCGAGGAGCGGCGGCTTGTCGCCGGTGCCGCGGTGCTTTCTCCGGGCGATTCGGATGCGGGTGTTGGTGTCGTGGAACTCTGTCGCCGCAACGAGAAAGCGGGTCGCCCATGTCGACGCCGGAATTGCGAGGTAGCCCGGGCGCCGCAGCTCAGCAAGACGTTCGCGGTAGCGCAACGTGGCCGGGTGCTCGTCGATCTCCATCTCCAGCAGCTTGCGCTTGCCGCGCAGTACGGGGTGATGAACCCAGCGTTTGCCGACCGTCTGGTGCACCACCAGGTCGCGCAAGCCCTCGAGCGTCACCTTGCCGCCCAATGAGCCGATGTCGATCTCGAGCGTGGGCACATCGAGTTCACGGATGCGGGCCAGCTTCTCCGCATCGATGCCATGGGTCACCGTGACCTCGATCAGCAAGGTCACGGGCCAGCTCTGGCAACAACTGTCCTCGGCGTCTTCGTCGAAGTCGCCGCCGACCCGTGTCATCGTTCCGCCCTGGGTGTAGATCTGGCGCCCACCGAGGCTGGCGACTACATCGGGGACGATGCGTCCGGTGCGCTGCTCCAACCGGACCTCGTCAAGTTCGAGGACGCGCGGCGCCGTCATCCAAGTCTTGTCGATGGTCTGGTCATCCCATTCGCCAGCCAATTCATCAGGCGGATCGCGGGTCACGCTGACTTCCAGGCCCGGCGTCGCAATCGACGACGCGCCTTCCAGAATGGTCTTGACCAGGCGGTGCAGCAGGGTTTCGCGCCGCCACCGTTGCGCTGTTGTTGCATCGGCCGTACTCGGCAAGCGCGCCTGAAAGTCCGCCTCGTCGGAATCTTGCCAACTGTCCAGCGCATCGCGCGCGGCTTGGCCGGCTTCGCTGTCGCCGCGCGCGGCGAGCGCGTCGTCCTGCCAGTGTGCGCACCAGCGGATGTCGGGCAGGATGCGCAGGCGCGAACGAATCTCATCCGGCCCGAGCATCGCGAGTCCTGGGTCGGACAGGGCCATGCTGACGATGGCTCGCCCTTGGCCGTCAGAGCCGGCTTCGTGCAGCCCGGTAAGGTCGATCAGCAACTCTCGGCCATCGTCGAGGATCAAGAGCGCCGTGGCATGGACGCGCAGGCTGGCGCTGGCGATCACTGCGCGCTCGGGTGGCGCTTCGACCCACACCTCGTAGCCCTCGCCGCTGAAGCCCTGGGCAGTCCGCGAGATGCGTCGCCGTGGCAACTCAATGATGCCAAGTTCCAGAAGGTGACGAGCAACGGCGAGGCGGGCGGCGACCAGGGAGCAACTGTCCTTCTGCGAGCCCGCCGGGTGACGAAAGTGCGCGGTGGGCCGAACGCGCAATGGCTGGCCGGCCATCACAGGCGTCAACGGAAGGTCGCAAGCCGGGCAGGTACATGCCCGTCCCTGCGTGGCAACCTCTGGATCGTGGATGTAGCGGGCCTCGCCGGTCAGTGCGTCGTGAGCCCACTTCAGGGGCACGGTCGACGCTTCGTGCGCAAGGCGCATCGAAGCGGTGTCGTCGGTATCGATGCGCCACGCGGACATGTAGCTACAGGGCGGTCAGGGGCGGAGCCGGACTACGGTACCGCCGCCACTTGGCGTTTGAACTTCGGTCGCAAGGTCAGCTTGTGGGTGACGAAGGTCGTCGTGCGGTTCGGTGCGTGGCGGCTGGGGCTCGTGCTCGCTGTCGGTTCCTTGAGCGTCCAGAGGCCGAACATGACAACGGTGCTTCCCACCGGAAAGCCGGCGAGCCACGCTGCGTCCAGGTCCATCACGCTGACCTCGAAGACCTCCAGACGATTCGGGTCATCAGTTCGTCGGTACAGCGGCCGGCAGTCGAGGAAACTGCTCTTGTATGTTGCTCCCGGTGCCGGCGAGTGATGGGACTTCACCTCTCCGGCCAACGCGATGGGGTAGGCGTTCGCGCCGCCGGCACGCACCAGTTCCCAAGCTTCGTCGTACCGATCCCGGTCGAAGAAGAACTGATCCCAGGGAATGCGCTTGGGCCCCAGTTTCAGGGTCAGTTCTGCCGCCAGCGGGGCGTCCGACTCGCAGATCGCGCGCAAGGCGACGATGTCGGCCGTCGTTCGCAGATAGCTGTCGAGTTTTTCGCCGGTCGGGATGAACCGGCGCGGCCCCCAGGTGCCGGCGCCTGTCGGCGGTGACGGCATGACGATGGGCGAGGTCGTGTGGCCCGACAAATTCCTGCCGTTCAGGCCATTGTGAAGTGCGAGCAGGCGCAACTCCCGCTTGCCGCCATCGAGCGCTGCCACGAAGTCGGGGTCGGATTCGGCCGCCAGGATTGTCTTGATGCGGCCGGGCGCGTCATATCGGCACCCAGGGACGTGTTCCGAGTTGCTTGTCAGCCCGATGTACGCGGGGACGTCGATCGGCTCGGTCCGATTCGCGCGATTCTGTTGCGACCTGCGGACGAAGCGGACGGCACATCCACATGGCGCGTGGTCGCAGAACAGATCGGGGATGCCTTGTTCGCTGTCGTACAGCGCCTGCAAGGAGTCGACGGTGTGCACGTTTCCCAGGCCATCGCGGGCCGAGCGCATCTTGATCCCTTTTCCCATCCCGTTGAACTCCGTCCCCTCCATGTGATGGCACCATTGTCGGATAGCCTGCAAGCGTCTGACTTGCGGTCCGACTCGCGTCATTGCGGCATCATGCCCAGATGCCAGCTCAGTTCGTGTACGGTCACCGTGAAGGGCGGCTGCTTCATGTCCGTGACCTCGACCCCGACATTGAGCGCGGTCGTCAGTGCGATTGCCTTTGCCCGGAGTGCCTGCGTCCCCTGCAAGCGCACATGGGTCCAACTCGCGCGTGGCACTTCCAGCATGCTGTCGACGACACGACCTGCAACCCGCAGCCGATGACGCTATTGCACGCCTTCGTGCGTGACCGGCTCGCTGAAAAGCGCCGGCTCTGGCTCCCGGGCGAGCGGGTCCAGGTGTCCACGGACGTGCTTGGCCGCCGTTGGTCGGAGCGCGTGGACATCCCGGACCGGGTGTACGTTTTCAGCGACGGCGTCGCGGAGGCCCGTGCCGGCGATGTTCGACCCGACGTCGTGTTCACAATCCCGCAGAAGTGGGACTTCGCCTTGGAGGTGCGGAAGACCCACGCCGTTGACGCGGTGAAGAAGGCGCGTTTGGAAAGAGAGTTCAAGGACGCGATTGAGTTCAACGTGTCGGACCTTCCTGCGGCCGGCATCACCGACGCGGAACTTGAGCAGATCCTGCGCGAGCGTCATCGCTGGAAGTGGCTCTCGTGGATGGACCATCGATGGGCCGAAGCGAGGTTGCAGGATCGGGTGCTGTGGGAACATTCGAACTGGAAGGCCGACATCGGATTCTTCGCTCGGGCCATGCCCTACAAACCGCCGGCCGCCGCCAAGCTGCGACAGGCGCAGAAGCGTCTGTCGTGGGGAGAACAGGAGTACGCCAGGATCAAGTCCGCCAACTTCCCCAAGTTGCAGCGGGCTGCCGTCCTCGGCGGAATGGAACTTACCGAGCGAATCGCTGTCGTGTGCGCTGCGATGGGGCTTGAACCTGAGCAGCTCCCGGTGCATTTCGTCCAGCGCGTCGCGCGGGGCATGGAGCGCCATCCCTATGCGTGGCAACTGCCGATCTTCGCGGCCTTTGGCCTTGGCACGAAGGCGTTCACGTCGCAGGAGGTGGTGCAGTGGATGACCATGGCGCTGCCCGACTGCGTTCTGGCGCATCCGGATGAGAGAACGCGCAATGGATTTAACCGCACGCAGGCTGCAGCCCACAGCTTCTTGCTCCAGCTTGAGGCTCAGGGCTTGCTGCGCTCCGACGGCGACGCGACGCTGGAGGCACGAGTCTTCAGCCCCGCGTTTGGGAGCCGGACAGAATTCTTGTCGTTCGTTGCTGCCGAGCGGTAGCAACCACCACCGCTTGCAATGGGCGTGAAACAGCGGCCACGGTTACTTGATGCCCATAAGTGCACTGCTGATTGCAGTACATTTGAGGTCTCAGCTTCGGCAGCCGATCCCAATCATGAGACGACCAAAGGTCAAGACCGCCACGCTCACTGTACGGCTCGACCCAAAGATCAAGGCGGCGGCGGAAGCAGCGGCAGAGCACGATCACCGCAGCCTCACCAGCTTGCTGGAAGTGTTGATCGTCAACCACTGCCGGGCGCTGGGGCTGAGCCTCGAACACTTTCCCAAGGAACCCCGCCAATGACCAAGACGCCGCAGACGGCGCGTAAACGACCACCTACGGAGCGCGCCGCCATCCAGGATATCCGTTTCTACCGCGCCAACGAGAAGCCATACGGCGTCTTCAGCAATCTGTACAAGCGGTCGGTGGAATTCGAGGGAGCGACGTACCCCACCTCGGAACACGCGTATCAGGCGGGCAAGGCGGCCAAGCCCGCCGTGCGCCAGTGGATCCTCAGCGCCCCGACGCCTGCCCTGGCTGCAATGGCTGCGCACGGTCTTTACGTGTGGGACGTGGTGCCCGATTGGGCGCAGATTAAGTTTGATCGAATGCGCGCCGTACTGCGCGCGAAGTTCGACCAGCACGCCGACTTACGTGAACTGCTTCTATCCACTGGACAGGCCAGGCTCGTGGAGGCTGGGACCGTCAACAACGCCGTCAATCGACTCTGGGGCGAGGTGGACGGCAAGGGCGAGAACATGCTCGGGGTGATGCTGATGGAGCTTCGAACCGCCTACTCGAAGCAGCGCCCCACACGCGCGCGCGCCGCGAAGAAGGTGACAGCGTCCGACAAGACTCCGGCAAGCCCAAAGCTCAACTCCAGGCGGCCGCCCGCGACTGCATGACTGCCCCCCGCACGCCGCCGGTGACCAGTCACTACGAGGACGAACTCGCGCAGTTGGGCAACAGCTACTCGGCGGCGTGCACCGCCGACATTGATGCGCTGAAGCGCGCGATCGCAAGCACGGCCGAAGCCAGCATGATCGGTGTGGGCTCGGGGGGGTCCTTCACGGTGGCGTCCTTGCTGTGCAGTCTCCACGAGGTCCACACCGGTCGGGTGTCTCGCCCTTCGACTCCGCTCGAGATCATCTGCACCCCTTCGCTGGCTTCTTCTAGTCCGGTCTTTCTGGTGTCGGCCGAAGGCAAGAACCCCGATATCGTGGAGGCGCTCGAGCGGGCGCGGCGCTTCAGTTCGCGTACGGTTCACGTGCTGACCAATCGCCAGGACAGTGCCCTGATGGCGCACGTCCAGGCGCTTCCGGGCGTGAAGCCGTATGTGTTTGAGCTGGCGAAGAAGGATGGCTACCTGGCCACCAACAGCCTGCTGCTCGATGCGGTTCTCGTGGCGCGGGCCTACGGCGAACTCAATGGCCGCCCTCGGCCAATGCCCTCGGACATCACGGCTTTACGGATTGGCGAGCAGAGCGTGCAGGAGTGGATCTCGGCAGCACAGCCCTTCATCGCCGAGGCGGTGCGGCGTGGCGCGCTCACCGTTGTGTACTCGCCCCTGCTGCGGGCCATCGCCACCGACCTGGAATCCAAGCTCTCTGAAGGGGCGCTCCTACATATCCAACTCGCCGATCTGCGCTCGTATGCCCACGGTAGGCACCTGTGGCTGGCGAAACGTCCGCAGGACTGCGCCATCCTTGCGCTTGTCGAGCCCTCGTTGGACAAGCTGTGGAACGACATGCTTAGTAAGTTCCCGCCCGGCATTCCAACTCTGACGATGCGCTTGTCCGGTGCTGATCCGGTCCACCTGATCGCTGGCCTGGTTGCGCAAATGCATCTCGTCGGTGAGGTCGGCCGCGAACTCGGCGCCGACCCCGGCCGGCCCGAAGTGCCGACCTACGGGCGCGAGATGCACTATGCGAATCTGCGAGACGTGATCCCCCTGCCACTGCTGGCAGAGCCCGCCGAGGAGCAGTCCAAGTACGAGGTGCTGGGCGCCCATTGGCCTTCGCAGCGGGACCATGGCACGATGCGTCGGGCGGCACGAGCCTTTGAGAGCACGATCCGCGCGCAGCGCTTCAAGGCCGTGGTGTTCGACTACGACGGTACGCTGTGCAGCTCGCAAAGTAAGGATGGACCGCCGCCACCGAGCGTCGTGGGACATCTCGTGCGGCTGGCCCGCGCGGGCGTCGTTGTCGGCATTGCCTCAGGGCGGGGTGGCTCTATCCAGACCTGCCTGGAAGAAATCCTGCCGCCCGACGTCCTGCCCAAGATCAGGCTTGGGCTGTACAACGGCGGTTGGATCGCCGCGGCGGATGCGCCGCCCGCGCCACCTGCGGAGACCAGCGAGTTCCTGAGCCACGTGGCGCGCATCGTGGTGCGCCTGAAGTCCATCGGCGTGCCCATCCTCGCCCACCGCACCACGCATCCCTACCAGGTTAGTGTCCGGTTCCGAGAGGGGTTGGCGACCGATGGCATGTGGTTCGTGATCGCAGACGCGCTACGTCAGGCGGGCCTCGATCTCTCCACCATGGTTCGCAGCAAGCATTCGGTTGACATTCTCGCAAAGGGGGTGAGCAAGTCGGCGCTCGTGGCGGACATCATTCAAAAAGACAAAGTTGATCCCTACGAAATCTTGACGATGGGCGACCAGGGGGCGTGGCCTGGCAATGATGCCGCGCTGCTGGAGCACCGGTACTCGTTGAGCGTGGACTTGCCCTCGCGGAGATTGGATCGGGCTTGGAAGCTCGCGCCCGCCGAGAAGCGCGACGTCGATGCCACGCTGTGGTATCTGGAGCGGATGGCGCTCGAGGATGGTGGCGTGTTTCGGCTGGACATCCCGGATGAGCGGGACAACGGAGCGCCCGACGATGCATGACCAGAACGCGGCCAAGTTGCTGGCCAAGGTGATGGGGTGGGAGGATTTGGGGATCGTTCCCCAGGTGTTGCCGACCCTGCAGTTGCTGGCCGACTTCAAGTACGACCATTATCAGCGCTTCGGTCCGGGACGTCGCTTCATTGAAAGCTTGGCACTGTGGCTACATCAGTTTGAGCCTCAGGATCGTCAGGCCGCTTTGGGACTGGTCCTCGATCATCTGGTGTTCATCTCCGACGCCGAGTTTTCGCATCTGGTGCACACCGCTTACCGCGACTCGATCGTGCAGGAACGCATGCGACTGGTCTCCGAGGAAAATGAGATCCCTTCGTTCAGGGTTCAGCAGATCGCTCGCCACCGGCGCTTCGAGCAGCTCCGGCTGACTTCCCTGTACCTCGGTCTGAGCGATGGCGCGCGTACCAATGAGCTTCGTCGGGCAAGCGACGGTGAGATTGGCAACGAGCAGATTTGGCAAGCTTATGAACTGGGCGACGAGAAGGCGGAAGACATGCTTCAGGATCTCGGGGCATCGTTGCAACGCGCCGGCTTCGCGTCAGACAAGCCGCACTTCAACCTGATCTGGCTGTTGGACGATTTCTCGGGCAGCGGCAACACCTACATCCGCTATGACGGTGCGTCGCGTCGGTTCAAGGGCAAGCTGCCGAAGATCTACCAGCGCCTTCACCAGCGCGGCATGGTTGACCCGTCGCACTACGAAGTGTTCTTGATGCTCTACACCGCGACGCGCCAGGCAATCGACCACATCGAGTACTGGTCGGAGCGGTTCACGACGGCGCACGGATTCAAGCCCCTGCAGGTGCGCGTGCTATGTCCGATCGAGCCCGAAGTCTCGCTCACAAGCAGCACCAGCGCTGCGTTGCAGGCCCTGCTGGCCAACCCGGCCTACAGCAACAACAGCGTGGTCGACAAGCATTTCCTCGTCGGTGGAACCGAAGAGGCCAGTCTAGGCTTTGCGGGATGCGCTTTGCCGGTGGTGTTGGGTCACAACACGCCAAACAACTCGGTCTACCTGTTGTGGGGGCCGGAGCAGTTCAAGCCGCATGGACTGTTCCCCCGCGTCAGCCGCCATCGGGAGTTCTGATGGCCTATAGCGCCAACCCCTTCCTGGAGCGCATGTCCGAGCGCACGACATCTGACATGGAGTTCGTCCGCCTGTTTTCGCCCAAGATCCTGGAGAAGCTGGCGGAGGACGCTTTCGATGGCGCCGTTCATGTATTTCGCAGCGCGCCGGGCGCCGGAAAGACGACGTTGTTGCGTGCGTTCACGCCACCGGCGCTGCGAGCCTTTTGGCATGCCCGCAATCGCCCGGAGCTGTCCGAGTCGTTCCAGAAGCTGCTAAACCGCGGATTGCTGACCGAAGGCGAGAGCCCGCAGCTGCTGGGCGTCTATCTCAGCTGCGCGTCCGGGTATGCCGATCTGCCTTCCAGCGAGGGCCTGCAGCAGGAGGGGCTATTCCGGGCACTTCTGGACTGCCGGATCGTGCTGCGCACGCTGCGCAGTCTGGGCGCGTTGCTGGGCTTCAGCACGCCCGAGCAGTTGGCCGAGGTGTCACTCGACCATTCAGGCTTGCCTGCGCTGCAGGGCATCCCGGGGATCGCGAACGCCTTGGATCTGGCTACTTGGGCCGAAGAACACGAGCAACGCGTCTACGCGCAGCTCGACACATTCATGGGGCCGGGCGGCGCGGCTCTACCTGCCCAAGTTCGGTTCGAGGGCGTGCTGTGGTTGCAGTCGATCGTCTTCGTGCACGAGGGGCGGACTGTCGGCGGCAAGCGGCTCCTGATGGTTGACGATATGCACAAGTTGCGCCGAAAACAGCGGGCGCTCCTGGCCGACGAGTTGACGGTGATGCGCCCCTCGATCCCGATCTGGCTGGCCGAACGCACCATCGCGCTCGGGACGGAGCTTTTGTCGCAGGGCGCTCGCGAAGGTCGCGACCTGCGCGAATACAACCTCGATAGGATGTGGAGCGACTCCAAGGGGATGAACCAGTTCGTCTCCTACGCGCAGAACATCCTGGATCGGCGCATGAAGAACCAGGACTCGGTGCCTGTGGGGTCGTTCACACAATGCCTGCGCGACGAACTGGTCAGCAGCGAGGTGCGAATCCAGGTCACAAAGGGCATCGAACGCTTTCGCAGCGAGGTGGAGCGGCACCAGTCCAAGCAGCGCTACGCCCAGTGGTTGGCGCGCGCAGACCAGTACACGTCCGATCAGAACCTGGAGTCGCTGCTGGAGTTGTATGTCACGCGCATCCTGATGGTGCGGGACGAGTCCAAGCGGCAATTGTCCCTGGACCTGACCTTGACCGAGGAAGAGCTGGAAGACCGCGACAGTTCCCAGGTCCGCAACGCCGCAGAGCTTTTCATGCATGAGGAACTGGGCATCCCGTACTACTTCGGGTTCGATCGCTTGTGCGTGATGGCCACAAGCAATGTCGAGGAACTGCTGGGGCTCGCGGCAGCGCTCTACGTCGGCCTCCAGGCCAAACAGGTGCTGCGCAAGTCCGAGCCCATCCTGTCGCCCCTTGAACAGGACAAGTTACTGCGCGAGGCTGCCGCGCGCAAGCGCGACTTCATTCCCAAGTCGCACACCGAAGGTACCCGAGCCCAGCGGCTGCTGGATTCCATTGGCGCGTTTTGCTACGACCAGACGTTTGCGCCGAGTGCCCCCTATGCGCCTGGCGTGACAGGCGTGCGGCTGTCGCGTGCCGAGCTGACCAAACTGATTGCGCCCGGTGCGTTCGGCCCCCCGGGGCTGGCCCTGCAACGCGTGTTGGCCGAATGTGCCGCAGAGAACTTGCTGGTGCAACGCGAGAGCCAAGCCACCGGGTCACGCGACAGCGGCACCGTGTTCTACCTCAACCGATCACTGTGCGTCCAATACGGCCTGCCGCTGCAGATGGGGGGATGGCGGGATGTGACCGCGGGCGAACTGATGAAGTGGATGGAGCGTCGTCTCACGCCCAGCCGCAAGAGCCTGGAGACGAGCTGACATGCTTTGGGATCACTATGTGTTTCGCCGCGGCGACGGCGTCCACGAACTGTGGGACGACTTGCTGAAGGACCGACCTGTCCAGCTGCTGTACGTCGCCGGCCGGGGCTTCGACGTGCGTGCGCAGTCGGTGATGCGCGAGTTCGTAGCGGGACAGCAGGGCACCAGAAGGCAGACCGTGAGCGCCAAGCTGCTGTTGCTGGGTTTTCAAGGCTACGCACTGGATGACGAAATCGAGGCGCTCACGCAGGAGAATGCCGCAGCGTTGGAGGCGGTGTTCGCGCCTCTGGGTGAGACGATCACCGTGACCGTCTCACGACCTGAGGGGGAGGATGAGGCCAGCGCCAGCGATGAGCTTCGCCAACGGGTCAAGGCCGTGCTCGACGAGATCGACGGCAAGACGGACATCATCCTGGACGTGAGTTCGCTGCCGCGTGCAACCTATCTCGCGCTGCTCACGAACATCTTGCAAAAGCTCGTGCCCAACAAGGTGCCAATGGAGGGCGCCGAGCATCCTCTGTATGCCAATGGCGTCAACTTTCAGGTGCTAGTCGCCGAGGATGCCAAGCTGGATGGCCAGATCCGGGCGGAAGACCCGAGCAACGACCTCGTCAACATACCGGGGTTTTTCGCGACCTGGCAGCTCGAGAGCGTGCAGGACTGGCCTCTCGTGTGGTTTCCGGTACTCGGCGAAGGGCGGGTCAACCAGTTGCAGAAAATCGCCGGCTCGATTCCGGCAGAGGCCGAGGTCTGTCCGGTGGTGCCGCACCCGTCCAAGGACCCGCGCCGTGCCGACCGCCTGCTGGTCGAGTATCGAGAGCCGCTGTTCGACAGCCGCAAGACGCCGACGTCGAACATCCTTTATGCCCAAGAGTCTCAGCCGTTCGAAGCTTACCGACAGCTGCTGGGGGCGATGAGGCGCTACCAGAACAGCATGACGATCCTGGGTGGGTGCCGGCTCGTGATGACGCCGCTGGGCAGCAAGCTCATCACCCTGGGTGCCGGCCTGGCCTGTTTCGAGATGCGGCCGGCGGAATGGAACGCCAAATACGGCGTGGCGATTCCCCACGCCGAGCCGAGGCGCTATGTCGCGTCGGTCGACGCCTTGCGCCAGTCAAAGCCTGAGGTCTCGCTGCTGTTGCTGACGGGCGAGGCATATGGAGCGCCGAAGTGAGCGGCCGGTGCACGAGCGATCCTCTTCGCGTCGGGCCGCGTCATTTGGCGGCTCGATACCGTCACGCCCCAGGAGAGAGACCATCGCTGATACCGTCTGATCCTCAGGAAACGCTGTCGCTGATACCGTCAGCCGCAGGCCAACAGATCATCTGCTGGGGCGAAGAAGCGCAACGTCCACCGCACAGTAGGCCCCTCAGCACCGCCCAACGGAGCATTGCCTCCAGTCATCGGGCGGCCACCTGTACGATGTCCCAACATGAGCCGGAGTGAGACGAATTCGATGCTTTCGCAAAGACAAGGCAGTTTGACGGTATCGGCGTCGGTAGCGACGACGTCTTCATCGCGGTCTACGCGTTGCTACGCCCGGGCTTCCTCGCTCAGGTTGACAATCGAGTGGGAGTGATCCAGGAGCCCGTCTCCGCGGCCCGCCCCGCCACCTGCCCATGCTCATCACCATCGAACCCGGCGTGCGTCTCTACGTCGACGTCGAGGGCCCGAGCCTCGTGCCCGACGGCCCGCGCATGCGCGAGAAGCCCACGCTTGTGCTGCTGCACGGCGGCCCGGGCTACGACCACTCCAGCTTCAAGCCCCTTTTCAGCCGCCTGGCTGACGTGGCGCAAGTGATCTATGTCGACCACCGCGGCCACGGTCGCAGCGACCGCCGCCCGCCCGAGGAGTGGACGCTGGACACCTTCGCCGACGACGTGGTGCGCCTTTGTGATGCCTTGGGCATCACGAAGCCCGTCGTGCTGGGCCAGAGCTTCGGTGGCTTCGTCGCGCAACGCTACCTGGCGCGCCACCCGGCGCACCCGGCCCGCGTGGTGCTGTCCAGCACCAGCCATCACCTGGGGCTGGAACGCAAGGTCGCGGCCTTTACGCGCTTCGGCGGCCACGAGGCTGGCGCCGCCGCGCGCGCCTTCTGGACCGCGCCCAGCCCGGCCACCTGGGCGCCCTACAACCAGCACTGCCGCCACGTCTACAACCCCACGCCGGCTGAGCCGAACGGCCGCGCGCGCACGGTGTTCAACGAAGACATCCTCTTCGCCAGCGCCAGCGGCGAGCAGCAGACGATGCAGTTGTTGCCCGGCCTGGCCCAGGTGCAGTGCCCGGTGCTGGTGATGGCCGGCGCACTGGATCCGGTGACGCCGCTGGAAGACGCACAAGAGATCGCGGCCGCCATCCCCGCACCGTGGGGCCGCCTCGTCGTCTTCGACCGCGCCGGCCACGGTGCCTGGCGTGACATGCCCGACGAGGCGATGGCGGTGCTGCGCGAGTTCGTCGCGACACGCTAGCCGGCCCGGGAGGCAACACCGGCCGATCCAGGCGCGCAGGGCCGGCATGCCCGGCGCCGCATGAGGCCGATTCCTACAGGCGCTGGGAATTGTCGCGGCTGGGCCGGGCCGACGGCCGACAGCCCATTGCATCCACCGCCGATGGTCTGGGTTTCCTGCCTGCGGGATGCTCTCATCCATGCGTACATCCCGCTCGCCGATGCCCGCCCCGCTGCATGGCCCCAGCGACTGCCTGCCCGTGCAGGAACTCGTCCGTTTGCTGGGCGGCGACCCGGCGACCTTGATCGACGCCGAGGCCCACGCCTTGGCCCCGGCCCGCCGCATCGAGGAAGGCGCGGCGCTGGTGCACGAGGGCATGGCGGCGCACAGCCTGCACGTGGTGCGCTCGGGCAGCTTCAAGTGCGTCAAGACGCTGGAGGACGGCTACGAACAGGTGATGGGCTTCGCCCTGGCGGGCGACCTGCTGGGCTTCGACGCGCTGCACAGCGGCTGCCAGCCGGCCACCGTGGTGGCGCTGGAGGTGTCCACCGTCTATGCACTGCCGCTGGCAGGGCTGCAGGATCTGCGGCGGCGCTGCCCGGCGCTGGACGGCGCGCTGCAGCGGGCGCTCAGCCAGCAGCTCGTGCATGCCGCCGAACTCACCGAGATGCTGACCGCCGTGTCCGCCGACGTGCGCCTGGCGCGCTTCCTGATCTGCATGGCCGCACGCGCGGCCGAGATCGGCTGGTCGGCGCGCCGCCTGCGCTTGCGCATGTGCCGGCGCGACATCGCCAGCCTGCTGGGTGTGGCGCACGAGACCGTGAGCCGGTCCTTCACCAGCATGGCCGATGCCGGGCTGCTGAAGGTGGACAACCGCGAGGTCGAGATCCTCGACCTGCAGCGCCTGAAGCAGCGCGCACGCTGCACGCGCGGGGCGGTGGACACCCCGCCGCCGGGGCATGCGGGCGCGCTGCGCGCGAACGGCGCCAGCCACCTGGCCATGGCCTGGTGCTCGTCGATCCTGCCCGATCAGGCAGCGCCGGTGTGACGTGGAGGGGCTGAGTCAGCGCCTGGATCTGCGCCCGGCGCAGTTGCCGCGCAAAGCCGAACAATCCTCTGGAGCACTCTCATGCTGGACCGGCAGATCGCCGCCACCCTGATCTCCCTGCGCCGTGCCTGGAAGGCGCCTGCCGGCGCGCGCCAGCCGCCCGCACCGACTCTCGACGCGGACGACGCCTTCACGCATGCCACCGCCGCCATCGTCATCACCGATGCGCGGCTGCGTGTCGTCGCCGCCAACCCGGCCTATGCCGCGCTGACGGGGCAGGCGCTGTCGGCCTGCATCGGCCAGCCCTTGCCGGGCGTGCACCCGGACGCCCTGGACGGCCAGCCGCGTGAAGTGCGCTGCGGCCAGGGCGAGGGCGTCACGCGCACGGCTTGGATGCAGCTGAGCACCGTGACCGACCCGCAGGGTGCCGTGCTCGGCCACGTGGCCACGCTGGCAGACATCAGCGCGCTCGAGCACGAGCGCCGGGTGCTGCGCCAGCTGGCGCAGCACGACGCACTGACCCAGCTGCCGAACCGGCGCCTGCTGGCCGAGGAACTGGAGCGCAGCATCGCGCGCGCGCGCCGCCACGGGCAGAAGCTGGCGCTGCTGTTCATCGACCTCGATCGCTTCAAGTGGGTCAACGACAACCTGGGCCACGAGGCTGGCGACACGATGCTGCAGGAGGTGGCGCGCCGCCTGCGCAGCACCGTGCGCGCCGAGGACCTGGTGGGCCGCTGGGGCGGCGACGAGTTCATCGTCGTGCTCGACGCCCCGGCCGATGCCGCCGCGGCTTTGCGCACCGCCGCGCTGCTGCAGGCCGCCATCGAGCGCCAGGTCGAGTTTGCCGGCCATGGCGTCAGCCTGTCGGCCAGCATCGGCGTGGCGATGTACCCGGACGACGCCGACGGCCAGGCCGGCTTGATCCGCGGCGCCGACGCGGCCATGTACCGCGCCAAGCACGAAGGCCGCGGCCGCACGGTGCTGGCCCGGCCCGCCTGAGGGCCGGCCCGCTCAGGCCGGGGCTGCGGCCACGGCCAGCGCCACCTCGACCTGCAGCGTCGTCCCGCCGTGTGGTTCACCGTCGATGCGCAGCGTGCCGCCCGCGGCGCGCACGCGTTCGCGCATGCCCAGCAGGCCGAAGGACTGCGGCTTGCGCAGGTCGTCTTCCGAGATGCCGATGCCGTCGTCGTCGACCACCAGGCGCAGGCGCCCGGCGCCGATGCGCTGCAGCTTCATCCGCACCCGGCCGGCCCCGGCGTGTTTGGCGGCGTTGTTCAGCGCCTCCTGCGCCACGCGGTACAGGCAGGTGCTCACCGCCGCGTCGATGCCCGCATCGTCCGGCGCCATGCCGGCCGTGTCCAGCTCGCAGGCCACGCCATGGCGCTGGCTGAAGCGCATGGCCAGGGCCTCCAGCGCGTCGACCAGGCCGAGGTCCTCCAGCATCTGCGGGCGCAGGTCGTTGATGATGCGCCGCGTCGACCGGATGGCACCCACCGCCAGCTCGTCGATGCGGGCCAGCAGCGCCCGCACCGGCGCGTGCTCGGCGTCCAGCTGGGCAGCGGCCGTTCCGAGGTCCATGCGCACCGCGGCCAGGGTCTGCTGCAGGTCGTCGTGCAGTTCGCGCGCGATGCGCTTGCGCTCGTCCTCCTGGATGTGGTCGAGCGCGGAGACCAGGCGCGTCAGTTCGGCGTGTGAGATTTCCAGGTCCGCCTGGGCCTGCTTCAGGTCGGTGACGTCGCGCATCACCACCAGGATCGAGCTCTCGCCTTCGTGATCCAGCAGCGTGGCGAGGGTCTGCACGTCCCGGCTGCTGCCGTCGGCGCGCAGGATCTTCTCGTCGGCCAGCTCGGCGACGGGCTCGCCACCGGCCATCGCGGTGATGCGGCGCTCGACGAGCGCGCGCGAGTCAGGGTGGATCAGTGCCAGCGGCGAAGTTCCCAGCAGGTGCTTCTCGTCGGCGCCGAACAGGCGGCACGCCGCCTGGTTGACGAAGCTGATGCGGTTGCCGCTGTTGACGAACACCGCCTCCGGCAACTGCGCCAGCAGCTGGCGCAGGCGCGCCTCGCTGCCGCGCAGGGCCTCGTCGAGACGGCGGCGCTCGGTGACGTCGCGGTGGATCACCGTGAACAGGCGCCGCCCGCCCACCTGCAGGTGCGAGATCGAGGCCTCGATCGGGAACTCGACGCCGTCGGCACGCAGGGCCAGCACCTCGCGCTGCCCGGCCATGCGCCGCGCACTGACCGCGCCGTCGCCGAAGCGGCGCAGTTCCTGCGCGTGGGCCTCGCGCAGGCGCGCCGGGATCAGCCGCTCCAGCGGCGCGCCGATGAGCTCGTCGAGGCTGCAGCGGAACAGGCGCGCGGCGGCCGGGTTGGCCTCGACGATGCGCTGGTCCTCGTCGGCGGTGATGATGGCGTCCACCGCGGAATCGAAGATGCCGCGCAGCCGCGATTCGCTGAGCCGCCGCGCCTCGAGCAGGCGGTTGAAGGCCTGCGCCAGCGCGCGCACCTCGGGCGGGCCGTCCACCGGGCCACGGGCGGCGTCGTCGCCGGCGGCGGCGCGCTCGGCCACCTCGCGCAGCTCGGCCACGGGCTTCACGATGGCGGCGCTCAGGCGCCAGGCCAGGGCCAGCGCCACCAGCGTCAGGCCGAAGCCGATCGCCACGGTGCGGCGCACCGCCTCGTCGTATTCCGCGAACACGTCGGCCACCGGCATGCTGCCGGCCACGCGCCAACCGGCCCCAGGCAGGGTCATGAAGGCGAACAAGCGCGGCACGCCGTCGCGCCCGTTCACTTCCATGTAGCCTTCCTTGGCCCCATGCGCCGGATCGGCCTCGCCGGGCCGTGGCACCTGGCCGATGAACTGTTCGGGGTCGGTGGAACGCAGCAGCACGCCGCGCCGTGCGTCGACCACCGTGACCACGGCCGAACCCGGCATCCCGGCGAACAGCTGCCGGTTCAGCTCCAGCAGGTCGATCTCCAGCACGAGCCGGCCCGCCGGTGTGCCAGCCCCGTCGTGCACCGGGTAGCTCCAGGTCGCGATGTGTTCGCCGCTGCCGGCGCGGGTGCCGACATCGCCCACCTCCAGGCGGCTGCCGGCGGCCGGCGCCACCGGCGGTGCGGCGCGCGCAGGTGCCGCCGGCGGGGCTGCCGGCGCCACGGCACAGAGGTCCTGGCCCTTCGCGTCGCGCAGGGACAAGCGGCTGAAAGCCGCCGGCAGCATCAGTTCAGCGTCCAGCTGCGCGCAGGCCAGCCGGCCCATCGCCTTGACGGCCGGGCGCTGCGCCAGCTGCGCCATCAGGTTCTCCGCGTCGTCCAGCCGGTGCTGGAGCTCGCTTGCGGTGCCGACGGCGAGCGTGCGCACGCGCTCGCGCGCCGCCGTGCGCGCCTGGCGCACATCCGCGGCCAGGAACCAGGCCAGCGTGGCCGCCACCGGCAGCAGGATGGCCAGCATCAGCAGCACAACGCGGGTGCGGATCGACAACCGTTCGAAGGTGCCCGCCATGGTTGTCGTGTGACCTTCGGGTCAGGACGGGTCGGCGTCCAGCACGACGGCCGGCAGCGGCCGCGGCGCGTCGCCGGCCAGGCCGTGCTCCAGCCCGTAGCGCACGAGCTCGGCCAGGGTCGGCAGCTCCAGCTTTTCCTGGATGCGGCTCTTGTGCGTGCTGACGGTCTTCACCGACAGGTGCAGGGCCTCGGCGATCTCGGTCGGCCGCTGGCCGCCGACCAGGCGGCGCAGCACCTCCAGCTCGCGATCGGACAGCTGCGTGTGGCGCGCCGCGGTGACGGAGCCGTTGAGCTGCAGCACCACCCGCTCGGCCTGGCCCGGGCTGACGTAGGCGCCGCCCGAGGCCACCTTGCGCACCGCGGCGATCAGCTCGGCCGACGCGCTGTCCTTCGTCATGTAGCCGTTGGCGCCGGCCTTGAAGGCGCGCAGCGCGTACTGCTCCTCGGCGTACATGCTCAGCACGAGCAGCGGCAGGCGGCCGAACTCGGCGCGCACGCGGCGGATCAGTTCCAGCCCGCTGATGCCGGGCATCGCCAGGTCGGCGATGACGATGTCGTAGCGCTCATGGCGCAGGCGATCCAGCGCCTGCAGGCCGCCACTGGCCTGCTCGACGCACCAGCCCTCGCTGGCGCCGGCCAGCACCCGCGCCAGGCCCTCTCGAACCATCTCGTGGTCGTCGACGATCAGGATGCGCAACGCGCCCGGGCCTGCATTCATCAGAACTCCTGGCCACCACCTTCCCGAGCACCGCACGGGCCGGCACCGAGCGAGAAAGGGGTTCAAGGACATGCTAGGTCTGCAGCTACCGTGGCACTTGATCTGACGCAAGCGCCAGCGGCGCGTGTGGCCGTGCGGCCGCGCTGAGCAGCCTCAACGGCCGGGGCGGGAGAGCCGGATGCAATGGCGAGATCGAGACCAGCGAAGGGACCATCGTGAAACTGCTGAACCACCTCTTGCGCGCGAGCCTGCTCGCGGCCACGCTGAGCACCGGGGCCTGGGCCTCGCCCTACACGCAGTTCGTGGTCTTCGGCGACAGCCTGTCGGACCCGGGCAACGCGGCGGCGATGACGGGCGCCAGCTTCCCGCCCACGCCGCCCTACGCCGGCACTTTCAGCAACGGCCCGACGGCGGCGCAGTACCTGGCGCAGAGCCTGGGCGTGACGGTGCAGGCGGGCTGGCCCGTGGCCGACAGTGCGGCCAACAACTACGCCGTCGGCGGCGCGCGCAACGGCACGGGCAACTACAACGTCGAGATCGACCACCCGGCGGGCCTGGGCACGGCCTTCCCCGAGCTGGCGCAGACGGGCATCCAGCGTCAGATCGAACGATATGCGGGCCAGCACGCGTCGGTGCCCGGGGCGGCCGACACGCTGTTCCTGGTCTGGGGCGGGCCGAACGACGTCTTCCTGGGCGCCGAGACCGGGGCCGACCCCGCGCTGTTCATCCCGGCCGCCCTCAACGAGATGGCCAACGACCTGCTGATGCTGGTCGGCCTGGGGGCGCAGCACATCCTGGTGCCCGGCATGCCCGACCTGGGCCTGACCCCCGAGGCCTACGCGCTGGGGCCCGCCGGCATGGCCGGGCTGTCGGCCCTGAGCGCGGCCTACAACGGCGGCCTGACGCAGATGCTGGCCAGTCTGGACGCGGCGCTGGCGCCGCTGGGCGTGGACTTCTACGGCTTCGACACCGCGGGCTTCTTCTCCACCCTCACGGCCGACCCGGCGGCCCACGGCTTCGCCGATACCACCCACTCGTGCCTGTACACGGGTGGCCTGGCGACGGCTTGCCAGGGCTACCTGTACTTCGACAACGTGCACCCGACGACGGCGGCGCATGCGCTGCTCGCCAGCCAGTTCGCGCTGGCTGCCGGCGTGCCCGAGCCGGCCAGCTGGGCCCTGGTGCTGCTGGGCCTGGGGCTGCTGCGGCAGCACGCCCGGCGCCGGCCGGGCGCTGCCTAGAGCCGTCACGCCGCCCTGGCTGCATCACGCAGCTGGCGGCGCAGGATCTTGCCCAGGTTGGTCTTGGGCAGGGGTTCGCTGGAGAATTCCACCACGCGCGGCAGCTTGTAGCCGGTCAGGTGCAGGCGGCAGTGCTCCAGCAGGGCCTGCTCGGTGAGGCCCTCGTCGCGGCGCACGACGACGATCTTGACCACCTCGCCCGAGCGTTCGTCGGCCACGCCGATGGCGGCCACCTCGGCCACGCCGGGGTGCAGCGCCACGGCGTCCTCGATCTGGTTCGGGAACACCTTGAAGCCCGAGACCACGATCATGTCCTTCTTGCGGTCGGTGATCCTGAAGTTGCCCTGCTCGTCGACGTAGCCCATGTCGCCGGTGCGCAGCCAGCCGTCGGCGGTGAACACGTGCGCGGTCTCGTCGGGGCGGTTCCAGTAGCGCGCCATCACCTGCGGGCCGCGCACGCAGATCTCGCCCACTTCGCCGGCGGGCAGCTCGCGCCCCTCGTCGTCCAGGATCACGGCCTGCGTGGACGGCACCGGCACACCGATGGTGCCGGTCCATTCCTCGATGCCGATCAGGTTGGAGATCACCACTGGCGAGGTCTCGGTCAGGCCGTAGCCTTCGACGATGGGCACGCCGGTGGCCTTCTTCCAGCGCTCGGCCACGATGCGCTGCACCGCCATGCCGCCGGCGCTGGCCAGCTTCAGGCTGCGCGTGTCGACCTCGGCGAAGCCGGGCGCGTCGAGCAGCGCGCGGTACAGCGTGTTGACGCCGATGATCGCGGTGAAGGGGTAGCGCCCGAGGTCGTGCAGGAACGCCGGCATGTCGCGCGGGTTGGTCACCAGCACGGTGTGGGCGCCCTTGCGGACGAACACCAGGCTCGAGGTCAGCGCGTAGACGTGGTACAGCGGCAGCGGGCAGACCAGGATCTCCTCGCCGTCACGCAGGCCCTGCGCCAGCCAGGCCGTCATCTGCTGCAGGTTGGCCACCATGTTGCCGTGGCTCAGCACCGCGCCCTTGGCCACGCCGGTGGTGCCGCCGGTGTACTGCAGGAAGGCGACGTCCTCGTGCGACAGCGGCACCGCGTCCAGCGTGTGCCCGTGCCCGGCGCGCAGCGCCGCGTTGAAGCCGGTGGCGCCGGCGATCTTCCAGGCCGGCACCAGGTGCTTGACGTACTTCACCACCAGGTTGGTCAGCACCTCGCGCACCACCGGGAACAGGTCGCCGACCTCGGTGGTGACCACGGTCAGCCGCAGGCCCGGGTTGTGGTCCAGCACCTGCTGCAGCGTGTGGGCGAAATTCTCCAGCACCACCACCACCGAGGCGTCCGAGTCCTTGAGTTGGTGCTCGAGCTCCGGCGCCGTGTACTGCGGATTGACGTTGACCACCACCAGCCCCGCGCGCAGCACGCCGAACAGCGCCACCGGGTACTGCAGCAGGTTGGGCAACATCAACGCCACGCGCTCGCCCTTGCCCAGGTGCAGCACCTGCTGCAGGTAGGCCGCGAAGTCGCGGCTGGCACGGTCGAGCTCGGCGTAGCTCATGGGCGTGCCCATGTTGCTGAAGGCGGTCTTGGGGCCGAACTGCGCGCAGCTGCGCTCGAGCACCTCGCGCAGCGAGGCGAACTCATGCAGGTCGATTGCGGCCGGCATGCCGGCTGGGTAGCGTTGCAGCCAGGTCTGTTGCATGGATCTTGCCTCCTTCTCCGTTGACCCTGCGACAGCCGCTCCGGGGCCGCAGATCCAGGGCCAGCGTCGATTGGCTGCCTGGGCATCGCCACAAGGTTTGAGCTGGCTCAGTCAGGAGCCACATGGCGCCGGCGTGGCGCCGCAGCGCTGCGGTATGAAGGGATGCGGCGGTCCGGCAACACCAAGTTCACGACCCAGGCGACACTGAGCTTGGTGAAGCTGAACACGCACATCACCGCCGCCGCCTTGACCTGAACGGAAGACAAACCATGCGCCAGCTGAGCGCCCACGACGCGAACTTCCTCGACGCCGACACGGTGCACGCCAATTCCAACGTCACCTTCGTCCAGATCTACGACCAGAGCACGGCACCCGGCGGCCAGTTGCGCTTCAAGACCATCCTGGCCCACATCCAGGGCCGGCTGCACCGCTGCCCCATCTTCCGCAGCAAGCTGCTGCGTGTGCCGCTGGAACTGGACGAGCCCTACTGGGTGGAGGACGAGTTCTTCGACCTCGAATACCACGTGCGCCACATCGCGCTGCCGCACCCGGGCGACTGGCGCCAGTTCTGCATCCAGGCCTCGCGCATCCACGCCCGCGCGCTCGACCTGCATCGGCCGCTGTGGGAGATCTACGTCATCGAGGGCCTGGACAGCATCACCGACCTGCCGCCGGGCAGCTTCGCGCTGCTGACCAAGATCCACCACGCCGCCATCGACGTGGAAAGCCGCAACGAGTTCATCGAGCTGCTGCACGACACCACGCGCCGGCCGCCGCGGCACGAACCGCCCGAGCCCTGGTTCCCCGAACGCGCGCCGGGCGCGCTGTCGCTGCTGTGCCGCGCCGGGCTGCACTGGGCCCTGCAGCCCACGCGGCTGCTGAAGCCGCTGCGCCGCGGCGCGCCGGCGCTGGCGGCCTTCGCGCGCGACCTGCTGCGCCCCGAGCACGCGATGACGGCCACGCGCTTCAACGCCGTGGTGTCGCCGCACCGCGTGTTCGACACCCGGCGCTTCCTGCGTTCGGAACTGGACAGCATCCGCCGCCTGGTGCCCGGTGCCGGCATCAACGACGCCGTGCTGGCGGTGTGCGCCGGCGGCCTGCGCCGCTACCTGGCCGAACACGCCGAACTGCCGCGCGCCGAACTGCCGGCCATCGCGCCGCTGGCCATGGACGGCGAACAGGGCCGGCCCGCGGCCTCGCGCCGCATCGGCCTGGGCACGCATCTCGAAGACCCGGTCGAGCGCCTGGCCTGGATCCGCGCGCAGACCGCGGCGCCGCGGGCCCCCGCACCCCAGCCGCAGGCGCCGCTGCCCTGCTGCACCATCACCCACGTGCCCGGGCCGGCCGCGCCGGTGTACCTGCACGGCGCGCGTTTGGCCTATTGCTCGGCCATCCTGCCCATCAGCGACGGCATGGGCCTGGTGTTCGCGGTGACCGACTACGACGGCCGCATCGTGGTGTCGCCCACTTCGTGCCGCGAGCTGATCCCTGACCCGCAGGCTTTCACGCAGTGCGTGCGTGACAGCTTCCAGGAATACCTGGCACTGGCGACCGCAGCGCCTACAGCGGCAGCCGCGGGTGCGTCAGCAGCCGGTAGGCCTGGCCCAGCGGGCCGTGGGCCTCGAAGGGCCGCCAGGCCCCGTCCGGCTGCGCCAGACGGTCGGCGACGATCCACAGCACCACGGCGTTGAAGCCCAGCCCGACGTGGCTGCCCGGCACGCGGATGTTTTCGTGCCGCGAAGGGTCGCCCTCGACCGTGGCTTCCTGCGGCGGCACCACGCCGTCGCCCACCGAATAGAGGCAGCTCAGCGGCATCGGCAGGGTCTCGCGTTCGCGCATCTTCTTGGCGCGCGGCTGCATGGTGTGGGCGGCCGGCCCCATCGGGTGTGCGATCAGGCGGTACATGGCCTTGACGAAGGGCGGTGAGGCGCTGCCTTCGGGGTCTACCGTGATCGGGCTGCCCAGCGTGACGACGTTGCGCACGCACTCGCTGACCTGGTGCGCGCCGTAGAGCGCGAACACGCCGCCCAGGCTCCAGCCCACCAGGCTGAGCTTGCGGCCGGTCTTGTGGTGCACGTGGCGGATCTTCTGCTCCAGCGCGGTGGCGTGTTTGGCGTGGAAGCCGACGTTGCGGCCCAGGCCCCAGGTCTCCACCGCGTAGCCGCGGCTGCGCAGGAACAGCTCCAGCCCGATCAGCGACATCTCGCTGCCCATGAAGCCGGGCAGCAGCAGCACCGGATGGCCGTCCCCGTGCGGCGCGGCGGCCAGCACGGGCAGGGCCCAGGGCAGGGCAGCCAGCTCGAGCAGCGCGCGTGCTTCCAGCAGCGAGTGGACGGACTTGGGGCGGCCGGTGTGGGGGTGTCGGGTAGCCATGGGCCCATGCTATGCCGCCGCCGCGCGGCCGGCGAGGCAGCTCGCCCTATTGCGGTGTGTCCTGGACTTCAGCGCGGCCCGGGCGCCCAGACGCGCTGGGCCTCGCGGCCTTCGACGCCGCGGGTGGGCAGGAAGCGCACGGTGCGCTGCAGCGCCAGGTTCTCGAACGGTGGGTCGATGCACTGGCTGTGGTCGAAGCGGTAGGTCTGGCCGTCGCTGCCCTGGATGTGTCCGACGCCGTCGTCCCACAGCGCCACCACGTGGCCCAGCATGGAGGGCGGCTGCGCCGGGTCGTCGCTGCGCGGGTGCTGGTTGATGTTGTGCATGCAGCCACTGTCATGGAAGCGCAGCCCGCTGGCATTGAGCGCACGCAACCGGCCCGGAAGACCGATCCAGTGTCGGCGTTGAGGACACTCAACGCAGCGCCCCGACTCGGACGTATGGTGGCCGCACCCTCTGGCGCCGGGAGCTTGCAGCCTGCGCGGGGGCCACACCGACCCAGGAGACAAGCCCATGCGTTCCACCGCCCATGCCCCCGACGCCACCCGCGCTGCCCAGACCCTGCGCGGCACCAGGACCGCCCGCAACACCGGCGCCGCCGATGCCAGCCCCGCAGCGCCTGCACCGTCTTCGCGCGAGGACCAGGTCCGTGCCCTGGCCTACGCGCTGTACGAGTCGCGCGGCTGCGAAGCCGGCCATGAACTCGAGGACTGGCTGCAGGCCGAAGCGCAGCTCGACGGCAAGCCCGCGCCCGCTGGGCTCGCGGCGCACTAGGCGGCCGACGCAGGGCGGCCCGCGGCCGATGCGGGCCCCTCAACGGCGTCCGCCGGGTTCGCACAGGGCCGCAATCCAGTCGCGGGCCTGCTCGAACTCGGTCGACTTGTCGAAGTACGCCTTGGCGCCCGCGGCCAGGTAGCTGACGCGCACCGCATGCCAGGTGAGGTTGGACAGCGCGATCACCTGCGTGTCCGGGTGTTCGCGCCGGATGTAGTCGAGCACGTCGATGCCGCGCTGACCCTGGCCGAGGTCTGCATCCAGCACCACCACGTCGGGCTGCGTCGCTTCGATCCGATCGATGGCGGCGGGCACGTCGGCCGCAAAGGCCACCACGCCCACACCGGGCACGCTGCCCAGCAGGCGCCCCAGGCTCTGCTGCACCGCCTCCGAGTCGTCGACCACCAGCACCTTCAGCACCACGATCTCCACGCGGGCCCGCAGGCCCGCAAGCGGCCAGTCTGAGCAGCCCGCCGCGCGCGCCGTTGCGCAAGGTCAATGCCGGCGGACCCTGCGCCAGGACCGCGGCTCGAGGGCAGCCTCGTCGAATGGCGGTTGGGGCGCGCGCTCAGCCCCGCTGCAGCCAGCGCCACAGCGTGCTGCGGCTGATGCCCAGGGCCTGCGCCGCGGGTGTGGGGCCGCCGTGGCGGGTGATGGCCTCCTGGGCCCGCCGTGCGCGGGTGGCCCCATCGGTGGTGGCGCTCGCGGCGATGCGGGCGCGTGAACCGTTGGTCGTCGCAGGTGCGAAGGGCCCGGGGCACTCGGCCGCGAAGGCGCCCAGGTCCAGCGCCGCCACCGACGGCGCCTGCAGTGCGAACACCGCCAGCCGCTCCATCGTGTTGGCCAGCTCGCGCACGTTGCCGGGCCAGTCGTAGCCTTCCAGCGCGGGCAGCAAGGGCGCCAGCAGGGCGTCGGTCGGCAAGGTGCAGCGGTGGCGGCGCAGCGCCTCGGCCAGCAGGGCGTGCGCCAGCAGCGGCAGGTCTTCCCGGCGCTCGCGCAAGGGCGGCAGCGTCAGGCGCAGCGTGTCCAGGCGGTAGAACAGGTCGGGCCTGAAGCGGCGCTCGTGCTGCATCTGGTCCAGCGGCTGGTGCGTGGCCGCGATCACGCGCACGTCCACCGGGATGCGGGCGCTGGCCCCCAGGCGCTGGATCTCGCGTTCCTGCAGCACGCGCAAGAGACGCGTCTGCAGCACCAGCGGCATGTCGCCGATCTCGTCCAGGAACAGCGTACCGGTGTGCGCGGCCTCGAAAAGGCCGCGCTGGCCGCCGCGGCGCGCGCCGGTGAAGGCCCCTTCCTCGTGGCCGAAGAGTTCGCTCTCCAGCAGGCCCTCGGGCAGCGCGGCGCAGTTCACGGCGACGAAAGGCCGCCGCGCCCGCGCGCTGGCCTGGTGGATGGCCTGGGCCAGCAGTTCCTTGCCGGTGCCGCTGTCGCCGCAGATCAGGATCGACAGCTCGGTCTTCGCATAGCGGCGCGCCGTCTGCAGCGTGGCCACGAAGGCCGGCGCGTGGCCCAGCAGGTCGTCGAAGCGCCAGCGCGCCTGCGGGCCGGCGTCGTGCTGGCGCCGGCGCTGCTGCATGCGCAGCCGGTTGTCGGCCTCGTGGATGCTGCCGGCGTCGTACAGCGTCAGCGTGGCGCCGGTGACCTGCTGGCGCGCCACGATGGGCCGGCGGTCGGCCACCCAGTCGCGCCCGGCCAGACGCAGCACGCTGCCCGATTCGGCCGCGGCGCCGCGCAGCAGGGGTTCCAGGCCCAGCTCGGCCGGCAGCTCGGCCAGGCGGCGGCCCGGCAGCGGCGTGGCCGGCAGGCCCAGGGCGCGCTGCATGGCCGGGTTGGCGGCGATCACAACGCCGCTTGCGTCCACCGCCAGCAGCGCGTCCTGCAGGTGCTGCAGCACCGCGTTCAGCTGCTCGGTGCGGCCGGCCTCCAGGCGCGCCACGCGCGCCAGTTCCAGCGCGTCGTCGAAGCCGCGCCGGATGCTGTCCAGCGAATAGGCCAGCACGCCCTGCAGCCCGGCCTCGGCCGCCAGCTCCACCACCACGCTGGAGCCCAGCACCACGCACACGCCGTCGGCCTGCAGCGCGGCGATGCGCGCACGCGCCTCGGCCGGCGTCACGTAGGCATGCTGGGTGATGCCGATGTTGAGCAGGGCCTTCACGCCTTCCAGCTCGGGAATGATCTGGCCGTAGGTGACGATGCCCACGCGCTGTGCCAGCGCACGCGCGCGGATCAGCGCCTGCAGCAGGTCGAAGCCGCCCAGCTGGATGGTGGCCACCGGCGTCTGCAGATGGCGGCGCAGCAGCGCTGCATTGGCGCCGGCGCTGACGAAGACGTCGACCGTGCGCCGCGCCACGCGGTCGTGGGCGATGGCCAGGGCCTGGTCGAAGCTGCCGTCCACCACCTCGATCTGGGCCCGGCCGGCCAGTTCGGCCAGCACCGGCGCGGCGAGTTCACGGATGGCGCGGTAGCTCAGGAAACACAGGCGGGGCAGGTTCATGGTCGGCGTTGCACGGGCGTACCACGCGAGTGTTGCATGCAACGCAAGCGGGACGGCTAGGCCTGACGAATCAGGCACTTGCACGCGCCGGCGCGCTGGCACGGCGCCTGCACCGAGGGGCACAACATTCAAACGGAGACAAGTCCCCATGCCGATTTCGACCTGGACGCGCCGCGCCCTGTGCACCGCGTTGCTGGCCGCCCCTGCGGCCGCGTTCGCACAGGCCCCGGCACCCGCCGCCAAGTGGCCGCAGAAGGCCGTGACCCTGGTCGTGCCGTACTCGGCCGGCGGCGGCACCGACATCGTGGCGCGTGCGCTGGCGCAGCGCCTGGGTGAGCTGTGGGGCCAGCAGGTGGTGGTGGACAACCGCACCGGCGCCAACGGCGTGCTCGGCTCGGCCAGCGTGGCCAAGGCCGTGCCCGACGGCCACACGCTGCTGATGGTGGTGGGCTCGCATGCCATCAACCCGGTGCTGATGAAACAGCTGCCCTACGACACGCCGCGTGCCTTCACGCCGATCACGCGCGTGGCCGATTCACCCACCGTGTTCGTGGTGGCCGCCAAGTCGCCGTGGAAGCAGCTGAGCGAGCTGCTCGATGCCGCGCGCAAGCAAGAGGTTCCCGCCGGCTACAGCGAAGGCCAGACCCGTCTCACCGGCGAACTCGCCAATCAGGCCGGCGCGCTGAAGTTCAGTGGCGTGCCCTACAAAGGCGGCGCGCCCATCATGGTGGACGTGATCGGCGGCCACCTGCCGGTGGGCATCACCAGCGTGCTCACCGCCTTGCCGCACGTGCACGGCGGCCGGCTGCGCGTGATCGGCGTGGCCGACAAGGAGCGCAGCCCGGTGTTCGCCGACGCGCAGACCTTCCGCGAAGCGGGCCTGGCCGGTGTGGAATCGCTCAGCTGGTATGGCCTGTTCGGGCCCGCCGGGTTGCCGCCGGCCGTGGTGGCGCAGATCAATCGCGACCTCAAGACCGTCACCGCCGAGCCTCAGCTGGCGCGCCAGCTGGCCGAGCAGGGCGCGCGCGTGGTGCTGACGCCGCCGGAGGAGTTCGCGCGTTTCCTGGCCGCCGAAACCACCAAGTGGGGCCAGGTGGCGCAGCGCGCCGGCATCCAGCCCGAATGAAGACGACGAAGGAACCGAGATGACCGCTCCCACCGCCTCCCTGCGCCGGCGCCTGCAGCAGCCGGGCCTGATCACCGCGCCCGGCGTGCACGACATGGTGTCGCTGCGCATGGCCGACCGCCTGGGCTTCGACGCCCTCTACATGACCGGTTTCGGCACCGTCGCCAGCCACCTGGGCCTGCCCGACGCCGGCCTGGCCACCTACACCGACATGGTGGGCCGCGTGCGCCAGATGGCCACGCTGGCCACCACGCCGCTGATCGCCGACGGCGACACCGGCTACGGCGGCCTGCTCAACGTGGCGCACACGGTGCAGGGCTACGAAGCCGCCGGCGCGCAGGCCATCCAGCTGGAAGACCAGGAAGTGCCGAAGAAGTGCGGCCACACGCCGGGCCGCCGCGTGGTGCCCATGGCCGACATGGTGAAGAAGATCGAGGTGGCCGCGGCCTCGCGTTCCAGCCCCGACTTCCTCATCATCGCCCGCACCGACGCACGCAGCAGCCTGGGCCTGGACGAAGCGCTGCGCCGCGCCGAGGCCTACGGCCGCGCCGGCGCCGACATCCTGTTCGTCGAAAGCCCCGAGACCGAGGACGAGATGCGCCGCATCGGCCGCAGCACGCACCTGCCGCTGCTGGCCAACATGGTCGACGGCGGCATGACGCCGCTGCTGCCCGCGCCGGCTTTGCTGGAGCTGGGCTACAAGCTGGCCATCTTCCCGGTGAGCGCGCTGCTGGCCGCGACGCAGGCGATGGAGGTGGTCTACGCCGCGCTGAAGGCCCAGGGCTCGTCGGCCGGGCTGCAGCAGCCGCTGATGCGCTTTTCGGCGCTCACCGAACTGATGGGCTTCCCCGAGGTGCACGCCTTCGAGCGCCGCTGGGCCGACCCGGACTGACTACTTTCACCACAACAACAGGAGACAAACGATGAAACTGCATGGCACACGCCGCCGCCTGCTGGTCGCCACGGCCCTGGCCGCGGCCACGCTGGCCGGGCCCGCCGCCGCCCAGGAGCCTTTCCCGAACAAACCCGTGCGCCTGGTGGTGCCCTTCGTGCCCGGCGGCGTCACCGACACCAGCGCCCGTGTGGTGGCCGAATTCCTGGGCCGCCGGCTCGGCCAGCAGGTGGTGGTGGACAACAAGCCCGGCGCCAGCGGCAACATCGGCAGCGCGCAGGTGGCCCAGGCCGCGCCCGACGGCTACACGCTGCTGCTGGCCTTCGACGGCACGATGGTGATCAACCCGCATGTCTTCGCCAAGGTGCCCTTCGACACGCTGAAGGACTTCGCGCCCGTGGGCAAGATCGGCAACGCCGCGCTGATCCTGGTGGCGCACAACGGGCTGGCTGCCAAGACGCTGGCCGAGGTGGTGGCGCTGTCGAAGACGCAGCCCATGCCCTACGGCACTTCGGGCATCGGCGGCACGCCGCACATCGCCGGCGAGATGCTGGCGCAGCGCACGGGTGCCAAGCTCGAGCATGTGCCCTACAAGGGCGGCGGCCAGGCCATCAGCGACGCCATCGGCGGCGCCATCCCGCTGGTCTACACCGCCGTGGCCGGCGCGCAGGGACACGTCAAGTCGGGCAAGCTGAAGGCCATTGCGGTCAGCAGCGCGCAGCGCAGCACCTCGCTGCCCGAGGTGCCCACCTTCGTCGAAAGCGGGCTGCCGGGCATGGCCGACTTCGTCGCCGAATCCTGGGTGGGCCTGCTGGCGCCGTCGAAGACACCGCCGGCCGTGCTGGCGCGCCTGAACAGCGAACTCAACGCCGTGCTGGCCGACCCCGTGGTGCGCGAGAAGCTGGCGGTGCTGGGCATCGAGCCCACGCCAGGCACGCCCGAGCAGTTCCGCCAGCAGATGGTCAAGGACCTGGCGGCCTACGCGCCCATCGTCAAGGCGGCCGGCATCAAGCTGGAGTGAGCCGGGGCAGGGCCGTGCCCCAACGGCTTGGGGGGTGGGGCGCGAACGCGGGATGCGGTTAGGCATCGGTTGCATGGCGGGGGGCAGGGCTGACTAGCCTTGTGTGCATGCCGTTCCGGTTGCTGCAAGTGCAGCCGGCCCGGCAGCCCAAGCCTCACAGCCCCAAGGAGCCCACACCATGTTCGCCTGCACACCTTCAGCCCTGTTCCACCGCCGCACCCTGGCCATCGCGGCGCTGCTCTTCGCCGGCAGCGCCGGCGCCACGACCCTGGTGCACACCGGCACCCATTGCCGCTCGAACGGCGCCACCTACGAGACCGCCAACGGCGAGCTTGTGAACGACACCATGGGCGTCAACCCGTCGGACTACGTCACCTACGTTTGCCCGCTGGTGATGGCCCGCACCCTGAGCAAGGACTCGGCGGTGGTGCGGGTGATAGGCGCCACCAACTTCCGCTACAACCAGTCGTTCTGCGTGGTGCGCTCGATGAACGCGGACGGCAGCCTCTACCACCAGTCGGACAGCATCTACTTCACGAACAACGAGACCAACAGCAAGCAGACCGACTCGATCACGCTCAACGTGAACCTGATGCCCTTCATGATCGCCAACTCGCTGCACCTGCGCTGCCGGCTCACCAGCAACGGCGTCAACAGCAACGGCACGCCGAAGCCCAAGAACAGCATCATCATGTACTGGGTGGAGCAGTAGGCCCTCAGGCCGCCTGGGCCCGGGCCCGTTCGGCCAGGGCCCGGGTCTCGGCCGAGGGGCCTATGCCCAGCACCTGGTGCAGCAGCTGCGCGCAGGCCCGGAAGACGCGCAGCGCCTCGGCCGCCGCACCGCGGCGCAGGTGGCAGCGCATCAGGCCGCTGTGGAAGTCTTCGGCCAGCGGCTCGCATTCGAAGCCGTGCCGGTACAGCTCGGCGGCAGCGGCCCACTGTTCGCTGGCCTCGAAGCGCCGGCCCCACAGGCCCACCACCCGTTCGAAGGCACTGGCCAGGCTGCTGCGGCGCAGCGCCAGTGCGGCGCAGGGTTCCGGCACCTGCGTCAGCGGGCGGCGGTAGAGCGCCAGCAGTTCCTGCAGCGCCTGCCGGCCGGCCGGGCCACCGTCGTTCTGTGCCTGTTCCAGGCAGGCTGCGACGGCGCTCACGTCGGTCCACACGTGGCGCCGGCACAGGCTGAGCTGGCCGTCGCGCAGGCACACGGCTTCGGGTGTCTGCAGCAGCCGGCGCAGGCGCGACACGGCCATGTCCAGGGCGGCGCGCGGCGCTTCGGCGTCCACCGACGGCCACAGGGCCCCGATGGCCGCCTCGGTGCTCAAGGGGCTGCTGCCGTGGGCCGCCAGCAGCGTGAGCAGGTCCAGCGGCTTACGCTGCGCCTTGGCGGTTGCGGGCAGCGGCTGCCCGTCCAGTTCGACGTGCAGGCCGTCGAGCACGCGCACTTTCAGCCGCCAGGGCCGGGCGGGGCCTTCCAGCGCTCTTGATCGGTCCATCCATTCCTCCAGCGGCGCCTGGTTGCGGCGCCGGTCTGGTGGGCATGTTTGGGCCCCCGCGTTGAAAGGCCGTTGAATGCCTCAGCCCGCCTGGGCGCTGGCGCGTTCGTTCAGCAGCGCCTGCAGCAGCGCGTGCTGGCCGTCGCGGCGTGCGGCGTCGATCAGCGTCAGGTCGATCAGGTCGCGCTGCGCGTGGCTGCCGCCGAAGCGGTTCGCGATGTGGCGGATGGGGCGCAGCAGCTGCACCACCTCGCCGTAGCGGCCCTCGGCATGGGCCTGGATCGCCAGCGTGGCGGCATGGCCCACCTCACGCGTGAAGCCGGCGTTGTCGCCCTCGGCCTGCATCGCGGCGGCCTGGGCATTCAGCAGCGCTGCGGCGCAGTCGTCGCGCCCGGCGCCGGTGAACGCCATCATCGCGTGCATGTCGTTGAAGGCGTAGTTGCCGGCGCCGGCCAGCGGCATCCAGCGCTCGGCCAGGGCCTGCCAGCGGGTGTCGACGTCGACGCCGCGCAGCTGCAGCCGCCACAACATGGCCGAGGCGTCGATCATCTCCAGCACCACCGGCGTGGGGTTGCCGCACACCGGCCCGTCCACCAGGGCCAGCACCTCGTCGATCTGGTCCAGGCCCAGGTGGAACAGCGCCAGGTGCCACCAGTTGTGCACGGCGAAGAAGCTGCCTTCGCTCCAGCCGGCCTGGTTGGCGCGCATCCAGGCCACGCCTTCGCGGCGCCGGTTCTGCATCTCCATCACATGGGCCACGGCGTGCTGGCCCCAGCCGTCGCGCGGCTCCAGCTCCACCGCCTGGCGGCCCAGCTTCTCGGCACGCGCGTAGCGGCCGGTCTCTTCCAGCCCGAAGGCCTGCATGCCGAGCACGGCGTGGTAACCCGGCATGGCGCGGTCCCACAAGGGCAGGGCGCGGGCGATGCGGTCGTGCAGCATGCGCGAGTCGCCGGTGAAGAAGTCGACCTGGTGGCCGACCTGCAGCGCCAGCGTGTCGTGCGGGTAGGCGATGTTCAGGTCTTCCAGCACGCGGCCGGCGTCGCGCCAGCGGCCTTCCACCAGGTGGCCCACGGCGGCCAGGTGGCCGCGCTCGCGCTCGTTCAGCGGCAGCGCTGCGGCCAGCGCATGGGCCTGGCGCGCCACGGGCAGGCCGCCCGGCTCGGTGCCCAGCAGGAACAGCCAGGCCTTGAACAGGTGGGCCATGGCCATGTCGGGCGCCGCGGCCAGGGCGGCGTCGAGGCTGGCCACCGGGTCGCCGATGTAGCAGCGGAACTGGTGCAGTGCGGTCTCGAGATGGTCCAGCGCGTTCGGCGTGGCGCCGCTGACGGCGTGGTTGGCTGAGTCTTTCAGGGTCATGGTGCTTGCTCGCAGAAGAAGAGGCGGGCCGCCATGTTCGGCGGCCTGCGTCCGCCGCGCGTCCGCCCGCGCGTGCGGGCCGCACCGCTCAGCCCCCGGCGCCTCTCTTCAGTCGCACCAGGCAGCCCAGGCCGACCAGGCCGGCGAGCATCATCTGCCACGGTCGGGGCTCGGCCACCGGCGACAGTGGCCGGGGCACGCTGCCCGGGTCTGCGGTCGCGCGGGCAGCGTGGGCCCAGGTCTGGTCCGGCTCGCCCAGGGCCACCTGCACGGCCTGGGCGTCGGGTGCGTCCGGCCACACCCGGTCGGCGGCGTAGCTGCCGGCGCAGGCGCATGCCAAGGCGGCGGCAAGGCCGGGTCGAACCAGGTTCATGGGCTTCCTTCAGCGCGCGCGGCGCCGGGTGTCGGCGGCCAGGGACGGACGGCACGACTCTGCCGGACCGCGCAGCGTGGCTCCGTGCGCTGCCGCACACAAGCAGCGCCCATGGGCAGACGGCCTTTTGTGTGTTGCACCGAACAGAACGCCCGCGCTCCGGATCGCAGGATGCGAGCCTGGGCCGCGCCCACCACCGAATGGAGCCTGCATGCACCACGTCACCACCGCCGACAAGACCACGCTGTACATCAAGGATTGGGGCGCCGGCCGCCCCGTGATCCTGCTGTCGGGCTGGCCGCTCAGCGCCGACAGCTGGGACGACCAGGCGATGGTGATCGCCGGCTCGGGCTACCGCACGATCGCCTACGACCGCCGCGGCTTCGGCCGCTCCTCGCAGCCCTTTGGCGGCTACGACTACGACACCCTGGCCGACGACCTGGCCACCGTCATCCAGCAGACGGGGGCACAGGACGCCACGCTGGTCGGCTTCTCGATGGGCGGCGGCGAGGTGGCGCGCTACATGGCGCGGCACGGCGGCAAGGGTGTGATCAAGACGGCGCTCGTTGCGTCCATCGTGCCCTGCATGCTGAAGTCGCCCGACAACCCCGAAGGCACCGAACAGGCCGTGTTCGATGCGATGGCGAGCCAGATGCGCGACGACCGGGCGACGTTCTTCGCCGGCTTCTTCAAGGACTTCTTCGGCGTCGGCCTGCTGTCGCACCCGGTCAGCACCGAACTGATCGACTGGGCGCGCGGCCAGGCCATGCAGGCCAGCCTGCGCGCCACGTTGGAGTGCGCCAAGGCCTTCGCGTCCACCGACTTCCGCGCCGACCTGGAGGCCTTCCGCGTGCCCACGCTCATCGTGCACGGCACGGCCGACAAGACCGTGCCCATCGCCGCCGCCGCGCGCGCGGCGCACGCCGGCATCGTGAATTCGACGTTGATCGAATACGAAGGTGCGCCGCACGGCCTGTTTGCCACCGACAAGCACCGCCTCAGCGCCGACCTGCTGTCGTTCATCCGCCTGTGAGGGCCACCTTCATGAGCCACAGCGCCACCAGCCACCTGCTGCCCACGTCCTTCGGTGCCTTCAAGCCCGTGGGCTGGCTGATGATCGGCCTGCCGACGCAGGCGCTGGCCAATGCGCTGGTCGCGACCCTCGAAGGCGCGGCCTGGCCGGCTGCCGAGGTGCAGCGCTTCGCGCCCAGCGAGAGCCTGCCCGAACTGGAAGCGATGGTCGAGAACGCCGGCGCGATGGCGGGCTTCGGCTTCGAAATCACGCTGCTGCGGCGTTATGTGTCCCTGGCCCGGGCCGGCTACTGCTGGCTGCTGGTGAAGGCGGACAGCGTCGAGCGGGCCGCGGCCGCCGCCGAGATCGCCCGCGGCCGCGGCGCGACGCTGGCGGTGCACTACCGGATGCTCACGGTGGAAGAGCTGATCTGACGGGCCGCTGCGCGAGCGAAGTCGCCAGCCCGTGGTTGACGTCGCGGTGCCCGGCTTCGTCGCTGCGCACCGCGCGCACCACATCGGCCAGCGTGGCGTCGTCGGCCATCTTCCAGTACTGCCGGGCGATGGCCGGGGCCGCGGGGTTGGGCGTGCGGCCGCTTTCGATTTCGGCCAGGTACAGCGTGTAGCTCAGCACCGCCTCTTCCTCGAAGTAGCCCACCAGGCGGTGTGCCGTGCGGCGCGACACCAGGTACAGCAGGAAGTAGCCGATGTAGAAGGCGCCCTGCGCCAGCAGCACCAGCAGCCGCTCGAAGGCGGTGGGCCGGGCGATCTCGACGAAGGTCATCAGGTGCATGCGCTCGTTCTCGGCCTCGTCCATCAGGGTGCGGATCCAGCCCTCGTCGCCCACCATGCGCCGCAGGCAGTGCAGGTGCGTGAGTGTGGCGCCCACCATGCCCGGCACGGCGGCCACGGTTTCCAGCACCACAGCGCGATGGCCATAACGCTGGGCGAACAGGGCATCGGCCATGAAGCGCAGCAGCCGGGTGGTGCCCAGCGCAAACCGGTCACAGAGGTCTTGTGGGATGTGGTGCACGGCCAGCTCTGCCAGGGGTGGAAGCAGCGGCAACCGTAGGGGCTGGCGCTGCACCAGTCCGTGCGCGCGCGCACGGACGAGCGGGCCGGCCATGCGCAGCATGCAAAGCCCAGACACCGGAGCACCCATGATCCACAGCGCTCGCATCACCGGCAAGGTCGAGTACCGCGAAGGCGACGGCGCCAACATCACCATCCGGCCCGGCCCCTGCGAGGTGGAAGTGACCGCACTCGACGCCACCATCAGCTGGACCGACGGCGACACGCACGGCTCCGCGGCCATACCCCTGATGGACTACCGGCGCTACGTGTCGAGCAAGGCGCTGCAGCTCGACAGCGGCCAGGCGCCGGGCAGCGCAAGCGCCTGAAGCGGGCCGCGGCGCCACGCCGCTTGCCGCTGTGCATGCCCGGCCGGCAAGCCGCTTGCCGGCCCTGGCTGATCGCGCGCCCCCGAGGCCGCCGAGCCCTCACAAATCCTTGAGCGCCGACAAGCACTTGCGCGTGCTGCTCGGTGCTTTCCCGAGCCCGCGCACGATCTGGCACACATCGTGGGTACCTCCTGTCACGACCCCACAGGAGAAGAAACGATGGAGACCTTCTACGAGGTGATGCGCCGCCAGGGCATCTCGCGCCGCAGCTTCCTGAAGTACTGCTCGCTCACCGCCACCTCGCTGGGCCTGTCGCCCGCCTTCGTGCCGCAGATCGTGCACGCGATGGAGAACAAGCCGCGCACGCCGGTGCTGTGGCTGCACGGGCTGGAGTGCACCTGCTGCAGCGAGAGCTTCATCCGCAGCGCGCACCCGCTCGCCAAGGACGTGGTGCTTTCGATGATCAGCCTCGACTACGACGACACCCTGATGGCCAGCGCCGGCCACCAGGCCGAGGCCATCCTCGAAGAGGTGATGAAGAAGTACAAGGGCAACTACATCCTGGCGGTGGAAGGCAACCCGCCGCTGAACCAGG
>CAYREA010000012.1:0-56898 GCA_964423075.1 uncultured Rubrivivax sp. | reverse complement strand
GGCGGTGATGTCACTGCTCTTCACCACCCAGACGCTGGTGCCTTCCTGGCGCCGCGTGTAGACCTCGCGCGCCAGTTGCACGGCCATCTTCGAATCGGCCGCGTGCAGGCTGCCGCAGTGTTTGTGGTCCAGGCCGGACTTGGGGCGCACGAACACTTCCCACAGCGGCCATTCGTGGCTGGTTTCACTCATGCCGCCTGCTCCTTCAACGCCTGTTTCTGCGCATGCGCCATCGCCGCCTCGCGCACCCAGGCGCCGTCGTCCCAGGCCTTCACGCGTGCCGCCAGGCGCTCCTTGTTGCAGGGCCCGTGGCCGTTCACCACGCGCCAGAATTCGTCCCAGTCGATGGGGCCGAAGTCGTGGTGGCCGCGCGCTTCGTTCCATTTCAGCAGCGGGTCGGGCATGGTCACGCCCAGCACCTTGCCCTGCTCCACCGTCGCATCAACGAACTTCTGCCGCAACTCGTCGTTGCTGATGCGCTTGATGCCCCAGCGCATGCTCTGCGTGCTGTGCGTGCTGGCGCTGTCGGGCGGGCCGAACATCATCAGGCTGGGCCACCACCAGCGGTCCACCGCGTCCTGCACCATCGCGCGCTGGGCCTCAGTGCCCTCGCGCATCATCACCAGCAGGGCGTCGAAGCCCTGGCGCTGGTGGAAGCTCTCCTCGCGGCAGATGCGCACCATCGCGCGGGCATAGGGCGCGTAGCTGCAGCGCGTGAGCGGCACCTGGTTCATGATGGCCGCGCCGTCCACCAGCCAGCCGATCACGCCGATGTCGGCCCAGCTCAGCGTGGGGTAGTTGAAGATGCTGCTGTACTTGGCCTTGCCGCTGTGCAGCGCGTCGAACATCTGGTCGCGGCTGGTGCCCAGCGTCTCGGCCGCCGCATACAGGTACAGGCCGTGGCCACCTTCGTCCTGGATCTTGGCCAGCAGGATCGCCTTGCGCTTGAGCGTGGGCGCGCGCGTGACCCAGTTGCCTTCCGGCAGCATGCCGACGATTTCCGAGTGCGCGTGCTGGCTGATCTGGCGCAGCAGGGTCTTGCGGTAGTGATCGGGCATCCAGTCCTTGGCCTCGATGAAGGCACCTTCGTCGATGCGGGCCTCGAAGCGCCGTTCCAGTTCGGCCTCTTCGGCCGAACGCAGCGGCTTGCGCTCTTCCTTCGGGGCGGTGTCCATGGCTTGCGTGTACATCGCTGTCCCTTCACTTCGGCCGTTTGTCAATCACGCGCCGGGCCTTGCCCACCAGCGTGCGCTCGATGGAATCGGGCAGGCCCACGTCGACACGCGCGCTGACGCCGATCAGGCTCTTGATCTGGTGCTGCAGTTCGCGCGCCAGCGCATCGCGGTCGGCATGCAGGTGCAGCGGCGTCACCTCGCAGCGCACCGTCACCTCGTCCAGCAGGTGCTCGCGCGTCACCACCAGCTGGTACTGGCCCGAGAGCTGGCCGTGTTTCAGCACCAGCTCTTCCACCTGCGTGGGGAACAGGTTGACGCCGCGGATGATCAGCATGTCGTCGCTGCGGCCGACGATCTTGCCCATGCGCCGCATGCTGCGTGCCGTGGGCGGCAAGAGGCGCGTGAGGTCGCGGGTTCGGTAGCGGATGACGGGCAGGGCTTCCTTGGTCAGCGTGGTGAAGATGAGCTCGCCCTCGCTGCCGTCGGGCAGGACGGCGCCGGTCTGCGGATCGATGATCTCGGGGTAGAAATGGTCTTCCCAGACCACCGGCCCGTCCTTGGCCTCGATGCACTCGTTGGCCACGCCCGGGCCCATCACCTCCGACAGGCCGTAGATGTCCACCGCGTCGATGCCCGCGCTCTGCTCGATGTCGTGCCGCATCGCTTCGGTCCAGGGCTCGGCGCCGAAGATGCCCACGCTCACCGACATGGCGCGCGGGTCCTTGCCCTGCCTGCGGAACTCCTCGACGATCACCTGCATGTAGCTCGGCGTGACCATGATGATGTCCGGGCGGAAGTCCTCGATCAGCTGCACCTGCTTTTCGGTCTGGCCGCCGCTCATGGGCACCACGGTGCAGCCGAGCTTCTCGGCGCCGTAGTGCGCCCCCAGCCCGCCGGTGAAGAGGCCGTAGCCGTAGGCGATGTGCACGATGTCGCCCGGCCGGCCACCGCTGGCGCGGATGGAACGCGCCACCAGGTGGGCCCAGCGGTCGATGTCGCCCTGCGTGTAGCCCACCACCGTCGGCTTGCCCGTGGTGCCTGACGAAGCATGGATGCGCACCACCTGCTCGCGCGGCACCGCGAACATGCCGAAGGGGTAGTTGGCGCGCAGGTCGGCCTTGTTCGTGAACGGGAACTTCGCCAGGTCGGCAAGCGTGCGGCAGTCCGACGGATGCACACCCGCCGCGTCGAAGGCCTGGCGGTAGTGCGGCACCTTGTCGTAGGCCTGCTGCAGCGTGGCCTGCAGGCGCTGCAGCTGCAGGGCCTGCAGTTCGTCGCGGCTGGCGCGCTCGATGGGCTCCAGGTCGCCGGGTGCGGGGCTCTTGACGGGCATGGCTCAGGGCTCCTGCTTCGCCTTGCCGACCGGCAGGCCTTCGATCAACGGCTGGCCCTTCATCGTGTACGAACGGCCACGGAAAGCCGCCACCGCCTCGCCGCGCTGGTTGTGCACGGCGACGTCGTAGACGCCGGTGCGGCCGCTCTTGCTCACCTCCGTGGCCACGGCCGTCAGCCGGTCACCGCGGCGCGCGGCCTGCAGCAGGTTGACGTCGAAACCCGAGGCCACCGTCACCTCGTTGTAGGCATTGCAGGCGAAAGCGAAGGCGCTGTCGGCCAGCGTGGTGATGAGGCCGCCGTGGCAGATGTCGTGGCCATTGAGCATGTCCTCGCGCACGCTCATCGCCAGCGTGGCGCTGCCCGGGCCGATGGCCAGCACCTCCATGCCGAGCGACTTGCTGGCGCGGTCGCCGCGCCACATCGCGTCGCGCGTGGCCTCGGCAACTTGCTGGGGCGTGGGCATCAGCGGTCCTTGAACAGCGGGGGGCGCTTGGCGAAGAAGGCGGCCACACCTTCGGCGAAGTCGCCCTGGCGGCCGAGTTCGCGCTGCGCATCGGCTTCCAGCGTGAGAGCGGCGCTGAAGTCCAGCGGCAGCGCCGCATCGATGACACGCCGCGTCTCGGCCAGCGCCTTCACCGGCATAGCCGCCAGGCGCTTCGCCAGCGCCAGGGCCGACTCCATCAGCGCCGCATCGTCCACCACCTGCCAGATGAGCCCGATGCGCTGCGCCTCTTCGGCCGGCAGCTTGTCACCCGTCATCGCCAGGCCCAGGGCGCGCGCGCGGCCCACCAGGCGCGGCAGCAGCCAGGTGCCGCCGCAGTCGGGCACCAGGCCGATCTTGCTGAAGGCCTGGATGAAGCTGGCGCTGCGCGCGGCGATCACCAGGTCGCAGCAGAGCGCGAAGTTGGCCCCGGCGCCGGCCGCCACGCCGTTCACCGCAGCGATCACCGGCACCGGCATAGAGCGCACGCGCGTGGCCAGCGGCCGGTAATAGCGCTCGATGACGGCGCCGACATCGGCGTTGCCCAGCATCGCGGGGTCGCCCAGGTCCTGCCCGGCGCAGAAGCCGCGGCCGCTGCCGGTGAGCAGCACGGCGCGCACCGCGCTGTCGTCGGCGGCGGCGTTCAGGGCGCCGACCAGCTGGCCGTGCATCTCGGCGGTGAAGCTGTTCAGCGCCGCCGGCCGGTTCAGCGTGACCACACGCACCGGGCCAACGGTAGCCACCAGAACGGAAGCTTCAGGCATGCAGGATCTCCGCGGCCGCGAGTTACTCGACCGAGTGGTCGACTAATTCTAGAGACCCTGCCCGCCCGCGGACAGGGCGCGCGACCAGGGACAATCCCGCATGTGACGACCCCCGCTGCCGCCCCGCGCCTGATCCTGCTGGCCCCGATGGAAGGCGTGCTCGACCACAGCCTGCGCGACGTCATCACGCGCGTGGGCGGTATCGACCGCTGCGTATCGGAGTTCATCCGCATCACCGACCAGCTGCTGCCGCGGCGTGTGTTCACGCGCCTGATGCCCGAGCTGCTGAACGGCAGCCGCACCCCCGCCGGCACACCGGTGCGCGCACAGCTGCTGGGCAGCGACCCCACCTGCCTGGCCGACAACGCGGCGCGACTGGCCGAGTTGCAGCCGGCCGGCATCGACCTGAACTTCGGCTGCCCGGCCAAGACCGTCAACCGCCACCGCGGCGGTGCGGTGCTGCTGGACGAACCCGAGCTGGTGCACCGGATCGTCGCTGCCGTGCGCCGCGCGGTGCCGGCGGCCATGCCGGTCTCGGCCAAGATGCGCCTGGGCCATCTCGACGAAGACCGCATGCTCGACTGCGCGCACGCCATCGCCTCAGCCGGTGCGTCGGAACTGGTGGTGCATGCACGCACGAAAGCGCAGGGCTACAAGCCGCCGGCCTACTGGGACCGCATCGCGCACATCCGCGAGGCCGTGGCCACGCGCGTCATCGCCAACGGCGAGGTGTGGAACCTCGACGACGCGCAGCGCTGCCTGGCGGAAAGCGGCTGCGACGCGCTGATGCTGGGCCGCGGCCTCGTCACCGACCCCGGCCTGGCCCTGGCGCTGCGCGGCCTGCCCGGGCCGAGCTGGGCCGAGCTGATGCCGCTGGTGGCGCTCTACGCCCGGCTCATCGCCCCGCGGGTGGCACCGCGCCACCGCGGCGGGCGCATCAAGCAGTGGCTGAACATGCTGCGCCGCCGCCACGATGGCGCGCAGCACGCCTACGACCGCGTGCGCACCCTGAACGACGCCGCCGCCATCGAGGGCGCGCTCTTCGGCGCCGCTGCCTGAATTCACCCCGAACACCCGCCCGGCCCGTACAAGCAGGCTGGCACACTGCACCTTCGATGACCGAACCCAGCGACGACCAACTCATGCGCGCCTACGCCGCCGGTGATGCCGGCGCTTTCGAGCAGCTGTACGCGCGCCACCAGGCCGCGCTGTACCGCTTCGTGCGTCGCCTGCTGGGCAGCGCGGCGGCGACGCAGGCCGAAGAGGTGTTCCAGGACACCTGGCTGCGCGCCATCCAGGCGCGGCGCGACTGGCAGCCGCAGGGCGCCAGCTTCCGCACCTGGCTGTTCACGCTGGCGCACCACCGCGCGGTGGACGTGCTGCGCAAGAGCGGGCGCGAGATCAGCATCAGCACCGACGACGACGGCGGCACCTGGGAACCCGAGGCCGCGCCCTGGGCCGGCTGGCCCGCGGCCGGCTCGCAGGCCGAAGACCTGGCCTTCTGGCGCGCCGCCGGCCAGCGCCTGCTGGACTGCCTGGAAGGCCTGCCGCTGGCGCAGAAGAGCGCCTTCCTGCTGCACCACGAAGACGGCCTGTCGGTGGACGAACTGTCACGCGCACTCGAAGTGGGCTTCGAGACCGCCAAGACCCGGCTTCGTTATGCGATGAGCCGGCTGCGCACCTGCATGGGCGCCTACCTGCCGGCGCCCGAACTGCGATGAGCGACATCGAACGCGACGAGCACCTGCGCGCCGCGCTGCGCCACGCGCCCGACGCCGCGCTGGCCGCGCCGCCGGAGCTGAGCGCGCAGATCCTGGCCGCCGCGCACCGCGCCACGGCCGAACACGCGCCCGCCGCGCCGCCGCCGCCGCGGCGCTGGTGGGTGCTGCAGACACCCTGGCGCCTGGGCGCTTCAGGCGGCTTCGCCACGCTGCTGCTGGCCGGTGTGGTGGCCCTGCTGTGGCAAGGCGAAACACCGGGGCCGGCCACCGAGGCGGCCTATGAGGTGGCGGCGAATGCGCCAGCGCCCGCACCCACCCCGGCACCGGCGCCGCAGCCGCCACCCGCAGCCACGGCTGCAGCCACCGTCGCCGACGCCGCAAAGCCTTCCGCGCCGGCCAAGGCGCAGCGCAAGCAGGAACCGGATCAACGCCGCGACGCCATGGCCCTGCGCCAGCGCGCGCAGGAGGAACGTGACTTGGCGCGCGACAACACCGGCCGCGAGGCGCAGGCGCAGTTGAAGGAAGAGCGCCTCCACGCCGAGAGCCGCGTGGCAGCCCCAGCCACGAATGCCGCAGCGCCAGCCGCCGCTGCGCCGCCGCCACCCGCGGCACCGGCCGTCCCTGCGCCCGCGCCGGCAACGGCCGTGCTGGGCCGCGCGGCGCCGGCCCTGATGGCCGCGCCGCGCCCCAGCGGCCCGTGGATGGACGCGCTGGCGGCCGGATCGGCCGTGCAATGGACGGTGGATGGGCAGGCGCGCGCGCCCACCTCGAGCTGGCTCTATGCGCTGGCAGAGCAGACGCAGGGCCGCTGGCGCCCGGCTGCGAACACGCAGCCCGTGGCGGGCCACAACACAGTGACCTGGCAGCGCGGTGACACCCTGCTCGGCCGCCTGTGGCTGGGTGACGAGCACGTGCTGTGGTGCGATGCCCAGGGCCGCTGCGAAGAAACCGCGCTGGCCGCCGAGGTGGGTTCCGTGCTCAGAAAAGGACTGGCCCGCTGAGCCCGGTACTGCGGCTCAACGGGGGTCCAAGGTTTTTGGTACGAGAGGCGCCGGGCACGGGTTCCGGTGTTCCGCCCAGTGGTGCGGTCGGTTGTCGCCTACCGAAACCATAGTGTGCCCGCGTGACAGCACGTTGAAAGCCCGAACAAAGGGGCCTTCCGGCGCCAAACGCGCGGCGCGCGGATCAGGCGCCGTAACGCTGTTCCAGCGCGGCCAGCAGCGTGCGCAGCGTCTGCGCCTCGCCGCCCAGCGGCCGGCCCGGGCGCGAGCTGTCGTTCCAGGCGAACAGGTCGATGTGCAGCCAGTCCAGGCCGGCGGGCACGAAGTCGTCGAGGAACAGCGCGGCGTTGATGGCACCGGCCAGCGCGCCCTTGCCGGTGTTGACGATGTCGGCGATGTCGCTTTCGATGCCACCGTGATAGTCGCGCCACAGCGGCATGTGCCACAGCGGGTCGCGCAGCTCCAGGCCGCGGTCCACCAGCTCGCGTGCCAGGTCCATGCGGCGGCAGAACAGCGCCGGCAGCTGCGCGCCCAGGGCCACGCGCGCGGCGCCGGTGAGCGTGGCCAGGTCGATCAGCAGGTCGGGCTTGCCCTCGGCGGCGTAGGCCAGCGCGTCGCACAGGATCACGCGGCCTTCGGCGTCGGTGTTGCCGATCTCGATGTGCAGGCCGGCGCGCGTCTTGAACACGTCACCCGGCCGGTAGGCGTTGCCGGCAATGGCGTTTTCCACCGCCGGGATCAGCAGCTGCAGCCGCAGCGGCAGCTGCAGGGCCATGATCATCTGCGCCAGGCCCAGCGCGTTGGCGGCACCGCCCATGTCCTTCTTCATCAGGCGCATGCCGTCGGCGCCCTTGATGTCCAGGCCGCCGCTGTCGAAGCACACGCCCTTGCCCACCAGTGCCAGCTTCGGGTGCTTGGGGTTGCCCCAGTTCAGCTCGATCAGGCGCGGCGCGCGCGTGGCGGCACGGCCGACCGCGTGCACGGCCGGGAAGCCTTCGTCGAGCAGCTTGTCGCCCACGGTCTGCTTGAACTTGGCGCCATGCTGCTTGGCCACGAGGCGCACGGCCTCGGCCAGCTCGGCCGGGCCCATGTGCTCGGCCGGCGTGTTCACCAGGTCGCGCGTGGAGGCGATGGCGGCCGCGATGATCAGCGCGCGCTGGGTCTCGGCATTCGACGGCAGGTGCAGCTGCGCGGCTTCGCGCGGTGCGGGCTTGTACAGGTCGAAGGTGTAGCCGCCCAGTTCCCAGGACAGCGCGGCCGCCGCGGCGTCCAGCGCCAGGCCGGGCTCGGCCAGGTGGTAGCGGCCGGCGGGCAGCTGCTTGGGCAGGGCCGAGAGTGCGAAGGGGTGGGTGGCATCGCGCACGCCGGCCCATACGGCGGCCAGGCTGCCGTCGGCGGCGGGCAGCAGGGCGTGGGTATCGGGTGCGCCGCTGAAGCCCAGCGTCTGCAGCCAGCGGCGCGAGGTGGTGTCCAGCGAGGCGGCGAGCTGCTTGAACTGCGCGCGGTCGGTGGTGTGCAGCGGCACGCTGCCGCGGGCGGGCTTGGCGAGATGGACGGTCATGGGTCGGTGCCTGAAGGGCTCAGCGAAGGTCGCGCATTGTCACGCGGGCGCCGCGCTTCACGCGCCGGCTGCAGCGTTTCACGCCGCGTTGGCGCAGTGCGTCGCAAGGCGCTCGCCGGCGGCGGCGCCGCCACCGAAGATGCCGCCATCAACACCAGCGCCGCAAGCAGGAGCCGCGATGAACCTCTTCAGCACCTTCACCCGCCCGGTCCGCAACATCGCCGACGCGGTGCTCATGCCGCTCAAGGCCCTGTGGGTGGTGGGCCTCACCGGATTCATCAACTGGATGACCTACAGCGGCAGCTGGTGGTTCAAGTGGGTGGCCTTCGGCATGGCCATCGCGGTGCTGGTGGCCTGGGCCCGTGCGGCCAAGACCCTGCTGCTGCTGGGCCTGGTGGCCTTCGTCGGCTGGCAGGTCTACAAGCGCTACGGCGCCGAGGCGCGCCGCCGCTACGACGAGTGGGTGGCGCGCGCCCAGCCGCAGGCGGCACAACTGCTGCAGACGCTGCGCGGCCCCTCGGCCGCGGCCTGAATCAGGCCGCCGGCGCGGCGGGCGCCGGCGAGGGCTCGGTGGCCGCCGAGCGTTCGACGTGCCAGTCCACCAGGCGCCGCATATTGCCCAGCGACACCCAGTGCAGGTGCACCAGGCCCAGGATGCCCGAGCGGTGCAGCTCGGCCACGATGTTGTCCGGCAGCTCGGTCACCTTCTTGTCGTCCACCGTCAGGAAGCCGTCCACCGTGTGCTGGCGGCCGTCGGGCAGCGTGGCGTCGAAGCGCATCTCGCGCAGCAGGTCCAGCTCCAGCAGCCGCTTGCCCACCAGCCGCGTGCGCTGGATCTCGGTCTCCAGCGCTTCCAGGTGCTTGGTCATCTCCTTCATCAGCGGGGCCTGCTGGCCGTCTTCGGTGAAGAGCGGCTGGCCGTCGAGCACGCTGGTACCGGCAAAGGCCGTGTCGACGCAGATCGCGAAGCGCTGGTCGTCGATGCGCGCGATGCAGAAGGGGTACGCGCGCAACACCGCCGGCATGTACTGGGCGCGCCAGCGTTCGCCGCTGACGTAGAGGTTCTCGTTCTGCTTGAGGCCGAACACCGCGATGGGCGCGATGGCCTCGCTGCCGTCGGGCTCCTGCCCGGCCTTGACGAAGACGATGGGGAACTCGCGGCACACGTCGCCGAACTCGGCCGCGGCCACGAAGATGGCGTTGAGGTCCTTGGCCAGCGACCAGTCGGTGATGGGCAGGCGCAGCTTCAGGTTGCGGTGCTGGGCGCTGTCCAGGGCCACCGGCTGGCGGTGCAGGTTCTGGTTGATCATGAAGTCTCTTCTCCGGGTGTTTGTATGCGCTCGACCAGCACCTTGTCCACGCGCTTGCCGTCCAGGTCGACCACCTCGAAGCGCCAGCCTTCCCAGTCCACCCGGTCGGCCGTGCGCGGCAGCCGGCCGAGCAAAAGCATGATCATGCCAGCCAGCGTGTTGTAGCGGCCGCGGCCTTCTTCGGGCAGTTCCTTCAGCTCCAGGCGGTCCTTCAGTTCGGGCACCGGGATCAGGCCGTCGAGCAGCCAGCCGTGCTCGCCGCGCCGCACGGCCCAGGCGTCGGCGTCGCTGGGCGCGCCGAACTCGCCGGTGATGGCCTCCAGCAGGTCGCGCTCGGTGATGACGCCCTGCACCGCGCCGTACTCGTCGACGACGAAGACGAGGTCGGTGCGCGAAACGCGGAAGTGCTCCAGCAGTTCCATGCCCGACAGCGTCTCGGGCACGAACACCGGCGGCTGCATCGGCGCCGTGATGTCCAGCGCCTGGCCCTGCGCCAGCGGCTCCAGCAGCCGCGCGGCGTTGAGCACGCCCTGCACGTCGTCCAGCGAGCCGCGGCACACCGGGAAGCGGCTGTGGCCGCTGGTGGCGATGGTGTCCAGCACCTTGTGCTGCGGGTCGGCCACGTCGAGCCAGACGATTTCGGCGCGCGGGATCATCATCGAGCCGATCTGGCGGTCGTCCAGGCGGAACACGTTGCGCACCATCTGGTGCTCCTGCGCTTCGATCACGCCGGCGTCGACACCTTCTTCCAGGCTGGCCGCGATTTCCTCCGAAGTCACCGCGCGCACGCCGTCGCCGCGGATGCCGAACAGGCGCAGCACGAACACCGTGCTGATGCTCAGCAGCGCCACCAGCGGCCGCGCAGCGGTGGACAGCCCCTTCATCGGCCGCGACACCAGGCTGGCCACGGTCTCGGGGTACATCTGGCCCACGCGCTTGGGCACCAGCTCGCCGAAGATGATGGTCAGCACCGTGATGATCATCACCACCAGGCCGGTGGCCGTGATGCTGGCGGCGCGTGGCGTCAGCCCCGTCATCTCCATCAGCCAATGCGCCAATGGGTCGCTGAACGCGGCCTCGCCGACGATGCCGTTGAGCACGCCGATGGAGGTGATGCCGATCTGCACCGTCGACAGAAACTTGGTCGGGTTGTCGTGCAGGTCCATCGCGGCCTGCGCACCCGGCTCGCCGGCTTCCAGCATCACCTGCAGCCGGGCCTTGCGGCTGGCGCTGAGCGCCATCTCCGACATGGCGAACAGGCCGTTGAGCAGAATGAGAAAGACGAGGAGCGTGAAGTCCATGGGCACCGCCGCGCGGGCGGGGCAAGTCGGGCGGGTGCCCGGGCGATGGGCCGCGAGCGTAGCAGAATCGGCCGATGCTCCACCTCATCGGCGATGTGCAAGGCTGCGACGACGCCCTGGGGCGGCTGCTCGCGGAAATCGGCTTTTCGCCGTCGCGTGGGCGCATCGTGGTGCTGGGCGACCTGGTCAACCGCGGGCCGGCCTCGCTGGCCGTGCTGCGGCGCCTGGCCGGCTACGGCGACGCCGCCACCTGCCTGCTCGGCAACCACGACCTGCATCTGCTGGCGGTGGCGCACGGCGTGCGCCCGCTCAAGCGCGGCGACACCGTGGCCGAGGTGCTGGATGCGCCGGATCGCGAACACTGGCTGGCCTGGCTGCGCCGCCAGCCGCTGGCTCATGCCGAAGCCGGCTGGTTGTGCGTGCACGCCGGCCTGGTACCGCAATGGAACGCCGCCACCACCCTGGCCCTGGCCGCCGAAGTGCAGGCCATGCTGCAGGGCCCCGAGATGCCCGCCTTCCTGCGCGTGATGTACGGCGACGAGCCCAAGCGCTGGCATGACGCCCTGGCCGGCCCCGAGCGCTGGCGCTTCGTGATCAACGTGCTCACGCGCATCCGCTTCTGCCGCGAAGACGGCACGCTCGACTTCAAGACCAAGGACGGCGCCGGCGCCGCGCCGTCCGGCTTCCACCCCTGGTTCGAAGTGCCCGGCCGCCGCAGCGCGGGCGAGCCCGTGGCCTTCGGCCACTGGAGCACGCTGGGCCTGGTGAACCGGCCCGACGTGCTGGCGCTGGACACCGGCTGCGTCTGGGGCGGCTGCCTGAGCGCGATGCGCGTCGACGGCGGCCGGCGCGAACTGGTGCAGGTGCCGTGCCCGCAGGGCCAACGGCCCGGCGCCTAGAATCGCGGGCCGTTGGAAGCGTGGCCGAGCGGTTTAAGGCACCGGTCTTGAAAACCGGCGATGGGCAACCATCCGTGGGTTCGAATCCCACCGCTTCCGCCAGCCCGCAGTGCGCCGCGGCGCCGGCCAAGTTCCTGCCGCCACGCCCGCGCCACGCGCTGCAGCGACAACGCCTGCACGGGCTACTGGACGCCGCGGCCCCCGCGCCTGGCATCTGGCTACACGGACAGGCGAGCTTGCCCTCAGGGGGCCCGTGACACTCAAGCGCCCCAAAGCCGGCCACCCGTTGGCGGCCTGTCGCCGGCCGACCACGATAGACGGGCGACAGCCGACGCCCAGCCGTCGGCCGTCCGCTCCAGATCGAGTCAGCTGACCCTGGATACGCAGCAGCCTTCAGCGGCCACAGTGGCACGGCCTTGCTGCGCCGGGCCGAACGACATGGGCGAAGCGCTGAATCAGAGGCCCCAGAACGCGTCCTCCTGGGCTTGGTCGCTGGAGAACAGCCAGACTTCGACGATCTTGCCGCCCTCGATGCGGATGAGGTCCACGCCCGGCTGCCTGAGCTTGACGCCGTTGGCCTCGCCGGCGAACTCCAGCGTGATCGCCACGCAGTCGCCGTTGGCCATGTAGTGGTCGGCGCGGGTGATCGCAAACGTTCCCTTCGAGACCTCCATCATCCTGCCCAGCATCGGCCCGACAAGGGCCATTCCCCGATGCGTGCCGGAGAACTGGTGGTTGCCCGGCTGATGCCAGATCACGTCGGCCGCGATGAGGCTGCCGAGCGTGGCTTGGTCGCCGGTCTGCACGGCCTTGATGTACGTCCTGGCGATCTCGATGTTGTTCATGGCTGGTTCCGCTTCGACGGGTTGTTGGGGGAGATGGTCGGTTCGATTGCGTCTTGCCCGGTCTTCAGGCCTTGCATGGCGGCCGGGCTCGCTCGCCCTTGTGCTCATTGATGGTTATTATTGGACAATAAAGGCATGCAGAAAGGTATACGTTGGACACTCAGTGATCGTTTACGGACAACATTGCAATATGCACCAAGCAACACGCCCATGAACACCGACGCCGCTTGAAAGACCAACGATGAGCGCACCCATCAAGCGCCTGGGCTATCTGCCCCGGGCCATCTACCCGTTGGACCTTGAGGCCTTCACGATGTCCGAACTGCGGCAGCGAGGTGGACGGGAGGTGCTGACAACCCACCAGTACGAGTTCCACACGCTGGTGCTCGTCACGCAGGGCACGTGCACCCAGGTGGTCGACTTCGAGCCGATCAGCTGCGCACCCGGATCACTGCTCGTGTTGCGACCAGGCCAGGCCCACAACTACGGCCACGACGACGCCTGGGATGGCTGGAACGTGCTGTTCCGTCCCGAGTTCGTCCTGCCCGTCTCCAGCGCGACGCGCAGCCTCACGCTCGCGGTCGATCTGGAACGACTGCCTGATCACCTGGCCTTGCGCGGCAAGGAACTGCGGACCGTGACGCGTGCGATCGAGCAATTGGGTGCTGACGCGAAGTTCGATGCCCCGCTCGACGACCTGAACGCCTTGCTGCGCCACCAGTTGCACGCGCTGCTGACCCGTCTGTGCATCCTGAAAGGCCGGCAACAAGGTCAGGCGCCGGTGTTGTCGCCGGCATTGCAGCGTTTCCAGCGCTTCCAGCAGCTCGTGGAAGAACGCTTCGCACAGTGGCATCAGGTTGCTTGCTATTCCGACCGACTCGGCTATACGGAGAAGAGCTTGACCCGCGCCGTGACGGCATCCACAGGCAAGACTGCCAAGGCGTTCATTGCGGCGCGCGTCGTTCTGGAGGCGAAACGCTTGCTTGCGCACACGGACTTGCCGGTTGCCACGATTGCCGAAAGGCTTGGGTTCGACGAGGCCACCAATTTCGGCAAGTTCTTCAGGCGCGAGGCGGGCAGCACGCCTGCGGCGTTCCGGCGCCTGCAACGCGGCGCGACCTGAGGTCGTCGTCGATGATCTTGGGTCGAGCGACTCACGGCGGCAGTCAGGCCAGGCGTGCCGACCAAGCCCCACGGCCTATCCGAAGGGGCCTGCGCCGATCAAGACGCTCACTGCAGTCGCAGGTCTGAACCGCGACCGTTGGCGCCATCGACAGGCCCGCTTCGAAGGCGGCGAGCGCTTCGGCCAGGCTGCCCCGGCGCCTGAAAGGCCGGCCGGCCCGGTGGTGCCAGTACTCGGCATCTTCGAGATCACCTTCCTGGATGTGCACGATGCCGTGCAACCACGCGGCTGCGGTGGAGCCGCCTTGCTGAACGAGGTCGTGCGCCACGACCTCGCGAAGCAGCGATGCCCTCCGTTGGTGGCTTCACCACTTCATCTCGCCCTTGTTCACCTTCGCCCCGATGTCCAACGCGATGCCCAGGCCTGCCTCGGGGTAGGCGCGCTTCATCGCTTCGATGAGCGCCGTGCCGTTCGCGGCTTTCGGCAGTTCCTGCTCGAAGCGCGCGAGGTAGGCCTGGCTCCAGGCCAGTTGCGATGCGTCCTGCTTCTGGCCCGGCAGGCTGTGGCCCGGAATCACCACCGCCGGTTGCAGCGCGGCCATCGCGCCCAGCTTCTTCGCCCAGTCGGCACGCTCCTGCGCACTTTGCGCGTCGGCCGTCCACAGGTGCAGGCCGGCGTAGACGTTCACGCCGCCGGCGATGGTCTTGATGGACGGAATCCACACATAGCTTCGGTGCGGCAGGCTGTCATCCAGGCCTCGCACTTCCAGGGCCTGCCCTTCCAACGTGAGGGTGTTGCCCGCCAGCACTTCAGGCCGCGGCACGCCCTTGGGCGCATTGGCGCCCATGCGCGGGCCCCACACCTGGAGCTTCGTGGGCAGCGTGGCCTCGATCTTCTTCAGCGTGGGCGCTGTGGCCACCACCTTGGCGTCGGGGAAGTACTGCCGCAGCACCTCGATGCCGAAGTAGTAGTCGGGGTCGGCCTGGCTGATGTAGATGGTCTTCAGCGTCTTCTTGCTGTCCAGCACCATGGCCACGATGCGCAGCGCGTCGGCGCGCGTGAAGCCGGTGTCCAGCAGCACGGCTTCGGTCTTGCCGGCCACCAGCACGGCATTGACGTGGAAGCTGCCGCTGTCGGCGTTGTAGACCTGCACCGTCAGCGGCGGGGCGGTTTGCGCGCTGGCGTCGGTGGCAACAACACCCAGCGTCAGGGCGGCGGGCAACAGGGCGAGGGACAAGGTCTTGAAGGTCTTCATCGGGGTCTCCATCGAGGGGTCGGTTGATCGATGTCGAGACTGTATTGATGCAGCCTTTAAACATAAACTTCGGATTGTTAAATTGATTGTCAACCGAAGCATCACAAAACAATGGACCAGCTGAGCGCCATTCGATCCTTCGTGGAGATTGCCGACCAGGGCAGCCTGACGCGCGCGGCCGAGAGCCTGGACCTGTCGCGCGCCATGGTCAGCCGCCATCTGGAGAGCTTGGAACGCTGGCTCGGTACGCGGCTGCTGCACCGCACGACGCGCCGCGTGAGCCTTAGCGCAGCCGGCGAAGAGGCGCTGCCGCGGCTGCGCCAGATGCTGGAGCTGGCCGCCGACCTGCAGGCCTTGGCCGGTGTGCGCCGCAGCGAGGCCACCGGCAAGCTTCGGGTGACGACCAGCCTGTCGTTTGCACTCTCGGTGCTGACGCAGGCACTGGTGAACTTCCAGTCGCTGCACCCGCGTGTCGAAGTCGATCTGCTGACCGTCGACCGCGCGGTCGACCTGGTCAGTGAACGCATTGACCTGGCCGTGCGCATCACGAACCGGCTCGACGACGGCGTGGTGGCGCGCCGGCTGGCCACCTGCCGGTCGGTGCTGTGCGCCGCCCCGGGCTATCTGGCCGCCAGGGGCTCGCCGGCCAAGCCGGCTGACTTGGCGGCGCACAACTGCATCACGCACGCCTTCGGCACACGCGCCGAGTACCGGCTGGGCCATGCGGCTCGCGTGTTCACCCAGGCCGTGCACGGCACGCTGTCAAGCAATGAAACCGCAGTTGTCAAGCAGGCCGCCATCGCGGGCGCAGGGATCGCCATGCTGCCGACCTACTATGTCGGCGACGAGTTGCAGCGCGGCGCCCTGGTGCGGGTGCTGCCGGCTTACGAGCCCGGGACGCTGGGCATACACGCGGTGGTGCTGTCGCGCCAGCACCAGCCGCTGCCACTGAAGCTGCTGGTCGACTTTCTGGCTGAGCGCTTCGGCGGCGACGTGGCCCCCTGGGACTTGCCGCTGTAGCGCTGCGGCGCCTGATTCAGGCCGGCGAGCCAGGGGCTTCCTCGCCAAGTCTTCGAACTCGCCCAGCGTGTCAGCCACCAACTCGATGAACACCGACACGGCTGGGGGCAGGTGCCGGCGGCTGGCGTAGACCAGGTGCATGCCGTGCCCTTTGCGGTGGTGCTGCGGCAGCACCGGGACCAGCAGCCCGGCGCGCAGCACCCGGCGCGCGATGAAGCCGGAGTCTTCCAGCACCCCGCCGCGGATCGCGACAACGATGCGGTCGGCGATCAGGTCCGCGCGCGCATCGCCAGGCACGAAGGCAAGAGGCAGGCTGCGGCGACGGAAGTCAGCTAAGCTGACGAGTCGATTGAGTTCAACCGTGAACCTGAAAACCGGCGATGGGCAACCATCCGTGGGTCCGAACCCCACCGCTTCCGCCAGCCCGCCACGCGCCGCGGCGCCCGCCAAGTTCCTGCCACCACGCCCCCGCCACGCGCTGCAGCGGCAGCGCCTGCACGGGCTGCTGGACGACACCGCCCCCGCGCGCGGCATCTGGCTGCAGGGGCAGGCCGGGGCCGGCAAGTCCACACTGGCTGCGGCCTGGGCTGCCGGCAGCGGCAAGGCGCTGGCCTGGTTCCGTGTCGATGCCACCGACGCCGACCTGAGCAGCGCCTTTGCCGCGCTGGCCGCCCTGCTGGGCACGCTGTCGCGCCGCCGCTTGCCGCCAGCCGTGCTGCGCCAGCCGCCGCTGGCCGACGCCGCCGCGCTGGCCAGCCACGCCCGGCTCTTCTTCCGCGCCTTCCACGCCCACGCCGGGCCGCTGGTGCTGGTGTTCGACGACGCCCACGCCGCGCCGGCTGGGGCCTTCGCCTCGCTGCTGCACGCGGCGCTGGACGAAGCGCCGGCCGACAGCGTGGTGCTGATGACCAGCCGCCAGCCGCCGCAAGGCCCGCTGCTGGAAGCGGTGGCACGTGGCGAACTCTGCATCGTGCACGGCCCGGCGCTCGACTTCACCGCCGAAGAAACCGCCGCGCTGCTGGCCCCGCGGCTGGGCGAATCCCGCGCCCGGCAGCTGTTCGAAAGCACCGGCGGCTGGGCCGCGGGCCTCACGCTGCTGGCCGCCAGCCCCGCCGACACCGACGCGGCCCAGCGCCTGGTGGCCGACTACTTCGAGCAGCGCGTGCTGGGCCTGCTAGCCCCCGAACAGCACTGTCTTCTGGCGGCGGTGGCGCTGCTGCCCGAGGTGGACGTGCCGGCGCTGCAGGCCCTGGGCCTGCCGCCCGACGCCGCCGAGCGCCTGGACCAGCTGTGCACGCAGCTGGGCTTCGTGCAGCGCCTGCGTCCGGGCCAGCGCTGCTGGCGTGTGCACGATCTGCTGGCCCAGGCGCTGCAGTCGCGCTGGCCCGACCTCGGCAGCGCGGCCTGGCGCCAGGGCCTGCTGAAGGCGGCGGCGCAGGTGCACGCCCGCCAGGGCCGCCTGCAGGCCGCGGTGGACCTGCTGGGCCGCGCCGATGAACCGGCGCAGGCCCTGGCCCTGTGGCGCCAGCAGGCCGGCGGCCTGCTGCGCCAGGGCCGCGCGCTGGAGTTGCAGCGCGCCTTTGCCGCGCTGGACAGCATCCAGGCGCTGCAGGACGCCACCGCCCTCACCCAGCGCGGCCTGGCCGCCTGGCTGGCGCAGGACGCCGACACCGGCGACTGGTTCGACAAGGCCTGGGCCGCGCACGATGCCGCGGCGCAGGCGCCGGCCACGCCGGCACGCCTGCTCACCGCCGCCGCCGCACTGAACGCGCAGTTCAGCGGCTGGCGCAGTTACGCCGGCCACTCCGACTGGCTGCAGCGCTTCCTGGCCGCCTGGCCCGCACGGGTGGACGTGAGCGATGCTGACGAGGGCCTGCGCGTCGACAAGTCGGCCACCCTGTGTTTCCTTACCCACCGCAGCGCCGCGCTGGCCGACGCCGAACGCGGCGCGCTCTTGCAGCGTGTGCTGCAGGCGCTGGCGCAGCCGGCCGCGGGGCTGGACCCCAATGTGGCCGTGTCGGCGTCCAGTTCCCTGGTGGAGTGGTGCAACTACAGCGGCGACCTGCAAGTCCTCGCGCGCCTGGCCGACCTGACGCCGCCCTGGCTGGCCCTGCCCGGCCTGGCCGCCACGGCGCAGGCTTCGTGGTGGATCACCTACGGCTGGGTCAGCGTGCGCCTGGTCATGGGCCGCCGCGACCTGCCCGAGGGCGAGGCCGCCATCGAACGTGGCGTGGCGCTGGCGCGGGCCGGCGGCGCGCCCGACGTCGCCTTCTACGGCCTCAGCAACCTGGTGGCGGCGGCCGCTTCGCGCCACCATCTGGCACTGGCCGAAGAGCGCCTGCAGCAGTTGCACGAGGTGGCCGCGCAGCGCACCGGCGCGGCCCAGCAGCCCACCCAGCAGGCCACCCTGCACCTGCTGGCAGCGCGCCTGCTCACCTTGCGCGGCGACGCCGCCACCGCGCTGGTGCGCATCACGCGCGCGCTGGAACTGGCGCGGGTGTCGGACTTCCCGCTCAGCGAAACCTGGGTCTACCAGCTGGGCCACGTGCAGGTGCTCATCGCGCTGCAGCGCGAAGACGAGGCCGTGGCCCTGGCGGCGGCTCAGGCCGAGGTCTACGACGGCCTGCGGCGCGACTACCTGCAGGCCGTCGGCCTGCTGGCACAGCTGGCACGGGCCTGGCGGCTTGGCCACACCGCGCCGCCGGCGCAGGTGCAGTCTTGCGTCGAGCTGGCCGCGCGCCACGGCTGGATGGCGCTGGGCAACCACCTGCAAGGCTTGGTGGCCCGGCTGGCCGCCGCCGCGCTGGCGCAAGGCGTGCATCGCGACTTCGTGATCGCCCTCGTGCGCCAGCGCCGCCTGCCGGCGCCGCAGGCCGATGCCATCGACTGGCCCTGGCCGCTGCGCATCCAGGCCCTGGGCGGTTTCGTGGTGCAGGCCGACGGGCAGGCACTGGATTTCGGCGCGCGCCCGCAGAAGAAGCCGCTGGACCTGCTGCGCCTGCTGGTGGCGCGCGGCCCGGCGCCGCTGGACACCACCACCGTACTCGACGCCCTGTGGCCCGAAGCCGAAGGCGACCGCGCCAAGGCCTCGCTGGACATGGCCCTGCTGCGCCTGCGCAAGCTGCTGGGCCACGACGACGCCCTGCGCCTGGAGAACGGCCAGCTGGCACTGAACCGCAGCCTGGTGTGGGTGGACGCCTGGGCCTGGGCGGCCGGGCAGCCGCTGCCCTACAGCGGCCCCCTGTTCGGCCCCGCGGTGCCTGAACTGGCCTGGGCCGCGGCGCGCGAGGCGCTGCACGGCCTGTACCTGCGCCGCTGCCACAGCCAGGGTGCGGCGCTGGAACGCCAGGGTCATTGGGCCGATGCCCTGGCGCTGTACCGGGCGGCACTGGAGCAGGACGCGCTGGACGAAACCCTGCACCGTGGCGCCATCCGCTGCCACCTGGCGCTGGGCGAACCGGCGGCGGCGCAGCGTGCCTTTGCGCATTGCCGCGAAAGGCTGCAGGCCGGGCTGGGCGTACGCCCGGCGCCGGCCACCACGGCGCTGGTGGCGTCACTGGCTTTGTAGGGGGCCGTGGTCTGCGGTGAGTGAGCCGTGAGTGCGGCGTGCCGATGCTCGCCGCCTGGCCCTTTGGAGACCGCCCGTGCCCACGCCCAACCCCGTCGCGCCCCTCAAGCGCCTCGCACCCGCCCTCACGCTGTTGTTCCTGCTGGCTGCCTGCGGTGGTGGTGGCGGCACATCTGAAGCCACGCCACCTTCGCCCCCGCCACCGCCGCCCCCGGCCGTCAACCAGGCACCCAGCGCGCGCTTCGACGCCCCGGCCGGTGCCGTGGCGGGCCAACCGGTGGTGTTCGACGGCCGCAGCTCCAGCGACCCCGAAGGCAGCGCCCTGCGCTTCAGCTGGAACTTCGGCGACGGCAGCGCCGGCGGCACGGCGCAGATTGCGCACCTGTACCCGGCGGCGGGCACCTACACGGCCCGGCTGCAGGTGACGGACGCCCAGGGCGCGGCGGCAGAGATCACGCGCAGCGTCACCGTCACGGCCGCCCCGGCCGCCCTGCGCACGGTGTCGATGGCCGGCCGCGTCACCGGCATCGACGGCCAGCCGCTGGCCGGCGTGAGCATCACCGTACAGGGCGCCAGCGGCGCCGGCAGCAGCGCCACCACCGACGCCGAAGGCCGTGCCACGCTGAACGCCGGGGTCGGTGTGGACGTGGTGCTGCGCCTGGCCAAGGCCGGCTACACCGAGCAGGTCAAGCGCCTGAAGCTGCCCGGCACGGTGGGCAGCGACGGCAGCTTCGAAGCCAGCCTGATGCCGCGCGCCGCCGCCGTGACCCTGCCAGACGCCGCCGCCGGCGGCACGCTTTCGGGTGTGGACGGCGCCAGCCTGCTGCTGCCCACCGCCGCGCTGGTGGACGCGGCCACCGGCGCGGCCGTCACCGGCGCGGTGCAGGTGACGATGACGCCGGTGGACGTGAACGCGGCCGCCGTGGCCGCCTTCCCGGGCCGCTTCGAGGGCCTCAACGGCGACGGCACGGCCACGCCCATCGTCAGCTTCGGCACCACCGAATTCCTGCTCTCGCAAGGCGGCCGGCCGCTGCAGATCAAGCCCGGCGCCCGCGCCACCATCGAGCTGCCGGTCTACGCCAGCCAGGACCTGGGCGGCGCCGCGCTGGCCGTCGGCGGCAACCTGCCGCTGTGGGCGCTGGACGAACGCAGCGGGCAGTGGATCAACGAAGGCATGGGCACGCTCGTGGCTTCCAGCGCGTCACCCACCGGCCTGGCCCTGCGCGCCGAAGTCGGCCACTTCAGCTGGTGGAACGCCGACAAGGGCTACACACCCTACAGGCCGCGGCCGCGCTGCATCAACGACGTGCCGGGCCAGTACGACAGCATCTTCGAGCAGGCGACGATCTGCAAGATGCTGGCCGAGATGGATAAGCCGATACCGGCCCAGGGCGGGGCCGCATCCGGGCGGGCTCGGGCGGCTGCCGTGGCCGCGTCGGCACCGCGCTTTCCTTTCCCCGCCGTGCGCATCGACGGTGATCTGCCCATGGCCGGTGGTGTGCCCATCGACATCCCGCCCGACTACGACGTGCTGCTCACCGGCACGGCCCTCAACGGCACCTGGCGCGGCCAGCTGAAGGTGAAGGGCGGCCAGGGCATGACGGGCGAAGTGAACGTGCCGCTGCGGCCGGTGGCCGCCGGCGGCAGCTCGGAGCTGATGACCCTGCCCTTCGACCAGGCGCGCACGGCCGCGATGTTCCGCATCGACACCTACCGCTTCGTGGCCAGCGCCGGCCAGGGTGTGGATCTCAGCGTGGCCGCCGAGGGCTCCAGCGTCACGGGCCGGGTGCGCCTGCGCAGTGCCGACGGCCTGGTGCTGGATGCCGCCGACTTCGGCGCCGGCAGCGCCCGCCTGCAGGTGGCGCTGGCGACGGCGGGTGAGTACCGCATCGAGATCGAACCGCGCAGCGGCGCGCCCGGCGGCTACCGGCTGCAGGCGGCCTTCGCCACGCTGCCGGCACGGTTGCCTTCGGCCATCGTTTCCGAAGGCGCGCTGAGCAGCACGCCGGTGGTGGTGACGCAGTCCGGCACCGCGCTGGCGCTGTGGGTGGGCGGCGAACAGCAGCTGATGGGCAGCCGCAATGCCGCGGCGGGCCAGGACTGGTCTGGCGCCCAGGCTCTGGCCGCTGCACCGGGCTACAACGACAACCTGGGCCTGCAGGCCGTGGTCGACGGTACCGGGCAGGCCTGGGTGCTGTGGAACGACGGCAACGGGCCCGTCGTGGCGCGCGGTGCGCTGGCCACCGGCGCGGCCTGGGCCGCACCCACGCCGCTGGCCTCCAACACCTGCCGCGGCTCGTTGGCTCAGCGCCTGGCCGTCAACGCCAGCGGCCAGGCGGTGGTGATGTGGCAACGTACCGGCGGAGTGACTGGCTGGTGCAGCCGCCGCTTCGAAAGTGGTGCCTGGACGGGCGAGCAGGTGATCGGCACGACACCGCTGGCCGCCGGCGCCAGCCCGGGCCTGGTGCTCACCGCCGCGGGCCAGAGCGTGGCCGTCTGGCAGCTGGATGCCTTCGGCGGCCTGGCGCTGGCCCAGCAGGATGCCGCGGCCGCAGCCTGGAGCGCACCCACCGTGGTGGTGAGCGACGCCTTTGCCGGCGCGCCGATGCTGGCCGCCGAAGGCAGCAACCTGGCCCTGGCCTGGGTGGGCAACGGCGCCGTGTTTGCGGCGCACAGGCCCAGCGGCCAGCCCTGGTCGGCCAGCCAGCGGCTGGGTGATGCCGGCACCAGTGCGAACCCGCAGCTGAGCGCGCTCGGTGGTGGGCGCTTCGTGGTGGCCTGGAACACCTTCAGCAGCGGCCCGCGCGTGGTCGAACACGCGGCCGGCACCGGCTGGGGCGCACCGCAGGCGCTCGCGCAGGGCCCGGCGCTGCCGATCATGCTGACGCTGGCCGGTGCTGGCGACGGCTCGGCCGTGACGGTGTCGCTGGCCAACAACCGCGCCGGCTCGGGGCTGGAGCTGGTCATCGACCGCCGCGATCCGGCCACCGGCAGCTGGGTGACTTCGCCGATGCAGCTGGCGGCCAAGGTCATCAGCGCCGGCAATGCGCGGCTGCCGCGCACGGCCCCGGTGGCGGTGGACGCGGCCTGGGCCGGCGCGGTCTGGCTCGAACTCAGCGCGGGCAGCAACCCCACGTTGCGCGTGCGGGCCTCGCGGCTGGCCGCGGCCCCGTGAGCGCCCGCCATGCGCAGCTTCATCGTGCGGATCTACCGCCGCCGCCGCGGCGGCGAACTCACGGGCACGGTGCAGGCCGTGGGCGACACGGCGCAGCCCGCCGCGGCCTTCGCCAGCGGGCTTGAACTGCTGCAGCAGATGGCGCTGCCGCCCAGACCCAAAGGCAGACATCAAGCGGGCGCTGCCGGCGAGCCTGCACCCGGTGATCCCGCCGAGGGTCAGCTCGACGAGCGCTGAGCCTCAAGTTCGGCGCCGCTTTGCCGATACCCCGGCATGTCCAACACCCTGGCCATCGGTGTATCGGGCCTGCGCGCTGCACAGGCCGCGCTCGACACGGCCGCGCACAACATCGCGAATCTGGGCACACCCGGATTTCGCCGCCAGGCCGTGGCCGCGACGCCGCTGCCATCGGGCGGCGTGACGACGAGCCTCACGCAGTTGACACAGATCGGCGACGACCTCAACGCCGATGTCGTGGCCCAGCTCCAGGCCCGTGGCGCCTTCGTGGCCAACCTGCAGGTCTTCAAGGCGGCCGATCGCATGCTCGGCACGCTGCTCGACGCCACCGGCTGACAAGGCCGCTAACATCCCCGCCAAAGTTCGGGGAGCAAGGCGCATGGCGGTTCTGTGCATCACCAAGGGCGAGCTGTGGCTGCGCGACGCTGCAGGCCCGGGGCAGGAGCTGCGCTCGCCCTTTGCCAAGGAAGTGATCGAACGCGACGAACGTGCGCGCCGCACCACCAACTGGAAACACGCACCGCGTGAAGAGCAGACCGGCGTCATCCCCAGCGCCAGCCTGTGGGGCCAGCGCGGCGGCGCTGCGGCGGCGATGGCGCCACCGCGTTTCATGCATGCCTGCCGCGGCGACGACACGCGCACGCTGTACTACGTGCTCGGCGTCGGCCAGAGCGTAGGCCTGTTCCGCCAGCACCTGGACGAGCAGCGCGAGGTGCGGCTGTTCCACCGCAACCAGCTGCCCTGCGCGGGCCTGGCCTACAACCCGCAGGACCGACGGCTCGTCATGGCCAACGGCCACCCCGACGGCACCATGCACCTGGAGGTGTACGACGAGGAAGGCACGCTGAAAGGCACGGTGACCGACGGCGACTGCATGGACACCGCACCCTCGATGATCCCCGGCCAGGCCTCGGCGCTGGTGTACGCCTCGGCCGGCGTGGCGCGCCATCCGCAGAGCGGCCACGCGGTGGCCGTGGGCCACAGCGCCATCCACCGCCTGGACTACCGCAGCGGCAGCATGGACGTGCTGCTGGAAGACCCGGCCTATGACTTCATCCAGCCGCGCATGCACGCCGACGGCACGCTCTACGCCATCCGCCGCCCGGTGGAAAAGCCCGTCGGCGAGCGCGCGCGCGGCGCGCTGGAAGACGCGGTGCTGATGCCCTTCCGCCTGATCAAGGCGGTGTTCGGCTACCTCAACTTCTTCTCGATGATCTACGGCAAGGAGCCGCTGCGTTCGGCCGGCGGCCCGCGCACGCCCGAGCTTGACCAGGACCTGGGCAAGCTGTGGCTGCACGGCCGCCTGATCGAGCTGTCGAAGGTGAAGGCCGACCCGCAGTACGCCGGCAACCTGGTGCCACGCTCGTGGGAACTGGTGCGCAAGCCGCCCGGGCGTGGCCTGCAGATCGTGATGCAGCACGTGGCCGCCTTCGACCTGGCAGAAGACGGCAGCGTGCTCTACACCAACGGCTACGACCTCGTGGCCTGGCGCGACGGCCTGAAGGAGACGCTGGGCCGCCACGAGCTGGTGGAGGCCGTGCGTTCGGTGTAGCTCAAGGCAGCACCAGCTCGACGCGGCGGTTGCGCGCCCGCCCTTCCTCCGCGGCATTCGACGCCACCGGCGCAAACGGCCCGACGCCGCGCGCCGCGATACGTTTCGCGTCGACCGCGTGGCCCTGGGCCAGGGCCTCGGCCACGGCCTGGGCGCGCTGCTGCGACAGGGCCAGGTTGGCTTCGGGCGCGCCCTGGTTGTCGGTGTGGCCCACGAGGTGGATCTTCAGCGCCGGCTGGGCCTTCAGCAGGCGTGCGATCTCGTCGAGCTGGGCCTTGGACTCGGGCTTCACCATGGCCTTGCCGGTGTCGAAGAAGATGCCGTACAGCGCCACGCGCCCTTCGTTGCGCAGGCCAGCCTGGATGGCGTCGGCGTTGACGGTCACCTGGCCGGTGGGCATCAGCTTCGGCTCGGCGATCTCCAGGTAGGTGGTGCTGAAACCCGAGTCGTGCGCCTTGCCCGACTGCAGGAGCACGTGCACCGTGCTGCCGCCGCGTGCCAGGGTGCCGTAGACGAAGTGGATGTCGTCGGTGCCCATCATGTTGCTGCCACCCAGCGAGTGCATGGCCTGGTAGAGCGCACTGCCGTCGGGATGGCGGGCGTGGTTGGCCGAGAAGTCGGCCTCCTTCAGCGTGTTGTAGCGGAACACGATGCCGGCGGCCATGTCGCTGCAGCGCGGCAGCCTGGGCGTGCAGGCCACCAGCGGCTTGAAGCCGGCGGCCAACAGGGCCTGCTCGTAGTTGCGGTGCACTTCCAGCGGTGTCTTGCCCAGCGGGGCCAGGTACACCAGGCGCGTGATGCGCCCTTCCACAGCCACCGGCGCCAGCAGTTCGTTGGCCGGCCCCAGGCCCAGGCGGCCCGGGAAGGTGGTGGCGTCGTAGCCCTGCTGGCCGTAGGCGATGAGCCACGAGTCCTTGAAGCGCTGGATCAGCGGGTGGTCGCTGCCGCCGGCCACGTCCATGGCCCACTTCGGTTGCGCCTGCGCCGCCACGGCCCACAAGGCAGCGCACACGGCGCAAAAGGCCACCACCGAATACCGGGCCAGCCAGGCCCACCATCCCGTTCCACGCATGCAAGCTCCCCTTGAAGCCTGTCATTGTGGAAGCCGGGCCCCGGCGCGCCCGGTAGCCCGAGGTATCGCGCGTTACAGCCGCGCCACAGCGGGCGCGCCCGCGGCCTGGGCTCGGCTGCGCGTGCGCAGCGTGGCCAGGATGAGGCCGATGACCAGCAAGCCCGTCACCAGCACACCCACGCGCAGGCGCGTGAAGGTGCCGTCGATCTCGGTGGCGATGCGCTGAGCCGCAGCCTCCTTGTCCTTGCGCATGGTCTCGGTGCCCTTGAGCAGCACGCGGAAGCGGTCCTTGCCGGCCTTGATGGCCTCGTTGTAGTCGGTGGTGAGCGCCGCGCGCTGCTCGTTGTTCAGCGCCGGCAGTTGCAGGGCCTGCGCCTTGATGGCCAGGCCGTGGAACTGCCCGGTGTAGAAGAGCGCGGCTTCCTTCCAGGCCAGTGCCTCCTTGCGCTCGGCATCGTTGAAGGCCACGCCGCTGGGCGCCAGTACCGTGTCCAGCAGGCTCAGCATGCCGTTGTAGGCGCCATCGAATTCCTTGACGTAGCCCTCGCGCTTCTCGGCGTTGGCCACGTAGATGAACATCTCCTTCTCGAAGCGGCGCATCTTCTCGCCTTCCACCTGCAGGCGAGACAGCAGTTCGGCGGCGGTGAAGTTGCGGCGGATGGCCTGCTCCACGCCGTTCTGCGTGGCTGCCGAACCCCACAACACGCCGCCGATGAGCCCGGCCACGAGAAGAGAAATGCCGATGGCGGCCCGGTTCAGGTATGAGTTCATGATTCCCTCGACAACTTGTTCTCAGTTTGAAACCGCCGCAGCATAGGTATGGGCCGCTTGGGCTGCGTCCGGCACCGCGTAACGATTTCACGGCTCGCACCCGGGCTCACCCGCGGCACCCCTCGGCTGCGGGGGGGCCGCTTGCAGGTGTCGCCCGCCTTTTGATGTGCTGACGCCCATAATGCACGCACAGTAGCCATGGACAAACAACACGCCGGCGCCCGCCTGGCGGCCTTCGCCGCCACGCTGGATGTCGACGACATCCCGCCTCCGGTGCTGCGCCGCACCGAAGACCTGATGCTCGACTGGGTGGGCTCGGCACTCGCCGGCAAGGGCGCACGGCCGGTGGAGACGCTGGCGCGCTTCCTGCGCAGCCAGGGGCCGGAACATGGGCCGTCCGAGGTGCTGATCAACCGCCGCACCACCAGCCCTCTGCTGGCCGCCGGCATCAACGCCGCGGCCTCGCACGTGGCCGAGCAGGACGACGTGCACAACGGCTCGGTGTTCCACCCGGCGGCGGTGGTGTTCGCGCCCGCGCTGGCGGTGGCGCAGGCGCTGGAACGCTCGGGCCGCGAACTGCTGCAGGCGGTGGTGGCCGGCTACGAGGTGGGCATCCGCGTCGGCGAGTTCCTGGGCCGTTCGCACTACAAGGTGTTCCACACCACCGGCACCGCCGGCACGCTGGCTGCGGCTGCCGCCGTGGGCCGGCTGCTGCGCCTGGACGCGCGCCAGATGCTGCATGCCTTCGGTTCGGCCGGCACGCAGTCGGCCGGGCTGTGGGAATTCCTGCGCGACGGGGCCGACTCCAAGCCCCTGCACGTCGCGCACGCGGCCTCGGCCGGCCTGTCCTCGGCCTACCTGGCGGCCGAGGGCTACACCGGCGCTGCGCGCATCCTGGACGGCCCGCAGGGCCTGGCCGCCGGCACGTCGCGCGACGCCGACCCGGCGCGCCTGACCGACCGCCTGGGCAGCCGCTGGGCCACCGGCGAGACCTCGTTCAAGGTGCACGCCTCGTGCCGGCACACGCATCCGGCGGCCGACGCGCTGCAGCGTGCGATGCGCGAGAACCATCTTTCAGCCGCCGACATCACGCAGGTGACCGCGCTCGTGCACCAGGGGGCCCTCGATGTGCCGGGCCCGGTGCTGGACCCGCAGACCGTGCACCAGGCCAAGTTCTCGATGGGCACGGTGCTGGCGATGGTGGCGCTGCACGGCCGCGCCGGCCTGGCCGAGTTCGACATGCACTTCCGCGACCCCGCCACCCTGGCCTTTCGCCAGCGCGTGCAGATGGTGCTGGACGCCGAGGTCGACGCCGCCTACCCGAAACACTGGATCGGCAAGGTGCTCGTCACCACCCGGCGCGGGCTGCAGATTGCCGCGCGTGTGGACGAACCCAAGGGTGACCCCGGCAACTCGCTGTCGCGCACCGAACTCGCCGACAAGGCGCTGCGCCTGGCGCGATACCGCGACGGCGCCACCGAGGCCGAGATGCGGGCGCTGGCGGCACGTGTCGCCTCGCTGGCCGACGCGCCGCGGGTGGCACGCCTGCTGCCCTGACCGGCCCCGGGCCTAGGGTGGCGGCGCGGCACCGCCATGAAAAACGGCCCCGGGTTTCCCCGGAGCCGTTTCAGCAAGAGACTGGAAGCTGCTGCTTCAGCCGCGGCGGCGACGGGCCATGAAGCCCAGCACGCCCAGGCCAGCCAGCATCATGGCGTAGGTCTGCGCTTCCGGCACGGCGGCGGCGACACCCAGCGTCAGGTTGTCGGTGGTGGGCCACAGGAAGGTGGCAGCCGGCTGCACGGCCGACAGCACCAGCGAGGTCATCAAGCCCGTGGACACGAAGCCCAGGAAGCTGCTCGTGGTGGCGCCGACGATGGTCTGCGTGACGCTGCCGCTGGCGTCGGTGGCCGTCAGGGTGACGTCACCGGCCGAGAACAGGCCGGAGATGTCGCTGCCGAAGAAGTTGCCGCCCACGGCCTGCACACCGCCGGTGAAGCTGCCGAAGGTGATGGCATCGGTCGCGGTGTTGGTCGAGAGCCACGGGTTGGCGGTGGTGCCGGCACCGAAGAACGAGGTCGTGGTGACCGACGCGGTGTAGGCGTAGGGGCCGGCGTTGCGGGTGAGCGGGCTCGGCGTGCTGCCGGTGATCGAGAAGCCGGCAAAGGTGTCCACGCCGGTCGCCGAGGTGGCGGCCAGGAAGGCAGCCTGGCTGGTGTACACGGTGATGGCTGCCTGCGACGCGCCGGCAACGGCCAGCAGCGCAGCGGCTACGAGCGGCTTGAACATGAACGACTTCGAAACCATAAGCAAACCCCTTGTGTGCGGTTGGATGTGAGTCGCATGGATCAGCAAGCGACCACGCTTGTCATTAAAGCGTGATGAGTCTCAGCGCATTGGTTGTGTGCCGCAACCCCCCGACCTGAGTGGCGCACCGGCCCTGCCCTGTTGCATGTGCAGCGGGCCCATTCAGCGCAGGCTCACGGTCTGGCTCTTCCACAGCGGATCCTGCCACTTCTTGAACAGGGCCAGCCACTGCGGCGACGAGGCCTGCTTCTCGGCGGCCAGCGTGTCCAGCGACAGCACTTCGAAGCTGCGGCGCCAGCGCCCTTCGCTGCGGGCTTCGCGCGCCACCAGCAGTTTCTGCCCACCTGGCACCCAGCCGGCGAACTCGATGTAACCGAGCGTGGGTTCGCTGGCCGCCGGCGGCAGCACCTGCAGCTGCCAGCCCTCGGGCGTGGCGCGCAGCAGCCACAGTTCGGTCCAGGCCGGCAGCGGCTGCACGGCCAGGGCCACGCTGCGGCCGTCGGGCGCCACACGCACCGAGCCCGGCCACACGGTGGCGTAGGTGCAACGGCGCAGCAGCGGCGCCTGCGCGCCGTGGCGGGTGTCGGTGAGCAACAGGCAGGTCTGGCCCGGTTCACCCGGCTGCAGCGCCAGGCTGATCGCGGCCTTGCGGGTCGGCGCCGTGGCAGCGGCAAAACGTGAGGCCCCGGTGCGGATGGCCGCGTCGACGTAGTCGGCCTGCTCCTCGTCGCCGAGTTCGGTCTTGTTGACCGCGGCGAGCTCATCGATGGCGCGCCGGGCGGCAGCGGCCGCGTCACCGCCGTCGCGGCTGCGGGCGTGGGCCAGCGCGGCCCACACGCCGGCGCGGCGCAGGCGCAGGCGGTTGCGGGAAGGCTCGGACAGGCGCGCGAAGGCAGCTGCGTCGACACGGTCCAGCACCTCGGCACGCCACAGGTCCAGCGGCTGGCGGCGGTGCGGCGGCAGTTGGGGGTCTATGCAATCGTGGCGGGTCAGGGCCAGGACGGCGCGCGCCAGGGCTTCCGGTTCGGCCGCCATCACAAGCACGCGGCGGAAGGCTTCGCCGTCGTAACAGAGCTGCAGCGCCCCTTCACGTTCGATGCTGTTGAACTTCACGCCGTAGCGCCCGGCTGCCTCCAGGTGTGCGGCCACCGTGTCGCCGGGCCGGCCACCGCGCGCCGAGGCGCGCCGGGCCAGCCTTTCGCTCATCACACCCAGGGCGTCGAAGGGCTCGGCCGTGATGGCCGCAGCGGGCGCGGCCTTCAGGTAGGCGGCGGCATAGGCGATGCCCAGCGGCTCGGCGCCCGGCGTGTCGCGCACGAAGCGCAGCACCGCCAGCAAGCCCGGCGCGTCGGCCTCCTGCAGCGCCAGCGGCCGCACCTGGGTGGCCTTGATATAACCGGCGCGTTCGCGCTGGTGGTCGTAGACCTGCAGGTGGCCGAGCCGTTCGCCGCGCACCTCCAGAAGGTCACCCGGCGCCAGCACGGCCTGCGTGGTGGTGGCGCCGGCCGGGGCGGCGCGCAGCGGAGCCTGGTCCTGGGTGACGATGGCCAGGCCCAGGGCGGCAGCAGCGAGGGTGGCCAACATCACTGCGGCTCCGTCTCGGTATCGGTTTGGGCCACGGCCTTGGCCTGCAGCGGCGCCGCGCCGCCCACCAGGCCGGCCAGCAGATGGCCATTCGTGCCGGGCGGGGCCACGATCACCTGCACCTTGTCGGAGAGCTTGTCGGCCATGGTCTTCTGGATCAGCAAGGGGTGCTTGCTGAGCAGCGCCCCTTCACGCCCCATCTGCGCCGCGTTGGCCAGGCCCACGCGGTCCATGCGGTAGACCTCGGCGTCGGCCAGCTTCTGGCGCGAATCGGCTTCGCCCGCGGCTTCGATGCGCCGCGCCTGGGCCGAACCTTCGGCGGCCTTGATGCGCGCCAGCTTTTCGGCCTCGGCCTCGAACTGGCGCTGCTCGATCTGCTTCTGCTTGAAGGGCAGCACGTGGCGCATGGCTTCCTCCTGCGCCTGCGCCGCGATCACCTGCTCGCGCGCGGCGGCCGCCGCCGCCGTTTCGCGGCGCACCTTGTCGGCCTGGGCTTCCAGCTCGGTCTGCTGCACCTGCTTGGCCTTCAGCTCCAGCGTGTAGCGCATCTTCTCGCTGGCCAGTTCCTCCGCCAGCAGGCGGTCCATGCCCTGGCGGTATTCGGCGGGCAGGTCCACCTTGCCGATCTGCACGCCCTTGAGCAGGATGCCGTCGGCCGCCAGCTTGGCCTTCAGTTCCTCTTCGATGGCGGCCTGGATCTCGGCGCGTTTGGCCGAGAAGATCTCGCGCACCGTGTAGCGCGTGAAGACCTTGTAGATCACGCCCTGCACCGCGGGCTCGACGATCTCGCCGTCGATGTCGATGGGCAGCACGCGCGCCGTCTGGCCGATGCGCGTGGGGTCGAGTGCGTAGCGCACCGCCAGGTCGATGCCCAGCGACAGGCCTTCCACCGACTGGTAGGGCGCAGCCCCCTCGGCCTCGCGGCCCTGCCCCGGGCGGTAGAGCCTGTCGCGCAGCGGCAGCCGGCGCAGGCTGTGCAGGGCCGGCAGCACCAGCACCGGGCCGGCGGCGAACTCGCTGCTGCCGCCGGTGAGCTGGTTGGTGCGCACGCCCACCTGGCCCGGCTCCACCTGCTGCAGCGGCGGGTGCGCCACCAGCGCCCAGGCCGCTAGTGCGGCCACGCCCGCGGTGCCGATGAAGGCCAGCGAGGGCAGCTTCGGCAGCGCCTGCGGCAGGGCCGCCGCGGCGCGCTCGGTGGTGCGCGAGAAGGCCCGGCGCAGGGCCCGGGCGATGGTGCTGAGACGCTCTTTCATCTTCTTCCTCCGTGGGGTGGGTTGACGGTGAAGTCCATTCTTGGAATCCACCCCGGAGCACTCAAGAAGCGGCGCGGGCGACTTCGCTCCGGCCCGCGGAAGAAACACTCACACCGGCCGGCGCGGGGCCGAATCGATAATCCGGCGCATGACCCGCGTCGCCGTCATCGAAGACGACCTGCCCACCAGCAACCAGCTCAGGGGCTGGATCCTGGCCGCGCGCCCGGGCATCGAGGTGCAGCAGTGGTTCACGCGCGACGAGGCCGAGGCCGCGCTGGCCCGCGAGCGCTACGACGCGGTGGTGCTGGACATCGAGCTCGGCCGCGAACGCCATGCCGGCGTGGCACTCATCAACGCCATCAACAAGCTCGGCACCCGCACGCCGGTGCTGGTGGTCTCGGCCATGCCGGCGGCCATCTACCGCAGCATCATGAAGGCGCTGGACGCCTGGGACTACCTGCAGAAGACCACCTTCGAGGAGGCCGACTTCATCGACACCTTCCTCGAGATCCTGCGCACCGCGCGCCCGCAGGGTGCTGCGACGGACAGCAGCCCCGAGCTGAGCCTGGACCCGCTGCGCCAGGCCGCCGCGCTGTGGCGCGGCCAGCGCGTGAACCTGCCGCTCACGGCACAGCGCATCCTGGCCGCGCTGCACGCGCGCGCCGGCGAGGTGGTGTCGTACGAAGACCTCTACGCCGTGGTCAAGAGCGGGCGCAACCGCGACAACATCCGCAAGCACGTCAGCACCATCCGCGACGCCTTCCGCGAGCTCGACCCCGCCTTCGACGGCATCGAGAACGTGCCCATGCGCGGCTTCCGGTGGTCGACCTCTCGCCCCTGACGCAGCTCACGCGGGTGCCGCTGCGCCTGCGTGTGTTCTTCCGCGGCGCCTTTGCACTGCTGGCGCTGGCCACGCTGGCGCTGGCCCTGGGTGTGCTGGTCGACGAGAAGCAGCGCGGCCTGCGCGGCTACGCCGAAGGCCTGAAGAAGAACGCCGCCCAGGTGGCCGCGCGGCTGCGCCACCCCACCGGCCAGCTGGCGCTGCTGAACCCCGACGCGGCCGATGGCCCGGCGCTGCCGCCGCGGCCGCTGCTGCTGCCGTTCTCGGCCATCGACTTCGACGACCGCAGCAAGGCACGTCAGGCGGTGGAGATGGCCGGCTGCGCGCTGCAATACCCCGACGGCGCCACGCTGTGCCTGGCCGTCGGCAGCAACCCCTACGCCGGCGGCTTCGTCTACGCCGTGGCCCGCTTTGCCAGCGCCGAGTGGGTGCCGCACCGGCCGGGCGACCTGGAGATGGCGGCCTCGCACCGCGTGGCCATCGACGTGGTCTACCGCGGCCGCAGCTGGCGCTGGGTGGCGCCCTATGAGGTGGCCGCCGACGGCCGCGGCCGCCTGGTGGGCTTCGAGGGTTTCGAGCCCGACCTGGCGCTGCCGCGCGGCACGCGTGCGCAGCGCGACTTCCGCGGCTGGGTGTGGCAGGAAGGCCCTTCCACCTTCCTGTCCTTGCGCCTGCCCATCGAGCCGCTGCGCGAGGCCTTGTCGGAACGCACGCCGGGCCGCGCGCCGGAATGGCCGCCGCGCGACCTGGAGCGCCTGTCCATCCGCCTGCGCGCGCTGGCGCCGGGCGAGGGCCCGGCCCTGTTCGACAGCCACACGCCCGGCGCCACCTCGCCCTTCTCGCTGGACGACCTGCGCGAACTGCTGGGCCCGGGCGAGACCCTGGCGGTGCGGCGCGCCGGCGAAAGCAGCGCGCTCCTGGCCCTGCGCGGCGCGCGCGCCACGCCCGAGCCCATCGCACCCTGGCTGGACCAGCTGATCCGCCGCCTGCCGGTGGAAGGCTACGACGCGCCGGTGACGGCCAGCGAGAGCATCACCACGCCGCTGGGCCGCTACGACATCCTGCTCACCGGCGACATCCGCTCGGTGAACCAGCGCCTGGCCGCGGTGGCGACGCGGCTGTCGTGGTTCGTGGGCGCGATGCTCGGCGCGGTGCTGGTGACCTGGCTGGCCATCGAGATGCGCATCATCCGCCGCGTCACGCTGCTCACGAAACGCGCCGCCGCCGTGTCCACCGGCGTGCGCCGCGCCGACGGTTCGGCCGGCGAACTCGCCGCGCTGGACCTCAGCGACCTGCGCGGCAGCGACGAACTCGGCGTGCTGGCGCAAGGCCTGAAGGACCTGCTGCAGCGCGTGAACGAGGACGTGCGGCGCGAGCAGATCCGCACCCAGCAGGAGCAGGACATGTGGCACGCGGTGGGCCACGAGATCATGTCGCCGCTGCAGTCGCTGATGGTGCTGCACGGCAAGGCCGGCGACCCGGCCGAGCGCTACATCACGCGCATGCAGCAGGCGGTGCGTGTGCTCTACGGCCAGGCTTCGCCCAGCGAGGCCTTCGAGACCACCGCGCTGTCGCTGCAGGCGCTGGACCTGGACGCCTTCCTGGGCCACGTGGCGGGCAACGCCGGGCACATCGGCATCGAGGCCGTCGAGTACGCGGCGGCCGGCACGCCGGTGATGGTGCGTGCCGACGAGTACGCGCTGGAAGACGTGCTCACGCACCTGCTGCGCAACGCCGCGCGCCACCGCAGGCCGGGCACGCCGATACGGCTGGCGCTGGTCTGCGACGCAGGCGCGGTGCAGATCACCGTGAAAAACGAAGGGCCGGCCATCGAGCCGGAACTGATGGGCCGCATCTTCGAATACGGGGTGTCGGGCCAGGCCGCGCCGGCCGGCGAAGGCCAGCGCGGCCAGGGCCTCTTCGTGGCGCGCACCTACATGGCGAAGATGGGCGGCACCATCAGCGCGGCCAACGTCGAAGGCGGCGTGGCCTTCACGCTGGTGCTGCCGCGCGCGGCGGCCTGACGATCAGGCCTGCTGCAGTTCGCGCAGCTTCAGGCTGTCGGGCGGTGCGGTGTCGCGGAAGGTGGGCCGTTGCGCTTCGCGCTGCAGCACACGCGCCGAGCGCGAGCTGAGTTCACCCTGCGTCTCGATGGCGGCGGATTCGCTGTACGGCGCCAGGCTGCCCAGGGCGGCGTAGGCGGCGGCCAGGGCTTCGTCGTCGCTGCGCGCTTCCACCGGCTCGGCCGGCACGGGCGGCGGGCTGCTGTCGAGCACGGCCGAGGTGCGGTAGGCATCGGCTTCGGCCTCGGGGTCCATGTGCTCGCGGTCGAGGATGCACACGGCCATCTTGCTGCGCAGGCTGGCCAGGCCCACGGGCGCCCAGTTGGTGACCAGGCCTTCGAGCTGTTCCAGGGCACGCTGCAGCACGTCCAGCGGCAGCTTGTGCAGGGCGCGCAGGCCCTTCTTCAGCAGCGCCTGCTCGACGAACACCAGGTGGCGCATGGTCTCGCGCGTGGTCGGCAGCTCGTTCAGCAGTTCGGCCAGTTGCGTGCGCATCAGCGCCAGTTCTTCGCTCTCGCGCCGCACGGCCTTTTCCTGGCGCGTGGGCGGGCGCGCCTGGGCCTGGGCCGGACGCTCCTGCAGCACGATGCGCACGCCGTCCTCGGCCCGTTTGAGCTTGAGGTCGTGCTTGAAGAAGGCGGTGACGCCCTGGTTCACCGAGTGGACAAGGCGGTACAGCAGGGTGTTTTGGATGACGCTCATGGGCTGCCGGTCGCTGGAGATGGGGACCTGTCGGGAGTTTCGGCCCCCCCGCCCGCGGGCTTGAGCCCCGGGTTGTGTCCAAACGAATCCGCCCCGGCTCAGGCGATGCAGGTGCGGTTCTTGCCCGTGCGCTTGGCTTCGTACAGGCCTTCGTCGGCCCGCTCCAGGGCCGGCTGCAACGGTTCGCCCGGCCGCCAGGCCGTGACGCCCGCAGAGAAGGTTACGAAGACCTCGCGCCCTTCGTGAAGGAATAGCGCCTCGGTCAGGCTGCGCTGCAGGCGGGTGAGCGCCTGCTGGGCCTCTTCCAGTGCGGTGTCGGGCAGCAGCACCACGAACTCTTCGCCGCCGAAACGCGCCAGATGGTCCACCGGGCGCAGGCGCTGCTTGACGGCAGCAGCCAGCGTCTTCAGGGCCGTGTCGCCGGCGGCATGGCCCAGGCTGTCGTTGAGCTTCTTGAAGTTGTCGATGTCGATCAGGCCCACCGCCATGCCGGCGCCGCTGGCGGCGTTGCGCTGGCAGCGCGCCACTTCGGTGTCGAAGGCCTGGGCCAGGCCGCGGCGGTTGGCCACCTGCGTCAGGGCGTCGGTGGAGACCTCGTCGGACAGGCGGCGCAGCTCACCTTCCAGCTCACGCACCTTGCCTTCCAGCGTCTCGGCGCGGTTGCGGTCGACCTGCAGGCGCTGCTGCGAGGCCTGCACGGCGGTCTGCACCGTGCGCGCGTCCAGCAGCATGGACTTCACCACGTCGGCCAGGCCTTCCAGCGACTCGGCCTTCTGGATCGCCACCGCGTGCTGTTCGGTGGCCAGCTCGAAGCGGCCGGCGGTTTCGCCGATCTCGCCCACTTCGATCAGCATGTCGTGGATCAGCTGCTTGAGCGCGTCTCGCGCGGCCTGGCGTTCGCTGCGCACACGCTGCTGGCGCAGGCGCGTGCCGGCCAGCAGGTGGCTGGCCGAACGCAGGCTGCGCAGGCTCAGGCCTTCGGGGTCGGCCAGCGTGGACTGCAGGCTCTCACACTGGCCGCGGGCCCAGCTCTCGTCTTCGGCCAGTTCGGTGAGCCCGGCGGTGAGTTCGCGGCACAGGCGCGCCAGCTCGTCCACCAGGCGGTGGCGCTGCACGAAGAGGCGCTGGGCTTCCTGGCACAGCGCGTCGATCTGGGCCACGCGCTCGGGTGTGGCGCCTTCGGCAGCCACGGCGTCGGCAGCGGCGCCCAGCTGCTGGGCCAGTGCGGCTGCGGCGGCGACGTCCACCGGCAAGGCCGCCCGCACCGTGCCCTGCAGGCTGCTCACCAGCGGCGGCCAGGCGCCGGCATCGGTGGCGGCCGCTGGCGACTCCAGCGGCGGGTCTTCCACGCCGGTCTGCGCGGGGTCGGAAGGCTGGTCGCCTTCCCAGGCCGTCAGCAGCGACTGCAGGCGCTGCAGCAGGCGCGTGGGGTCGCTGCGGCTGCCTTCGAACAGGCGCTTGAGGCTTTCCTTGCGGCGCGCGGCCGTCCACTGCTTGCCGCCGCGGTCGAGGTTGCGGGCCAGGCGTTCGAGCAAGGCGCCCCAGCTCGCGCCCTGCGCCTTCAGCTCGGCCTTCAGTGTGGCCGCGGTGTCGGCCTCGGAAGGCGCCAGCGTCGGCAGCGTGGCTCCGGCCTCCTCGGCGTAGGCACGCGCGTAGTTCTCGGGCGTGGGCTCCAGCCGCGCCTGGGCCAGGCGGCGCAGCGCGCCCTTGGCCAGCGAGGCCGGGGCCGCGACGTCGGTGCCCATGACGTTGGCGGCCGGCGGCGCGGCCTTGGTGCTGCGGGTGTTCTGCATCTAGCGGGGCAGGCGCGCGCCGACGGCCAGCTTGCCCTCGGTGGCCATCTCTTCTTCGGCCAGCGCGCCGAACCAGGGCGCACGGCGCGGCATCACGGCGTCTTCCAGCCAGCGCTGCAGTTCGTCGGGCGGCACGGCGCGCTTGAACAGGAAGCCCTGCATGATGTTGCAGCCCAGCTGTTCGAGCAGCACCTTCATCTGGCGCTGGGTTTCCACGCCCTCGGCCACCACGCGCAGGCTCAGCGAACGCGCCAGCGCGATGATGGCGTTGACCACCGCGTTGCTCTGCGGCGTGATGCCCAGGTCGCGCACGAAGCTGCGGTCGATCTTGAGCTCGGCGATGGGCAGCGTGGTCAGGTAGGCCAGCGACGAATAGCCGGTGCCGAAGTCGTCGATGGAGATCTCGACGCCGATCTCGTTGAGCCGGTGCAGCGAGGGGATCACGTTCTGCAGGTCCTTCATCAGGTTGCTCTCGGTGATCTCGAGCTGGATCACCCGGTGCGGCACGCCGAAGGCCGTCACGCACTGGTGGATGTGCTCGACCAGGTCGCTGCGCTCGAACAGCCGGCTCGGCAGGTTCACGGCGATCGAGTCGGCAAAGCCGAAGGCCTTCTGCCAGATGCCCGCCTGCTGCGCCGCCTGGCGCAGGGCCCATTCGGACAGGGGCACGATGAGACCGGTGTCCTCGGCCAGCGGGATGAAGTCGCCCGGCGGCACCAGCTTGCCGCCGCGCTGCCAGCGCATCAGCGCCTCGGCGCCCACCATGCGGCCGGCGCGCACGTCGATCTTGGGCTGGTAGTGGAGCACCAGTTCGTCGCGCTCGATGGCCTTGTGCAGCGCGGTTTCCAGCTCCAGCTTCTCGCGCCCGCGGCCGGCCAGCTGCGGGCTGTAGATGGCGCTGGCGTTCTTGCCCTGGGCCTTCACCGAGTACATGGCGACGTCGGAATTGCGCAGCAGGTCGACCACCGAGTTGCCGTCGCGCGGGAAGATGGCCACGCCGACGCTGGCGGTGACGAAACACTCCTGGCCGCTGACGAAGATGGGCTCGCGCAGCGATTCCAGGATGCGCTGCGCCACGCGCTCGGCGTCGGCATCGGCCATCACCTCGGGCAGCAGGGCCACGAACTCGTCGCCGCCCAGGCGGCCCACCGCTTCCAGCGCGCGGTGCGAACGCACGCCGGCGGCTTCGAGCTGGCCTTCCATCACCTGGTCGGAATGGCGCACGCAGGCGCGCAGGCGGCGGCCCACTTCCACCAGCAGTTCGTCGCCGGCGCCGTGGCCCAGGGTGTCGTTGATGATCTTGAAGCGGTCGAGGTCGATCAGCAGCAGCGCGCACTGGTGTTGCATGCGGCGCGCCTGTTCCAGCGCGCGTTCGGCGCGCCAGATCAGCTGGCGCCGGTTGGGCAGGCCGGTGAGCGAGTCGAAATTCGCGAGCTGGCGAATCTTGTCCTCGGCCACCCGGCGATCAGTGACGTCCTGGACGATGCCGGTGTAGCCGGCGCCGTGGCCGTGTTCGTTGAACTCCGGCTCGGCCTCCGCGTGGATGATGCGCTGGCGGCCGTCCACCAGCACGATGGGCACGTCGGTGGCCAGCACCGAGGCATGGCGCATGGCTTCATGCAGCAGGCGCAGGAAGGCGCGGCGGTCATCCGGCGGCACCATGCGCAGCAGGGTGCGCAGCGTCACGCGCTCGTGCGGGCCGAAGCCGAAGACACGCAGGGCCTCGGGCGACATCAGCAGGCCGCCTTCGCTGCGCCGCCAGTCGAAGCTGCCCATGCGCGCCAGGTCTTGTGCGCGCGCCAGCTTGCTCTTGCTGCGCTCGAGCTCGATGCGGGTGCGGCTGGCGCGCAGCAGGTAGTGCAGGCGGCCGGCCAGCAGGCTCCACTGTGTGGCCTTGACGAAGAAGTCGGTGGCACCGGCCTGGTAGGCGCGCGTGATCGACGCATCGTCTTCCAGGCCCGTGAGCATCAGCACCGGCACGTTCTCGAAGCCGGGCATGCGGCGCAGGCGGCGGCAGGTCTCGAAACCGTCGATCACCGGCATGATGGCGTCGAGCACGATGATGTCGGGTGTCCAGCTGCGCAGCAGTTCGAGCGTCTGCTCGCCACCACGCGCTTCGGTGATGTCGAAGCCGCGCTCGCGCAGGGCCAGTGCGGTCAGCAGCAGGTTGACCTCGTCGTCGTCGACCAGCAGCACGGAAGGCTGGCCTGATTGACTGGCGTCGGCGTAGGGATGCAGGGCTGTCATCGGCGAGGTGCGCTACGGGCGCAGCATAGCCGCAACGGCCACGGTGGCGGCCTCGGCAGCCGCCAACAAACGCGCGATATCGTCGTTCAGATCACCCGGCAGGCCCTCGCGCAGACGGCGTTCGACTTCGGCACAGGTACGCGACAGTTCCAGCGCACCCACGCTGGCGGCGCTGGACTTCAGCGTATGCGCAACAGTCGCCACAACGCTGGCGTTGCCATCGGTCCCTTCGGCCTGCAATTGGGCCGTCATGCGCAGCAGCGAGGCCTCGAAGGCCGTCATCACGCGCAACACCACACCGTGGCGGCCGTCGGGGTCGAGTTCACGCAGGCGCGCCAGGGCGGCTGCGTCCAGGCGCGGTGGGCCGGCGGGGTTCGGGTTTTCAGGATTCACGGGGCTGACGCGGGCAGGCACGACTCGTGGGCCCGGGCAGGATGCGCAGACGCGGACGGCCCGTCAATCCAGGCAACCCAGCGTGAACCACGGACATCAGGCCCGGCTTGAACATGTCCACAACTTTCGGCCGGCAGGCCGCGAACTTGAGCGGGGCGTGGCAGGTGCCGTCCGTACAATTCGCCGCATGCTTGCTTCGTGCCACGGCCGCCGCAGCGCCAGACTGTGGGCCGTCTGGGGCGCCTTGCCCGCATTGACGGCATGCGGCGACACCGGCCCGAACACCGCCGCCTGGGGCTTCGTGGCGCTGGCCCTGGTGCTGGTGGCGGCACTGGCCTTCGTGGCCGGGCTGCTGCTGGCACGACAGCGCGCCGCCGCGGCACTGCGCGAGGCCCGTGCCGCGGCGCGCGAGTGCACGTCCCTGCTCGACGCCTGGCGCTGGCAGACCGATGGGTCCCACCGTTTGATGACGTGGCAGGGCCCGGGCCAGCCGCCCGAGCCGGCCTGCCCGCTGTTCGGCGACGAGACCCTCGGCGCGCGCCTGCTGGCCCAGCAACCCTTCAGTGCCCAGAGGGTGTGCGCGGCCCAGGCCCACGACGGCAGCCGGGCCTGGCTGCTGCGTGGCACGCCGCGGCTGGACGACGCGGGCCGCTTCGCCGGCTTCAGCGGCGTGGCCGTGCCGCTGGACGAAGTGGAAGCCGCCCAGGCCGCCGCCGCCGCCGTGGGCCCGTTGCTGCGAGGACACGGCGGCGCGGCGCTGCTGGCGCAGCACGACGGCCGCCACTGGCGCATCCAGGCGCTCAATGCCATCGCGGCTTCGATGTGGCCCGAGGCCCTGCCCGGCCAGGCGCTGGGTGAACTGACACCGCCGCTGGCGCCGGCCGTGATGGCCGCGCTGGACGCGACCGACCCGGCTGAACTGGAAGGCTGGCGCCTGCTGCCCTTCGGCCCGCTGCCCGGCGGCGCCCGCGGCCTGGTGGTGGCGCAGGCCACGGGCGCGGGGCACGAGGCCGATTCGGCGCTGACGGTGGAGAGCGACAACTTCAGCTTCACCGTCTCGCACGACCTGCGTGCACCCATCCGCGTCGTCGAAGGTTTCACGCGCATCGTCAAGGAAGACTACGGCCGCCTGCTCGACCGCGTGGGGAACGACCACCTCGACCGCGTGCTCGGCGCCGCCGCGCGCATGAACCTGATGATCGACGCGCTGCTGACGCTGGCGCGCCTGTCCACGCAGCCGCTGGCGCGCCAGCCGGTGAACCTGTCGCAGCTGGCCAGCTACGTGGTGGACGACCTGCGGCGCGGCACGCCCGAGCGCGAAGCCGACATCGAGATCGAGCCCGGCCTGCAGACGCAGGGCGACCCCACGCTGCTGCGCCTGGTGCTGGAGAACCTGCTGGGCAACGCCTGGAAGTACAGCGCGCGCAGCCCGCGCACGCACATCTCGCTGTCAACCACCCACCACGGCAGCAAGACCGCCTACGTGGTGCGCGACAACGGTGCCGGCTTCGACATGCGCTCGTCCGAACGCCTGTTCGGCCTGTTCCAGCGCCTGCACAGCGCCAGCGAATTCCCGGGCCATGGCGTGGGCCTGGCTTCGGTGCGGCGCATCGTGCGCCGGCATGGTGGTGAGATCTGGGCCGAAGCCGAACCGGGCCGCGGCGCGGCGTTCTACTTCACACTCGCGGGCTGATCAGATCGCGGTACGGGCCAGTTCCTCCACCGCGCCCAGCAGCTTCTCGGCCAGCGCGGGCAGCGGCAGCTTCTGGTCTTCGGCCAGGCGCTGCAGGCGGCGCAGGGCTTCGCCGCGCATCAGCGAATGGCGGTGCATCAGCAGGCCCACGGCCAGGGGCACGGGGTCGGCCAGCAGTTCGGCGGCATTTACGGCAGGGGCCGGCGTCGAGCCGGGTGCTTCCAGGCCACGCAGGCGCGCCAGGGCGGCGTCCACCGCCGGGATGATCTGGCCCACTTCGAGCGGCTTGATGAGGTAGTCCACCGCGCCCAGCTCTTCCACCTTGCGCCGAGTGGCGCTGTCGGCAAAGGCCGACAGGAACATGAAGGGGATGCGGTAGGCGTCGCGCAGCGTCTCGGCCACGTCGAAGCCGCTCTTGCCTTCCATGCGGATGTCCAGCAGTGCCAGCTCGGGCCGGTGTTCGCGCGCCAGCAGGATGGCGTCGTCTCCGTTGTCGGCGTCGATCACCTCGTAGCCCGCCTGCGAAAGGCCGTGGGTGACGGTGGCCAGCACCAGCCGGTCGTCATCGACGACGAGGATCCGGCCCTTGTGCGGAGCCGCGGCGGCGATGGGGGCATTCATCGCCGGGATTGTGGCCCATCAAGCGGCGCCGGCTGCGGCGCCACCCTCTGCTTCGGGGGCCCGCACGCCGGGTGGCTTCAGATCGAGCGTGGCCACCACGTCCGCGCCCTGCTGCTGCAGGCTCATCGCGGTGCTGCGCCGAGGCAGCAGCGCACGCACCAGGCCCAGGCCCGAAACGCCGCTCTTCATCTGCGCAAAGTCGAAGCCCGGCTTCAGGGTGGCACGGCTGGCGATGTGGATGCGCACCGCGCCTTCGGCATCACCCGCCAGGCCCAGCGTGCAGCGCACCTCGCCCTGGCCGTGTTTGATGGCGTTGGTGAAGAGTTCGTTGAGCGTCAGCGCGATCGGAATCGACTCGGCCTCGGGCAGCAGGTGAGGCACTTCGCCTTCCACCACGATGTGGCGCACGAAGGTGCGCTGCACTGACTGCGCGATGGCGCGCAGCAGGCTGGCCACGCGCAGCGGCCCGCTCACGCCCACCTGCAGCCCGTAGACCTGCGCGATGGCCTGCACCTGGCCCACGGCCTCGGACAGCATCTCGGCCAACTCGGGGTGGCGTGCCGCGTTCTGCTGCAGCAGCCCGGCCACGCCCTGCAGGTTGTTCTTGATGCGGTGGTGCACCTCGCGCACCAGCACCTCGCGCTGGGCGATGGCAGCCTGCAGCCGCGCACGTTCGGCGGCGCGCTGCTCGGTGACGTCGCTGGCCACCAGCAGCAGCTGGGCCACGCCACCGGCCTCGCCGTCGTCGAGCGCGGCGATGCGGCAGTCCCACACGCGCGCGGCCACGCCTTCGGCGGCGGGCTCGGCACCGTCGTCGCGCCACTCGTGCTGGCGCGCTGCGCCGCCGGCGGCGGCCTCCGACAGCCAGCCGCGCAGCGCCGCCGCCTTGGCCGGCGGCGCGCAGTCTTCCAGCAGCGCACCCAGCAGCTCGGGCAGCGGACGCGCGAAGAAGCTCGATGCCGTCTGGTTGAGCTGCTGCACCCGCAGCGTGGCGGCGTCGAACAACGCGATGGCCAGCGGCGCGGTCTCGATCACGCGCTGCAGCGAGGCTTGCGCCTGTGCGATGCGCACCTCGGCCTGGCGCCGGCGTTCGATGTCCAGCAGCGCGATGGTCAGCTCGCGGCCGCCGTCGCCGTGGCCGGTGAGCACGGCGTTGCCGACGACCCAGAACTCGCGCCCGTCGCGCCCCTTCAGGCGGCACTCGAAGGTGTCGTTCGGGCCGTCCAGCGGGCGCTGCAGCAGGTCGGGCCGGCGCAGCGGGTGGTCGGGCTCGGGCGTGGCGACGATGCTCATGGGCTCGCCCACGAAGTCGGCCAGCTCGCCGGCGAACATGCGCCGCGCCGAGCGGTTCATCCACTGGATGCCGTTCTCGGACACGGTGACGATGCCCACCAGCACCGAGTTCAGCACCGCGCGCGTGCGGTCGGCCTGGCTGGCCAGCTCTTCGCGCGTGCGGCGGCGCTCGTCGATGTCGACGAAGCTGCAGATGACGCCGGCCTCGGGATCGTCCAGGTTCACCGGCCGCACCGCCACCTGCACCCACACCAGGCTGCCGTCGCGGCGGCGCAGCCTGCGTTCGCCGCCGAAGCGGCCGTGTTCGCGCAGCGCCTGCGCCACCTGGGCCTCGAAGTCGACGCAGGCGCGCGCGTCTTCGTACAGCAGCACGGCGTCCAGCGTGGTGAGCTCGGGGCTGGCCCAGCCGGTGAGCGTGGCCATGGCCTGGTTGGCGCGTTCGATGCGCGCGCCGCGCTGGTAGACGATGCCCACTTCCGACAGGTTGAACATCAGCTCGCGGTCGCGCAGCAGCTGCTCCAGTTCGGCCTGCTGGTTCTTCAGGCGCGTGATGTCGGTCAGCACGGCCACCGCTTCGCCCTCGCTCACGTTGGCGTCGTCCTGCGCCCGCCGCACCGAGAGTGAATACCACTGCGGCGGCCCGTCGGCGGCGCCGCTGCCGCGCGTGAGCGGCAGTTCGGCGTCGAAGGGCCGGCCCTCGGCCAGCGCGGCCAGCGCGTCGGCGGCGCTGGTCAGGGCGCCCAGGCTGCGCGCGAAGATCTCCTGCAGCGTGGCGCCGGCCGCGCCGCCGGCCTCGAAGCCCAGCATGCGCTCGAAGCGGCGGTTGCAGCGCACCAGCACCGGCCCGCGCAGGTAGGCGATGCCGGCAGTGGAGCTGTCGAGGATGGTGGTCAGCTCGCGCAGCAGCTGCTCGTTGCGGCGCTGCGCACGTTCCTGGTCGGTGACGTCCAGCGTCACCACCGAGGTCGTGGTGCGGCCGCCGGCCAGCGCGCCCGGTTCCACGCGTGTCAGCAGCCAGCGCGTGCCCATCTCGGGGTGGCGCACGGCGTAGCGCACCTCGGTGCTCTCGCCGCTGCGCAGCGCCTTCTGCAGGCGTTCGTACTCGGGCAGCGAGGCGGGCTCGACCAGGTCGCGGCTGATGCCCAGCAGCGCGCCCGAAGGCTGCTTGTCGGCCGTTGCGCGGCCCTGGCGCGGGCGCCGCGCGGCGGCACGCGGTGCCAGCCAGCCGCGGGTGGGGTCGTAGGTGGCCACGCCGATGCTGGCGGTGTCCATCAGCATGCCCATCTCCAGCTGGGCCAGGTCGCGGTCGTCCTCGGCGCTGCGGTCCTGCACCACGGCCATCACGCGGCGGCGGCCGGGCTCGTCGGTCTGGCACACCAGGCGCGCGCTCAGGCGGCGGCGGCGGCCGTCGGGCAGCGGCACCAGGCCCTGCATCTCCAGCGCGGGGGCGCCGGGCACCAGCGCGGGATCGAGCTCGGCGCCGGCGGGGCCGCCGGTCCAGCCGAGCAGCGCCTGCAGCTCGGGCGTGGCGTCGGCCATCACCTCGGGCACCCGTTCGATCAGCGCTTCGAAGGCCGCGTTGCAGCGCTTGATGAGGCCGGTGGTGTCGTACACCACCATGCCGGTGCCGCTGAGTTCGAACCACTGTGCCAGCTCGTCCTGGGCGCGGCGCGAGATGGAACGCAGGCGCACCTCGCCGGTGACTTCATGCCACAGCGTCAGCCACAGAGCGGTTCCGTCGGCAACGGCCAGGCGCGTCACCGCACAGCTGAACCAGCGCTCCACACCCAGGCTGTCGATCAGCCGGCGCTGCAGCAGCGGCGGCGCCAGATCGGCCCTGGCCAGCTCGCTGCGTTCGGCCAGGCTGCCGGCCTGCGCTTCGGCGGGCTCCAGGCTGACGGGGTCGCGCCCGGCCATCGCATCGGTGGGCAGCTCGAAGATGGCGGCGAAGGCCGCGTTGGCCTCGACGATGCGGAAATCGGCGCCCTGCAGCGTGGCCGGCGTGGGCAGCAGCGGCAGCGCCAGCAGCCAGCCCTCGGCTGGCGTGCTGGGTGGGGCGGTGGTTTCAGCCGTCAAGCTGTTTGGCGGAGCGCAGCGCCGTCAGCACCGCGCGGTTGACCACGGCCGGGCCGAGCAGCAGCACCTCGGCCTTCTCGCGGATGTCGAACACCGCGCCCTGCTCGATGGCCTGCACCAGTTGCAGGAAAGGCGTGTAGGGGCCGCCGTCGCCTTCGCCGCGCAGCGCCTGCGCCACGCGCTCGGGCACCGGCACCGAGGGCAGCAGTTCCTTCATGGGCTGGTTGAGCAGCCGGTCGAGCAGCGAGAACACGCCGCAGATGAACATCTCGCTGCGCATCTCGGCATCGCCGTTCTCGCGCGCCAGCTCTTCCATCAGCAGGCCGCGGCGCACCGCGGCGTACATCGTCGGCTTGGCATTGCTGCCCTTGGCCGAAGACGCCAGCAGCAGCGCCAGCCAACGCTTCAGGCGCTGGTAACCCAGCAGCATCAGCGCATGGCCGAAGGAGTTGATCTCGACCGACAGGCCGAAGGCCGGCGAGTTCAGGTAGCGCATCAGGCGGAAGGCCAGCGTGGGGTCGCGGCGCAGCACGCCTTCGAGCTGCGGCACGGGCAGCTCGCGCTCGACGCCGTTGATCAGCTCCATCACCGTCTTGATGTCGCTGGGCACGCTGTTGCGGCCCGTGGGCTTGGGCAGCGGGTCGTCCCAGGTCCAGCCCAGCACGGCGGCGGCGCCGAGCTGGTAGGCCTTGTCGAAGTCGGCGCTGTTGCGCAGGCCGGCCTGGATGGTGGTGACGTTGCGCTCCATGCCCGCCGGCGCCACCGGGCCGGTGCGGCGGTCTTCGTCGAGCTCGACGATGCAATGGGTGAACAAGGGCAGCAGTTCGGCCGGCAGCTGCACCAGGGGCCGGCCCTTGATGACCAGCGTGGTGCCGGTGGCGCGCAAGGCCTGCAGGCCGGCGGTGTTGGCGCGGTCACCAGCCATGAAGGCGGGCACCTCCACCATGCACTGCGGGCCGGGGTTGGCGGCCAGCATGCTGCGCAGCAGGGCCTCGCCGGCCAGGTTCAGCGACAGCACGGGCTTGGCGCCCGCCTCGCTGGTGGGCCACACCTCGTGGATGGCGGCCATCAGCGCGTCGGCATCGGGCACCGCGTCGGGACGCTCGGGCGAGATGGTGAGCCGGGTGCCGATGATCGCGCGCTGGCGGTCCACCATCGGGCAATAGCCCAGGGCCACCTGGCCGAGCACTGCGTGATCCATCATGGTCGTGTCGCCGTCACTTGAGGTAGTCGAACAGCGACATGCGCTGCACCATCGAGTAGGTCTTCAGAGCAGCATCGTAGCCGCTCTGCCGGTTCTGAAAGTCCGAGATCGCGGCCAGCATGTCCAGGTCTTCGGCATTGCTGCGCTCGGTCTGCGCGTCCAGCTTGGCCTGGCTCAGCCGGTTGCCGATGGCGTCCGCGCGGTTGAGGGCCTCGCCGGCGCGAGCACGCCACGACGACAGGTTGTTAGCCGCCGCGTCGACGTTGCCCAGGCCGCTGGAGACGATCTGCGCCACCTGGGTGCTGGTCTGGCCCGTTGTCAGCAGGCCGGCCACGGCCTGGTCGAGCGCGGCGAAGACCGACATCGTGGCACCCGCGTTGGCCGGGTCGGGCACCTGCAGGAAGGCGGCCCGGCCGTCCACCGACAGCGGCGTCTGTTCGCCGGCAGCGGCGCTGGTCTGGCCGCTGGTGCCGTCGTACACGACACCACCGGGGGCGTCGCGCAGCGGCGGCGTGTCGCTGCCCTGGCCGCCGAAGAGGTAGCGGCCCGAGCCGTCGTCGCGGTTGGCCACGGCCAGCAGGTCGTTGCGCAGGCCCTGGATCTGCTGCGCCAGCTTCTGGCGGTCGCTGTCGGTGTAGCTGCCGTTGCCGGCGTTGACCAGCGCCTCGCGCACCTGCTGCAGCATCTCGCCGGCGTCGCCCAGGGCGCTTTCGGTGAGCTGCATCGCGTTCTTGCTGGCGTCCACCGCGCGCTGCTGCGCTTCGGCACGCGCCATGCGGGCCAAGGCGCGTTCGGCGGTTGCGGCCGCGGCGGGGTCGTCGCTGGCGCGCAGCACGCGCTTGCCGCTGGTGAGCTGGGTCTGGGCCTCGGTGAGCTGCGACTGGCGCCGCTGCAGCTGCGCCAGTTGCTTGTCGTAGGCGAAAGAGGTGCTGACGCGCATCGTGCGGGCCCTGGTTGCTTGGGGTGGAGTCAGCGGCCTGCCGTCTGCAGCAGCGTGTCGAAGACCGACTGCGCGATCTGCAGCACCTTGGCCGCGGCCTGGTAGCTCTGCTGGAACTGGATCAGCCGCGCGGCTTCCTCGTCGAGGTTGACGCCGGTCTCGCCGCTGCGGATCTCTTCGGCCTGCGTGGCCATGGCGCTGGAGATGTCGGCCGCCGATTCCGCCGACTGCACCCGCACGCCCACGTCGGCCAGCGCCTCCGACCAGCTGTCGGTGGCCGACTTGCCGTCCACCACCGTGGCGTCGCGCAGCGCCAGCAGCGCGCGCGCGTTGCCGTTGTTCGAGGCGATGGCCGAAACCGGCGTGGGGTCGACATTGATCGTGTCGCCATTGGCCGGCACACCGCTGAGCTGTATCGAGAAGCCGTTGGCGCCCACCACCGGCTGGCCGGTACTCCAGGGTGTCGTGCTGCCGCTGATCGACGAGGTGTACTCGTAGTCGTAGCCGTTCACCGGCGGCACCAGCCGGGTGAACGTGAGGGACTCGTTGGCTGCGCCATAGGGCAGCGGCGAGGCCGTCACCGTCAGGTCACCGACGCTGGCGGTGCCGGTGTTGGTGCCGGCGCTGGTGGCCACCAGCGGGGAGGCGGCGGCCAGGTCGCGCGGGTCGCTGAGCAGCTTGGTCATGCCGTTGGCGGCACGCGCCACCGGCTGCAGCAGGAACTTGTCGCCGGTCTGCGCGTTGTTGATGTCGATGCGCATGCCGTCGACCACGTCGCCGCTGTTGACGGTGCTCACCGTGCCGTCGGACAGACGTGTCAGCTCCCAGCTGCCGGGGCTGCTGGTGCTTTCGCGCAGCGAATAGTCACTGGCCTTGAGCACGCTGGCATCGACGATGGTCAGCGCCACGCTGCCGATGGCCACGCCGCTGGCGTCGCGCGCATTGCTGGCCTGCGCCAGCGCCTGCGGCGCGCCCAGCTGGAACAGCGGCTGCGAAGCCACGCTGCCCAGCGGCTGCTGCAGGTTCAGGCCGCGCACCTGCTGTTCGTTGACGGCCGAGGCCACCGCCGTGGCCAACTGGCCCACCAGGTTGCGGCCCTGCACCAGGTCTTCGTTCTGGAAACGCAGCAGGCCGGCGATGTCGCCGCCCACCAGCGATTGGCCATCGATGCGTATCAGGCTCGAGCCGGCTTTCATCGACACCGAACTGCGGCTCGGATCGGTGGGATCCTGCACCACCTGCAGTTCGGCCGCCTCGGCGCCCAGCACCAGGCGCTGGCCGCCGCCGATGAACAGGCCCACGGTGCCGTCGTCGGCCTCGATGCGGCTCACCTGCACGTGTTCCGACAGGCGCGAGATCAGCCGGTCGCGTTCGTCCAGCAGGTCGTTGGCGGGCTGGCCGGCGCCCTGCAGCATGGCGATCTTGTCGTTGGCCGCGGCGATGGCCTTGCTGAGCTGGTTGACCTCGGCCACCGAGGCCTTGAGCGTGGCGGTGACGCTCTGCTGCGCCTCGTCGAGCGCGGCACCGGCGTCGCTGAAACGCTGCACCAGGTCACCCGCGCGCGCCAGCACCACCTGGCGCGTGGCCATGTCGGCGGGGTGGCTGGACAGGTCGACCATCGCGTCGAACAGCTCGGTGGTGGCGTAGCCCAGGCCGGTTTCGCCGGGGGCGAACACCGACTCCAGGCGCTGCAGCTGTTCCAGCCGCGCCGCGTCCATCGAAGACAAGGCGCGGGCGTTGGCCGACTCGCGCGTCAGGAAGGCGTTGTGCGCGCGCGTGACGCTCTGCACGTCGACACCGCGGCCGAAGAAGCCGGCGCCGCTGAACTGGCCCTGCGCGGTGGCGAAGTTGGCCTGCTGACGCGAGAAGCCCTGCACGTTGGCGTTGGCGATGTTGTGGCCGGTGGCCTGCAGCGCGGCGAAGTTCGCCGCCATGGCGCGGATGCCCAGCGACATCAGTGGTGAGGCACCCATTCAGTGTTCCTTGCTCAGGCCAGTGAGCGCTGCAGGCGCAGCGTCGTGTTGATGACCTTGGTCAGCTTGTCGGCGTAGGCCGGGTCGGTGGCGTAACCGGCCTTCTGCAGGCCCATCGCAAAACCCGCACCCGCATCGCCCGACTTCTTCGTCGCGGCGGCCACCACGTTCTGGTAGCGCGGGCTGTCCTTCATCAGCTTGGCGTAGTCGGCGAAGGACTCGGCGTAGCTGCCGTAGGCGCGGAACTTGGCCACCACCTTCTGCGCCTTGCCGTTGACGTATTCGGTGGTCGTGACCTCGGCCGTCGGACCCTTCCAGTTGGGCCCGGCCTTGATGCCGAAGAGGTTGAACGAAGGCCCGCCGTCGGCATGGCGGATCTCCTTGCGGCCCCAGCCGGTTTCCAGCGCCGCCTGCGACACCATGAAGCTGGCCGGGATGCCGGTGGCGTCTTCGGCCGCCTTGGCCGCACTGCTGTGCTGCTGCACGAAGCCGGCGGCGCCGCTCTGCGGAATGCGCGTCTGCGCCGGCGTGCTGGACAGCGGCGCCGCGGTGTTGTTGGCCGAGCCGGTGAACGGGATCGGCCCGGGCGTGAGGCCCATCTGCCGCTCCAGCTGCTTCATGATGGCCTCGGACAAACCGCCCGGCAGGCCACTCATCTGCGTGGCCAGCTGCTGGTCGAGCATGCCGGTGGACAGGCTGGTGCCGGCGCCGTCTTCCTCGGCCTTCATCACGGTGGAGCGCATGCTCTTCATCAGCTCGTTCATGAAGAGCGACTCGAACTGCTTGGCCGCCTCGCGCACGGTGCCCTTGGGGTCGCCGGCAGCGCGCGCCTTCAGCGATTCCAGCGAACGCACGTCGCCGGCCAGGCCGGCGTTGGGATGGATGGGGATGGCAGCCATGTTCGGATGGGTCAGATGACTTCGATGTCGGCGTGCAGCGCGCCGGCGCTCTTCATGGCCTGCAGGATGGCCAGCAGGTCCAGCGGCGTGGCGCCCAGCGTGTTCAGCGCCTTCACCACGTCGGTCAGCTTGGTGCCGGCCGCCATGTGGATCAGCGCACTGCCCTGCTGGTTGACCGAGATGTCGCTGCGCTCGGCCTGGACCGTGCGGCCCTGCGACAGCGGCGCGGGCTGGCTCACAACCGGCGTGGTGGTGATGGTGACGGTGAGCGCGCCGTGCGACACCGCACAGGGGCCCAGCGTCACCGATTCGTTGATCACGACGGAACCGGTGCGCGCGTTCAGCACGATGCGGGCGGCGGGCTTTTCCAGCTCCAGCGAGAGGTTCTCGATGTCGGCCAGGAAACCGACGCGGTCGTCGCCCTCGGGCATCTTCACGCGCACGGTGCGGCCGTCCAGCGCGCTGGCGGTGCCGTTGCCCTTGGCCTTGTTGATGGCGCCGGCGACGGCGCGCGCGGTGGCGTAGTCGCTGGCCGACAGGCCCAGCTGCAGCGTGGGGCCGTCCTGCAGCGGCGTGGGCACGGCGCGTTCGACGCTGGCACCGTCGGGAATGCGGCCGGCCGACAGGTGGTTGATCTGCACCTTGGAGCCGCCCGCCGCGGCGCCGGCGCCGCCGACGATCAGGTTGCCCTGGGCCAGCGCGTAGATCTGGCCGTCGGCGCCCTTCAGTGGCGTGGCGATCAGCGTGCCGCCGCGCAGGCTCTTGGCATTGCCCACCGAAGACACGTTGACGTCGATGCTCTGGCCGGGCTGCGCGAAAGGCGGCAGCTGCGCCGTCACCAGCACCGCGGCCACGTTGCGCAGCTGCATGGTGGTGCCGGCGGGCACCGTCACGCCCAGCTGCTGCAGCATGGCTTGCAGGCTCTGCGTGGTGAAGGGGGTCTGGGTGGTCTGGTCGCCGGTGCCGTCCAGGCCCACCACCAGGCCGTAGCCCACCAGCTGGTTGCTGCGCACGCCCTGCACGGCAGCCACTTCCTTGATGCGGATGGCCTGGGCCGTGCCGGGCACGGCCAGCGTGGCCAGGGCCAGCGCGGCCAGCAAGGGCAGCAGCGGGCGCAGGAGGACGCTTGCGAGCTTCATCAGATCGGCGCCAGGTTCAGGAACACGCGCCCGAGCCAGCCCATGGCCTGCGCTTCGCTCTGCTGGCCACGGCCACGCTGTTCGAGCCGCACGTTGGCGATGGAGGCGCTGGGCACGGTGTTGCCGGGCTGGATGGCACGCGGGTCGACCTGGCCCGAAAAGCGCAGCACGTCGACGTTCTCGTTGACGCCGATCTGCTTCTCGCCGGCGATCAGCAGGTGGCCGTTGGGCAGCACGCCGCGCACGACCACGGTGATGGTGCCGGCGAACTCGTTGCTGTTCTCGGTGGCGCCCTTGCCGTTGAAGGTGTTGCTGCCACTGCCTTCGGCGGTGGCGCGGCGCATGGCGTTGGGGCTGATGCCGGGGAAGGCGGCCACGCTGCCGGCGATGGCGCCGCTCTTGTCCAGCGAGCTGGTGCTCTTGGCGCTGGCCGAGACCTTCTCGACGATGGCCACGGTGAGCGTGTCGCCCACCAGGCGCGCGCGGTGGTCTTCGAACAGCGGCCGGTAGTTGCCGGCCTGGAAGATGCTGCCGTTGCCCGCCACCGGCTGCGGCATCGCGGCCGGCTGCGGCGGTTTGGTGTCGGCCACGTCGACGCGCGGGGCCAGGTAGCCGCAGCCTGACAGCGCCAGCACCGCCAGCAGAACCAGGGCGCCGCGCATCACAGCTGCCCCAGCTTGGCCAGCATCTGGTCGCTGGTCTGGATGGCCTTCGAGTTCAGCTCGTAGGCGCGCTGGGTGGCGATCATGCTCACCAGTTCTTCCACCACGTTGACGTTGCTGCCTTCGACAAAACCCTGCTGCAGGCTGCCCATGCTGGCGCTGCCCGGGGCGGCGGCGTTGGGCGTGCCCGAGGCCGCGGTCTCGCCGAAGATGTTGCCGCCGCGCGAGTCCAGGCCGGCCGGATTGATGAACGAGGCCAGCTGCAACTGCCCCAGCACCTGCGGCGCCGCCTGGCCCGGCAGGCTGACGCTGACGGTGCCGTCGCGCGACACGTCGAAGCTGGTGGCGTTGGCCGGCACCGTGATGCCGGGCTGCACCGGGTAGCCGGCGTTGGTGACGAGCTGGCCGCCCGAGTCGATCTGGAAACCGCCGTCGCGCGTGTAGCCGGTGCTGCCGTCGGGCATCTGGATCTGGAAGAAGCCGTTGCCCTGGATGGCCAGGTCGAACTTGCTGGCGGTCTGCTGCAGCGAGCCCTGGCTGAAGATGCGCGAGGCCGAGGTCACGCGCACGCCCAGGCCCACCTGCAGGCCGGTGGGCAGCTGGCTCTGGTCGGAGCTGGCCGCACCCGGCGTGCGCAGGTTCTGGTACATCAGGTCTTCGAAGACCACGCTGCCGCGCTTGAAGCCGTTGGTGCCGACGTTGGCCAGGTTGTGCGAGATCGCGTCCAGCTTGGTCTGCTGCGCTTCCATGCCGGTGGCGGCGGTCCAGAGTGAACGGATCATGGTGCGGGGTTCCCCAGGGAGATAACCGCCATCTTCGGCGCGGCTTGAGGGCCGCGGTGGGCGGAAAAGAGAGGGGAAGGCGGAGCTTTACGGGGCCGTGTCGGCCAGCGCCGCGGCGGCGACAGCCGGGGCTGCGGCCGGGGCCGGGGCCGCACCGTCGAGCCGGAAGCACAGGCGCGCCCCGCCCGGCGCACCGGCTTCGGCCCATGCGTGCCCGCCCTGGGCCTCGACGGCCCGGCGCACGATGCTCAGGCCCAGGCCATGCCCTTCGTAACGCGCGCCGTGGGCGCGGAAGAAGGGCTCGAACAGGCGCCGCGCGGCCTCGGGTGCAAAGCCGGCACCGTTGTCGCGCACGCACAAGGTCACGTCGCGGCCTTCGACGCTGGCCTCGATGTCGATCTGCGCCTGCGGCGTGTCGCGCGTGAACTTCACTGCGTTGGCCAGCAGGTTCACGAAAACCGCCCGCAGCAGGTCGGCATCGGCCAGCACGCGCGGCAGGCCCGCGCAGCGCAGGGCCGGGCGCTCGCGGCCGGGGTTGGACAGCATCACCTCGTCGAAGGCCGCACGCGCCAGCTCGTCCACCGCCACCCACTCGCGGCGCACCGTGGTGTCGCCCAGGCGCGCCAGTTCCAGCATCGCGCTGACCATGCGGGCCGAGGCCTCGCACTGCTGCGCGATGGCAGGCAGCGCGCGTTCGGCCAGCGCGCGGTCGCCGCGCGACATGGCCTCGGCCGCGTGCTGCGCCAGCTGCGCCATGCCGCCCAGCGGCCCGCGCAGGTCGTGCGACACGCCGCGGCTGAAGTCCTCCAGCCCGTTGATCAGCTCGTGCAGGTGCGCGGTGCGCTCGCCCACGCGCGCTTCCAGGCGCCCATTGGCGTCGCGCAGCCGCGCTTCGGCATCGGCGCGCAGGCTGATCTCGTCCTTCAGCGCCTGGTGGCGGCGCAGCAGGATCACGGTCAGCAGGAACACGCCGAACACGGCCCGTGCCGCGCCGGCCAGGTACCGCAGCTGTTCCGGCTCGACGCCAAACGCCGACATCGCCAGCGGCAGCCCGGCCAGTGTCAGCAGGGCCAGGCCGAGCGCGAGGTGGCCGGTGCCCGGCTCGTTGCGCGCGCGGCCCAGGGCCACCACCGCGGCGCCGACGTAGGCCAGCATGACGCCGAAGTGGAACACGCGATGCGGCACGTCCACGCCCACCGCCAGCGCACCCAGCAGCAGCAGCGCGGGAAGTAGGAAGACCACCACGGCGGCCTGCAGCAGGCCACCTGGCCAGCCCAGGTAGCGCACCACACCCACGGCCACCAGCAGCACGCCCATGCCGATGACGAGCGATCCCAGACGCTGCGGCAGCGTATCGATGAGCGGGCCGGTGTAGGGGATCTGGTCGCTGGCGAAGTACCAGGCCGCGGCCAGCGCAAAACCGGCGGCGAGCGTGCGCAAGCCGGCTTCGCGCGTGCGCCAGGCCACCGATGCGAACATCAGCGCCAAGGCGCCGATGATGATCGCCTCGACGGTCGTGACGGTCAGAAAGGGCTGCGGTACTGCTTGCACAAACGCGATGCTAGAGGCGAAGTCAAGCCCCCGGAGGTGGGGTGACGCGGAAATCGCGTGACTATTGAGGCGTTAGCAGCTTGGTTGCGCCCTGGTCGCGCTGCTCGGCGCCCTGCAGCATCTTCATCTGCTGCTCGAACTGGCGCGCGGCGGCGATCATGGCCACCATGGTCTCGACGGCGCTGACGTTGCTGCCTTCGAGTGCGCCGCTCTGCACGCGCGCGTTGGCGTCGTTCGGCAGGTCGGCGCCATCGGGGCTGCGGAACAGGCCGTCGGTGGCGCGCGTCAAAGGCGCCTCGGGCGTCACCAGCTTCAGGCGCCCGGCCCCCTGCGGCTTGGCCGTGCCCACCGTGGTGGTGATCTGGCCGTTGGGCGCGATCTCGACGAAGGCATTCGCCGGCACGGTGATGGGGCCGCCGTCGCCCAGCACGGGCAGGCCGCCGGGTGTGACCAGCTGGCCTTCGGCGTTGACCTGCAGGCTGCCGGCGCGGGTGTAGGCCTCGGTGCCGTCCAGCGCCTGCACCGCGAGCCAGCTCTTGCCCTGCACCGCCACGTCCAGCGGCCGGCCGGTGCTGCTGATGGGGCCGGCGCTGTCGTCGTGGCCGATGGTGGATTCCAGCGCGTAGGCGCGCGTGGTGGCGCCGTCGCCGCGCACCGGCACGGCGCGGAAGGCCTGCATCTCGGCGCGAAAGCCGGTGGTGGAGGCGTTGGCCAGGTTGTTGGCCAGCGAGTCCTGGCGCTGCAGCGTCGCCTTGGCGCCCGACATCGCGAGATATATCAGACGGTCCATGTGTCAGTGCTCCTTCAAGCGAACGCCGCGGAACCGGCTTCGCCGGGCCGCCGGCGTTGCCCCCTCGAGGGGGAGCGCCGCAGGCGCTTCGGGGGTGGGCTTTAACGCAGGTTGACCAGGGTTTGCAGCACCTGGTCCTGCGTCTTGATGGTCTGCGCGTTGGCCTGGTAGATGCGCTGCGCGGTGATCATGTTGACGAGCTCGCCCGTCAGGTCGATGTTGCTCTCTTCCAGCGCGCCCGACTGCAGCACGCCCAGGCTGCCGTCGCCGGGCACGCCGGTGACGGGGTCGCCCGATGCGTAGCTGCGGGCCCAGGCGTTGTCGCCGATGGGCTGCAGGCCTTGTGGGTTGCGGAAGGTGGCGATCTCGATCTGGCCCGCCGGCCGGCTCTGGCCGTTGGAATAGCGTGCGGTGATCACGCCATCGGCTTCCACCGAGATGCCGGTCAGCAGGCCGGCGGCGTAACCGTCCTGGCGCATGTCGGTGACGCCGAAGGCACTGCCGAACTGGGTGGTGCGCGACAGGTCGAACTGCACGCCGGTGATGGGCAGCGTGGTGCCGCCGGTGGCGTTGGTGGTGGACGGGATGTCGAAGGCCACCGGGCCGGCCGGCGACGTGGGCGTGCTGCCGTCGGTGGCGAAGGTGATGGTGGTGATGGGCGACAGGCCGCCGCCGGCGTCGAGCACCGGCGTGCCGTTGGCCGTGGCGTAGACGTTCCAGGTGTCGGTGGACGACTTCTGGAAGAAGTAGGTCAGCGCCACCTGCTGGCCCTGCAGGTCGTAGGTGGTGAGCGAGGTGGCGTTGTTGTAGGTGGTGGCGTCGTTGAAGTCGATGCTGCCCGAGGCCGGCACGGTGGGCGCCTGGCGCGAATCGAGGTTCATCTCCAGGTCGATTTCCGTGGTGGTGGCCGGTGCCACGCCGCCGGTGGGCAGCTGCAGCGCCACGGCCTGGCCGGGCTGGATCACGCCCTGTGCGTCGGCCGCATAACCCATCAGCTGCTGCTGCGCGTTGTTGACGATGTAGCCGTCACGGTTGACCTTGAACTGGCCGTTGCGCGTGAAGGTGGTGGGGCTCTGGCCGTCGGTCACCTGGAAGAAGCCGGCGCCGTTGATCGCCAGGTCCATCGGGTTGTCGGTGGTGGTGATGCCACCCTGGGTGAACTGTTGCGCCACGGCCGCCAGGCGGGTGCCGATGCCCACGCTGTTGCTGCCGGCACCGTTCAGCGACGCGGCGTACACGTCGGCGAACTCGGCGCGCGAGACCTTGGTGCCGTAGGTGTTCGCATTGGCGATGTTGTTGCCGATGATCTCGAGGTTCTTGCTCGTGGCGTTGAGGCCCGAGAGGCCTTGCTGGAAGCTCATGGTGCGTCCTGGTCAGGTGAGGTTCAGTTGAAGGCCTTGACGTCGCTGTATGCGACGTCGCCCGAGTGTTCGGTCTGCAGCACCAGGCTGCCGCTCTTGCTGGTGACGGCTTCGACCTTGTCGCGCATCAGCAGCGTGCTGGCGACGGTGGCGGTGCCGCTGCTGGCGGTGATGCGGAAGCTCAGCTCGGTGCCTTCGGCCACGTTGGTGGCGGGCCACTCGAAGTGGTGGCGGCCGGCGTCCTGGGCGCCCAGCTGCACGGTGTCGATCACGCGGCCGGCGGCGTTCAGCACTTCCAGCTTGACCGAGGTGGCCTTGCCGGCGAGTTCGTAGCCGCCCTCGCCCTGGCCGTCGGCCAGCGACAGCCGGTTGCCCTGCAGCGTGACCTCGTGGCCCACCAGCGAGGCGCCCTGCAGCGCCTGCATCTGCAGGAACTGCGTGTTCAGCGCCTGCACCGTGGTGTTGAGCTGCTCGACGCCGGTGACGGTGTTGATCTGCGCCATCTGGCTCGTCATCTGCGCGTTGTCCATCGGGTTGAGCGGATCCTGGTTCTGCATCTGCGTCACCA